>NZCB01000039.1 GCA_002688165.1 Candidatus Pacearchaeota archaeon | reverse complement strand
TAACAGATTCATTACTGCAAAACATGTTTTAGAATGCGCCAAAATTATAAACAAATACAAAGACAAACTAACTGTAATGTATGATATAATTTCTTGCAACCCTTATGAGACTAATGATGACATAATGCAAACAATAAGATTATTACAAAAAATACCAAAACCCTATTTTTTATCTGTTAATAATCTAATTTTCTTTGAAGGGACACCTCTCTATAAAAAAGCAATAGAAGATGGTTTAATTAAAACCTATAATGATACTGCTGGAACTTTAAATTACTGGGATAGATGGAAACACATTAAATTAAAAAAGAAAAACCCTTACTTAAATTTAGTTTTAAACATGATGAGGGGTTCAGTTACTGAAAGGCGTTATGGGTTTTTACCTGCATGGTATGTAAATTATCTAACAAGACCTGATGTTGTAAAAAGAAATATTAAAAATGAAAGACCTACTTATGCAATTGGAGAAATCGTTGAAGTTATGGACAATACTCGAGAAAAAATAGTCAAACCTATTTACAGAAAAACTCCTGTTGCATTCAAAACTTTCTATGATAAAGTTAGATATAAGGTATGATTATTTAGTACTATCAACTCTCTCCCAATTATCTGTATATTGCTTATTTTTAATCTTTGTATCATAAAAAACTCGAATCCACATATTCAATCTGGCCATAATTAATTTCAACGTCCAGTAAAATTCCTTTAGATTATTTGGATAGGTAAACAAATACTTCAACCCCTTAGATTCATTAGAAAAACTCTTTGTCTTCTCAGCAAGATTGGTATCAACATATTTATTCAAGGTTTCATGAGCCTTACTTGTTCTAATCTTCTGCTTCAACCAATCTTCCCAATTATCTGCATTTTTAACATAAACTTTTGCATTTTCTTCATATCTAATTTTATATCCCTTTTCCTGAAAAAAGTAAGGCATAACTGTATCTTCAGCAACGTCAAGTGGCAAGTCACTAACAACATTATTCCTAAAGGCCCATAAATAACCCGAGCACTCTAAAAAATTTCCTGCATCATGCAAACTTTTCCTCAAATCATGGGCTGCATCAAACAAAAAGTTAGCCCAATAACCATATTGGTCTGACCTATACTCTTGTGGGACTGGCCTTCCTGTTACACAGCCCACATTATCCTCCTTGAAATGTTCCATTATGTTATTAATAGAACCATCTGACATGTAAACATCACCATCAGTCAAAATAAATACATCTCCCCGTAATTTCTTAAATATTAAATTCAAAGCATAACTCTTGCCCTTTCCAGGATCTTTAAATAACTTAATTCTAGGCTCCTTAGCCTTGTAACTCTTAGCCACCATTAATGTTTCAATATCTGGTGCACTAACAATTAATTCATAATCATACTTAATATTCTGACTAATTATAGATTCAATACATTTGCCAATCGTCTCTGGTTCTTTAAATGAAGTAATTATTATTGAGATCATTTAATAAATTCATCCTCAATAAGTTTAGCCAGAATATGCAATATCAATAAATGACATTCTTGAATTCTAGGTACTTGCTCAGAATCAACTATAATATCAACATCTCCTGTCCCCCTCATTTTTCCTCCACCCTTTCCTAATAAATTAATCACCTTAATTCCTTTAATATTTTTAACAGCTTGTAACAAATTTTCAGAATTTCCCGAAGTCGTAAAACAAATCAAAACATCGCCCTTTTTACCAATTCCTTCCACCTGCCTTTTATAAATTTGATCATATCCATAATCATTACCAATAGCAGTTATATTAGTAATATCAGAATTCAAACAAACACTAGCAAGTGGCCCTCTATCAACTAAAAACTTTCCAACTAACTCTCCCGAAAAATGCATCGCCTGACTAGCACTACCTCCATTTCCACAACTTATTACTTTATTTCCATTTTTTAAACTATCAATCATAATCTTAGCAGCTTTTTCTATTTGAGGCATAAGCTCTTTAATCTTAACAACACTATCTAAACTTTCATCAATCATTTCCAGGATATGTCTTTTCATAAATTTTCTAACTGTTAACTTTTTTTAAAGATTTATACAAACCAACATCACAATAATCCTTATAAGATAACTACTATAATCTGATAGTATATGGAAGTACCAAAAAGAGCGTACCAGGCATTGATTTTAGTTGGAGGTCTCGGCACTAGGCTGAGACCTTATACAGAACAAGTTCCAAAACCTATGGTGGAGATTGATGGAAGGCCTTTTTTAGAATTTAAAATTGAGAGCTTAAGAAAACACGGAATTAAAGATTTTATTTTGCTTGTAGGCCACTTAGGAGAAAAAGTTGAAGAATATTTTGGAGATGGTAAAAGGCTAGGGATCAATATAAAATATTCTTATGAAAAAGAACAGCTTTTGGGAACTGCCGGAGCAATAAAAAACGCAGAACATCTAATAACTGGAGATTTTATTGTAACTAATGGAGATACTTTTTTAGATGTAGATTTAGATAAATTAATAGAATCTCATAAATTCCATCAATCCAATTTTACAATGGTTGTTACAGAAGCAACCCATCCAAAAACACAAGAATTAGTTGAAATAAATGACAATAAAATTTTAAAAATTCATAAAAGAGACACCTCAGAGCATAATAACCATATTGAATCAGTTCATAATCCTCTAATAAACGGAGGCCTTTATATTATGAATAAACAAATTTTAAGCCATATACCTTTGAATCAAAAAGTTTCATTAGAACAAGAAATCTTTCAAAAATTGGTTGGAGAAATGAATGGTTTTTTACATAATGGGTATATATTAGATGTTGCAGATAAAGAAGACTGGAACGAATTTAAAAAAGATGTTAGAGAGGGACTAATAATTCCTAGTATTTCTGGTCATAAAAAAATAATAAGAAGCAGAGCCCCAGTTAGAATAACTTTTGGAGGGGGTAGCACCGATTTATCTCCCTATGATAAAAAACATGGGGGAATTTGCATTAATGCAACAATTAACAAATATGTTTATTCTTCATTAACACTAAGGGATGATAAAAAAATAAATATTAAATCAGATATTATTAATTTCTATGAAGGTTTTGAAACTTATGAAGAATCTTTTTACAATTTAGAGGAAATTAAAATGGATGGAGAACTTAAATTAATAAAAGCAATTATTTTAGAGATGAATCCTGGTTATGGGTTTGATCTTTATGTAAGGAGTGAGGTTGCACCTCATTCAGGGCTTGGTGCCAGCGCCTCATTATGTGTTTCAGTTATAGGCGCTTTTAATCATTTAAGAAAGAAAAATAGATTGACAAAACATGAAATCGCCGAAACTGCGTTTAAAATTGAAGAAGAAAAATTAAAGAACCGGACTGGAAGGCAAGATCAATATGCTTCAACTTTTGGAGGAATAAATTTATATGAATTTTTAGGAGATAATAACGTAAAAATAAACTCTGCAGAAATAGGAAAAGACAACTTATTAGAAATAGAAAAAAATTTATTAATAACAAGCTCAGGAAGAAGGGTTAAATCTTCTGGAGAAGTATATAAAAAAGGAGATGAAGAAAAAATTTTTGAAGATTCTGATAAGATTAAAAGATTACATGAATTAAAAGATACTGCAATTGAAATGGAATTTAATTTAAGGAGAGGGAATTTAAGAAAATTTGCAGAATTAATTTTTGAAGGTTGGAAAAAAAAGAAAAAATTTAATCCTCTAACTACAAACACCTATATCGACTCATTAATAGAAGAAGCAATATCTAATGGAGCAATTGGAGCCAGATTAATGGGTGCTGGAGGAGGGGGACATTTATTAATATATTGCAAATCAGATTATGAACATAAAATAAAAGAGGCTTTAGCTCAGAGGGGCGCAAAATCTATAGATTTCAGTTTTGATTTTGAAGGATTGAAGGTGTGGGAGGTTGAAGAATGAGAGCCTGGATAACGGGAGGTGGGGGAATGATGGGACAACATCTTACAGAATTCCTTATTAAAAAAGGATTTACAGTTCTATCCACATATTATCAACCAACAACAAATATTGATGAATTGCATAAAGATTGTATAAAAATGGAATGTGATGTTAGAGATAAGGAAAAAGTTTTTTCAATAGTAAAAGATTTCCAACCAGATCATATATATCATTTAGCCGCACAAAGTTTTCCAACCGTATCTTGGGAAGATCCATGGTATACAATTGAAACTAATGTTTTAGGAACTGTGAACATTTTTGAAGCAGTTAAACAAATAAAACCCAATTGCAAGATACTAAATGCTTGCACAAGCGCAGAATATGGCTTTGTTGAACCTCATGAAACCCCAATAAAAGAAAGCCATGAGCTGAATCCATTACAGCCTTATGGAGTTTCAAAACTAGCTCAAGAAAAACTCGCATATCAATATTTTAAAAATTTCAATGTACCCTCAATTTCAATGAGAATTTTTAACACTACTGGGCCAAAAAAGATCAATGACGTATGTGCAGATTTTACAAAAAGACTTGTAGAAATTGAATTGGGGTTAAATAAAGATAAGAAACTTATTATTGGAAACATAGAAACTCAAAGGGCCATAACCGATGTTAGAGATACCATCAGAGGATTCTATTTAGCATTAGAAAAAGCACAAATAGGAGAAGTTTATAACATAAGTGGGAAACATGTCTATAAAATTGCAGATATAATTGAGATACTAAGAAAATTAGTAGATTTTGAATTCACACTAGAACAAGATCCCAAACTTCTCAGGCCAACTGATGAGGCAGTAATTTATGGGGATTCAACTAAGTTTAATAAATCTACAGGATGGGAACAGGAAATTCCATTAGAACAAACTCTCAAGGACATGTTAGATTATTGGAGAAAAACATTATCTCAAGAAAATACAAATCTATAAAAACAAATATTTCTACTTTCAATAATGGAAAATGAGGTTCCAACTGCTGAACAATTAGTTCCAGATATTGAAAAAAGAAAGAAATCTCTAAAGAATTTTCTAACGGGATGGATAAAAGATGATTACGATAGATACCTTGCAGGGGTACTAATAGTTGCATTTATAATAAGAATGCTAGTTTATATGCAAACAAAACACCAGGCAATATGGTGGGATGCTGCAGACTATCTTGCAAGTGCAAAAAGATGGGGCCTTGGACTTAACACTATTGACGTCTGGTATTATCGTAGAGGATTTCTATGGCCTTTAATAGAATCCTCTTTTTTTAGGATAGGTTTGGGAGAGTTATCTATAAGATTTTTAGTTATCTTATTGTCTGTAGGAATAGTCTTTGTTACATATCAATTAATCTCAATGATGTTTAACAAAAAATTAGGGCTCTTAACTAGCATTGGGGTAACATTTTCATGGGTCTTCTTATTTTTTTCAGGGCGTCCATTAACTAATTTGCCGGCAACATTCTTTTTCTTAACTGCAGTCTTCTTTTTCTGGAAGGGATATATGGAAAACCGCGGAAAAAAATACTTTATATTATTTGGATTATTTTATGCATGCGCCTGTTTGATAAGAATGCAATATTTAATGTTTTCATTTGCATTCCTAGCCATGGCAATAATCAAGGAGAAATGGAAATTTATTTTAAATAAATGGTTATGGATATCAATCTTAATCTTTGCAATTATTTTCATTCCACAGATGGCAATGCATAATTCCTATTTTGGAAATCCTATAACAGATTTAGCAGCATACTATTTGGGAATTGAAGGAATATCTGAAACTGGAGAGATTGGAGGTGTAGAAGAATCAGGATTTTCAAATCTTCATGTTTATTTCACTAATTTGCCCTATATTTTAGATGGAAACCAGGCAGGATATTCCAGTCTATTTGTGATATCTCCCATGTATATTCTATTCATTTTAGGATTTTTCTTATTTTTCATAGACCTATTTTTAGGATTTGATAAAATATTTAAAAACTATGAAATGCAGAAAAGATTCTTTATATTATTCTTCATAGTCTTCAGTTTAGTTTTCTTAGGGTACATTGCACCTCACCTAGAACAAAGATATGCTATGCCAACAATACCTTTCTTATTCTTTATAGCAATATATCCTTTCATTTTACTAGGATCTTTCTTAAAAAATAAATTTAAATTGAAACAAAGAACAATAATAATTATATCTATAATAATTTTAATAATAGCCCTTATTCCCAATTATAATTTTGGATTTGATCTAATAAATTCAAAAAAAGCCTCTTATCAGGAAGTAAAATTAGCTGGAGAATGGGTTAAAGCAAATTCCAATCCAGAGGATATAGTAATTTCTCATTCTCATCCCCAAATAACTTACTATTCAGAAAGATCTAACTATCCTTCAGGATTAAACTACAGAAGAGATATTCCTGTGGGAACCAGGGATGAATTCATAGAATTTGTTATAAAAGAAAGGCCAAAATATCTCATTATCTCAGTTTTTGAACGTCATACTGATTGGATTTACCCTTTTCCTAATGAATTTCCAGAACTACTAACTCCTGCAAAATTATATGGATCTCAAGAGCAACCTGTATTAGTAATTTACAGATTTGACTATAATGAAATAGCATTAGCTAAACTTAGAGCAAGCATCAAAACACCTGCAAAAACAATTACTCCTCCTGAAATAATATTACAAAACAATACTAATTCTTAAATAAAAAAATATGACATACTGTAAAAAAATTAACCTTCTTAATCAATTTAAATTCCTGTTTTAATATTTCAATAATTTCTTCATATCTAGTTATATGCTCATCTGGAACCTCACTTTTCCCAATTAATTTTCTAACTTTTCTAGATAACCAATTCTCTGTAGGCTGACTTACAATTAATTCAAAATTTCCCATATTCTTAAAATTATCAATTATCTCCTTAATCACCTTAACGGGAATATGTTCAAAAACATCCAAAACAAAAATTTTTGTAGGTCTAATCTTAGTATAATCTTTAACAAACGTCTTATCTGGATTTAAATCATATCCATGAATATTATAATTTTTTAATTTATGTTCTAACCACCCATCTCCACATCCGTAATCTAAGATTATATCCTCCTTTGTCAATCCTGCCAATTTTATAGCAGTCATAACTTTCCATCTAAAATAAATTTTAGCAATCAAACTACCACTTTCATAGGTATTATTTAACAAATTATCTTCTTTTCCTAATTCCATTTAAAATTTTATGAAGTTCTTCAACTTTTAAATCCTCCTTATTACCATTTTCATTTAGAAGATAAAAAGCTTTCATATCTTGGTGTTTACCATCATATCCATGCATACCCTTAACTATGTTTTCATTCCAAAAATCTGGGAAAATCAAAACTCCAGTATTAACTAAAAATATTAAATCTCCATATTTTTTATCCCATTCAATTATCCTTCCATTCTCCATGGGCAATTCTCCCCTAATTTTATCTAATTCCTCCTCACTCCCCCAATATCTAGCCATATCTGAATCAATAAAACAGTCATTAGTTATTGGAACACTAATAATCTTTTCAACATCAATCATTCCATGATCTGAAAATATAAGATCAAATTTCATATTTTCCAATTTTTTATCAATGTTCCTTATGGCCCTAATAATCTGAATACTTTTGGTCCCATATTTATGCCCTAAATTATCAAGTTCGCCAAAATAAAAAAAATCAATATCTGATTTTTTACCAACATGTTTTCCATAACTAACATCCAATTTACACAACATACTTACAGGAATTTTCCCAGTTTT
Source organism: Candidatus Pacearchaeota archaeon (assembly GCA_002688165.1). Classification (GTDB taxonomy): domain Archaea; phylum Nanobdellota; class Nanobdellia; order Pacearchaeales; family GW2011-AR1; genus ARS1285. The sequence goes on along the minus strand of NZCB01000039.1, from coordinate 19,802 downwards.
AAACATTTCATAACCTTTCAATAATCTAGGAATATTAAATAAAACATTAATCAGAAATCTTCCAAATCTTCCAAGATTATCTAGAAATTTGAAATATTTAAAATATTTTAATTTGCCAGAACCTTTACAAAAATTACCAATAATTTCCGAATTCCCATTAAATAAAATATCCACTCCCCTCCAATGCCCAATACCCATATCTAAATTTCCATGCCGTTTTTTTTCACATAAGGATCTTAGATAGGGAGCATATTTTAAATATTCAAGCTTAAAAGCATCTATCAATATGATTTTTGTTCTAGCCATTTTAAAGTAATTTTTGCAAATAATAAACAGAATATAATTTTAGTATTCTATCTTTCAAGGGCTTAGTATTATTAGTTAATTTCTTTAGATATTTCTCAGATTCCTGATATTCTCCAACAGAATATAAAATTAACGACAATGCAACTATTAACCCAGAATCTCTCCATCTAATGACATTTTTAATAAGAAATTCATCCTTCCTTAATCCACTCATAAAAAACTTCCAATTCAAATAATATTGCCCAAAAAACAATTTGTTAGATTTCAAATAATCATTAAAATAAATATAGGGCAATTTATCATAACATTTTTTACATATAATTTTCCAGTCTTCACTTTCTATATTTAGATGATCTCTAAGTATCTTTTTCAAGGTCCATCTTACCCATTCCTTTGATTTTTCAAAGAAATAATCTGCATTATCTAATTTATAACCCTCATATAATTTTGAGCGGGTAGCTATTTTAATTAGTTCCTTCAATTCATCCGGAATTCCCATTTTCTGAATAATATCTGCCCTATCCTGATATCTAGATACATATTTATTTTTATAAATCAAAATGCTAGTACATAAATCTGTAAATCCCTTAACTGCATAAATGCTTTTTATTATTTCAGAATTATCTTCAGCAATTGCAAAATGATCTAATTTATTAAATAATAACCTTATAGCATCTGATTTAGAAATCTTCACATCAGGTATATTCTCTAGAATATCTTCATTTCCATAAACAACTATACTTGATTTAAGATCAAATGTTCTTTGAGTAGGATATAATTTTTTCAATTTCTTTTCAGTTAAATTATGTAAATCTACATGAAAAAATTCATTCTCATCATATTCCTCATTATAATTCTCAACAATCTCCTTACCTCCTCTACCAAGGGCCTCACTACATTCTTCACCCAATTTCTCAAGAGTTTCATCATTCATTTCATTCTCACTTATTATATAAAGATCATAATCATTCAACGGTAATATTTTATTATCAACCTCCCTAAAACTTCCGCCCATATGTCCAAATCCTCCAAACATAACTATGGCCTTTATTTCATCACCATATTTATCCAAAATTATTTTGTTAATTATATCTACATCTTCCTGAATCTTTTTATCTGCTTCAAGAGAAATTGTATATTTTAGACCTTCCATATTCATGAGTTAATTAAAAGCAGATACTTTAAAAGAATATATTTACTGAAATTATTCTAAATCTATTTTATCTTGTGTATATTTCTTGCCTTCACTTAAGGCAATATAGGCTTTCTGAAGCTCAACACCAATATCTGCAGCATGATCTAACATAGTTACTAATTCTTCCCTTAGAATAGCCGTATAAACTTCTATAGGCGTATCTCCCCTTATTACCTTTCTAACCTTATTCTCCTTTAGATCACAAAATGCGGCCTCTAATTTACCTAATTCCTCATTAATTCTTATTAGAAAATAACCTTTTGGATCCAATCTCCAAGGCCTTTCTAAACCTGTAGCATCAATCTCTTCAGGTTTCTCCATAGTAATCTCCTTAAACCCTTCTTTATCATATTTTCCAAGACTAGTAGCATTAGAATTTTCTTTTTCAATAATCTCTTTTTCATCTTCCATAAAAATACTTAATTTTTTACTATTTAAGTTTATATATAAATGATTAGAAAACACAGAAATATATTTAAACAATTGTTAATATTCATTAAAAATGGTGAGATTATTATTAATTCAACCCAATTATAGGTTAGTATATTCTTATGCCGGTAGTGATACTGCAACACCAATCTATCCCCCATTAGGACTTGCATATATTGCTGCAGTAGTGCGAGAAGCAGGACATGATGTAAAGATATTAGAATCAAATGCTCACAATCTTACACATGAACAAATTAAAAAAGAGATATTTAATTACAATCCAGATTTTATAGCATTATCTGCTAGTTCTAGTTTAATGAATGAGGTAGACAAACTGTCAAATCTATGTCCTGAAAATGTCAAAGTTATTCTTGGAGGAATTCATGCAAGTTCTGCACCAGATGAGGTGCTCACAAATCATCCAAAAATAGATCTTGTTGTAAGAAGGGAAGGCGAGGAAACAATAGTTGAAATTTTAGAAAACAAACCTTATGAACAAATTGACGGAATATCTTATAGAGATAATAATGGAAATAATATTCATAATAAAGATTCCAAATTCATTGAAGATTTAGATAGTTTACCTTTTCCTGCCAGAGATTTATTGCCAATGGATAAATATTTTAGTTTTGAGGCTAGACGTTCACCTATAGATTATATTGTTAGTGGAAGGGGATGCCCATATCGCTGCACATTTTGTGCAGATTTCATAACTTCCGGAAGAAAACTTAGAATTAGATCTGGAGAAAGCATAGTGAAGGAAATCCAATTTCTTGTTGATAAATACGGCACTCAGGAGATAGATTTTCAAGACGATAATTTTACATTTTATCCAGATAGAATAAAAGAATTTTGCGACCTTATGATTAAGACAGGATTAAACAAAAAGATAGTTTGGAAGGTTGCTAATGGGGTAAGGTGCGATAAATTAACTCTGCCAATGCTAAAACATATGAAAAAGGCCGGATGTTATATGCTATCTCTAGGAATTGAATCTGGAAACCAAGAAATTCTAGATAAAATGAGAAAGGCTGAAAAATTAGAGGATATAAGAAATGCAGCAAATTGGTGCCATCAGGTTGGAATTGAATCTAGAGGGCTATTTATTTTTGGGAATATTGGAGAAAATAGACAAACAATGAGAGATACAATAGAATTTGCAAAAAGCTTACCTCTAGATACTGCTACATTCCATATTTGCATCCCTATGCCTGGCACAGAACATCACGAGATAATTAAGAAAGAAGGGAAATTCCTTGACGTGGGATTTGAAGGATTAACTGCATATTCAGACGGAGCATTTATTCTAGGAGATGTTAATCCTAAACTAATGAGTGAAATGCAAAAAAAAGCATACAAACAATTCTACATTCGTCCATCTTTTGTAATGAAAAGATTTCTAAGAATTAGATCTTTAGATGATATAAAACTTATAGCCAAAGGCGGTCTAGAAGTTTTAAAATTTGCAACTAATTAGTATTTTTCTTCAATATCTTTAAACCAGATATATCCTTTAAAACTATATTTTAATCAATATAATATGGAGAATGAGGTATCTAAAAAAAATTTATCATTAATTATCCCTGCACACAATGCAGAACATATTATAGAAAATTCAGTAATAGAATATAGTAATATCTTTTCAGATTTTGAAAATTTTGAAATAATAATTGTTTGCAATGCGTGTACAGATGATACTTTAGAAGTTGTAACTAAATTAGCAGAAAAATATCCTATTGAAATTCTAAATATTCCTCACCGTGGAAAAGGAAATGCATTAAGAAGGGGTTTTGATAAGGCAAAATATGATTTAATGGGATTCCTAGATTCAGACAATCCATTTAGCTTAAAAAAAATTAAAGAAATGGTATATAGTTTAGAGGATTATGATATTGCTATAGCAACAAAATATCTTAAGGGATCTCTAAAAAATAAAAAAGGAATTAAGGATTCACAAATAAGAAGATTAGTTGCTTTAGGTGGTCAAACTTTTGTTAGATTCTTCTTTGGTTTAAAATTTAGAGATACGCAAGCAGGAGCAAAGTTCTTCAGAAGAAAAGTTTGGAAATCTGTAGGTAATAATATGATTTGTGTAGGATTTGATTTTGATATTGAATTATTATATAAATCTAAAAGACATAAATTTAAGGTAGCCGAATTCTATACTCCTTTAGTAAAATACGAAAAATTCTCAACAGTTCGTTTAAGATATCTTGCAGGAATGGTATATCGTTTAATTAAATTGAGGTTCTTTCATTGATGAAATCAATTTTATTAACTTTTGATTTAGAAGAATTTGATCTACCCAGAGAACAAAAAGTTCACATTGGTGAAGAAGAAATGTATAAAACCTCTATCCAAGGATTAAAAAATCTTCTATTCATCTTAAACAAACATAACATTCAAGCAACTTTCTTCACAACAGCAAATTTCGCAAATAAATATCCTGAAACCCTCAAACAACTTTCAAAAAATCATGAAATCGCTAGTCACGGATACTCACATTCAGAGCCTATAAATCTAAGTAACATAAAAAAAGCAAAGGAAATAAAAGAAGAAATAATCAATAAAAAAATAAAGGGATTCCGAGCACCAAGATGGAATATAAAAGACACTAATATTGTTGATCAAGCAGATTTTGAATATGATTCTTCAAGTCATCCAATCTATCTTCCAGGAAGATATAATAATCTACGTCAAACTCGCTACCCTCATATGAAAAACAACCTTATTGAACTTCCAGCTTCTACAATTAGACCTAATTTTTCACTTTTCTGGCTAGCATTCAAAAACTTACCCCTATACTATGCAAAGAATTTCACAAAATTAAACTTCCTTAAAAGCAAATATACTATGATGATTCAACATCCCTGGGAATTTGCAGACCTAAGAAACATAAACATACCAAATCATATAAAAAAGCCATCTGGAAAACAATTAACAAGAAAACTAGATTGCTATATTAGGTTTTGCAAGAAAAATAATTATAAATTCCAGACATGCGAACAATTTCTTAAAAAACATTTAATAAAACAATATTTAAAACCCATCAATTATGCAATTTGAGAAGAAATCTTAATTTCTTCAACTACCTTATGAGGGATAGCTTCTTTAGCCCCTGGCTTGATGGCAACTAACTCTTGTCTGGGATTATGAACATTCGCCAACATCCTAGCAGTTTGTCCAGGAGTCAAAATTTCACTCTTACCACTTTTCTCAGGCTTTCTACTAAAATCCTTCAAATGACCAAATAGGGCAGTTACGCCTTCAAATGTATACTTAACATCCTCCCAACTTCTAATTCTAGATTTAGCATGATGCCAAATATAACTAGGTTTCAAATAAGTCATATAATTATGTTTACACAATCCCTGGATTTCTTCAGGACTCATTTCCATATTTTTCATAGCTGGCTGATCCATAGCTAACTTTTCATAATCTGTCTCACCAAATCTCAACCATCCTTCTTTAACAGCCTCAGCATACAAAGGAGTTCCAGGATAGGGCATAACAATTGTAGATTGATGAATATCTACTAATCCTGCATTCATCAATTTATCCGCTAGCTTAAAAACTTCCATAGATTCAGCTTTAGTTTCCCAAGGATACCCTACCATCATAGTAATATGTACTGTCAATCCTGCATCTTTTGCATCCTTACAATGTTCAAATACCTTATTTATATCAGTACCTTTATCCAATTTATCAATAGTTTTCTGACACCCACTTTCTAATCCATATTTCAACAATCTAAATCCTGCTCTTTTCATTAATTTATACATCTCAGCATCAACCCATCCAAATCTCATATTGCAACTATACATAACCTTTTTGTTATAACCACTTTCTATCATTAACCCACAAAATTTCTTCAACCAAGGCCCGGGAGGAATGGTACCAGCATCATCAAATATTTCTCTAGCTCCAAAATTATCAACCAGATGTTTAACTTCTTCAAAGGTATTCTCTGGAGTCCTTTGTTTATAGGCTCCCTTAGGATACAGTGCATGATCCCAAACACAAAACGTACATTTTCCCCAAGCACAATCTCTAGCACTCATTATATAAAATTGAGGCCTTCCTTTCAAATTAAATTCATCTTGATAATTCAAATATTTAGTCAATTTCCTATCTGGAAACGGAGCATCATTAATATTCTTATTACTATCTTTATAAAATTCATATCTTCCATTTTCCACAATATCTCCATTATCATCTTTATACCAAATTCCATTTGGTGCTCCAGATTTACCTTCATTTAACCATTCAACCAAATCTAAAAAAGCAAAATCATAATATCCTCCATTAATAACATAATCCACCTCAGAATTTTCTAAAGTCTCTCCAGGTAAATGGCTAACATGGTCTCCACAAATGGCTATTTTCATCCAGGGAAATTTCTCTTTCATATGACTAATTCCTTGCCAATGCCTTTTCACAACTGGAGCCTTAGTTTCAAATAAAAATATATCTGGCCTTTCTCTTTCAATTATTTCATCATATTCTTTCCAACCTAAAAATTGAGCAATAGCATCCTCCCAAATGACTTCATGTCCTGCTTTTTTAACCATAGTGGCCCCAGTACCTAAAACAACCGGATACAAAAAGGTAGGTTTATTAAAATACTGGAATTGTCTATTCTGGCTCAATAAAGGAGTGCCTAATGAACTTTGAGTAGGGGGAAATCCCACCATAACTTTCATATTGATCTCACCATTTGTAAAATAATTAGCTATTATTTATTTAAAAGGTTATCTATAATAAACTATTATTAATATTATTCAGTTCCAAAAAACGCAGTCTGAGCCATTATTCCTGCAAACCACCCAATAGCACCTATTATAAAACTTAATCTCCAAGGGATGCCCCAATTAATTAAAGTATAAAAAAATATCCCTAAAGAGATTATTGCTGGCAATATATACCCTCTTGGAAAAGATCTTACTACTTCTTTCATACCCATAAAAAAGATTCGATTTACCAATTTAAAAGTTTTTTCAATTAAATGTCCAATTATTGAGTAATAAATCTATCTACTATTCCAACCAACCATTTCATCATTATCTACCTTACTAAAAATTCCCCTCAACCATCCAAAACCATATGCAAAATGTGTAGCAATACTAACTAACCAAACAACAATACTAGTAATTATATTTCTTCTAAAACTACCTAAAAGCATTAAAATAAGATAAATAGAAAATCCAGTTAGAATCAAATTACTATAAAAATTATAATAAATACTTATCAATCCTAAAACAAAAACTAACAATCCCAAACTAGGAATCATATAATAAAGTTTATCTAAAGAAAATTCGTTTTTGGTTAACCAGGCAATATCTCTGCTATAAATATACATTTGTTTAATATGTTTCCATAAACTATTTCTTCTATGGTGGTTAACAATAACATCTCCTGCATATAATACCTGATATCCTTTTTTCCAAACATCAAAACAATACTTAGAGTCCTCTGCAGTAAGAAAATTTGGATCATATTTTATCTCCAAATCTCTAGAGATATAATTACAACTAGGAAGTTCCTTGGAATTTTGATTTTTTGTTATTTTGTATCTTATTGCAGCTTGTCCAGAAGTTAAAAAATTACTTAAAACATATCCTGAAATGTGCTCTGCAAAATTAGCTTCCGGAGGAGTCAAATTAGGGCCTCCAACTAAACCCACCATTTCATCTTCAAAATACTTAACAGCATTTTTCAACCAATCTTTTCTAGGATATGCGTCATCATCAATAAAGGCAAATAACTCTCCTTTAGCCAACTCCATTCCCTTATTCCTCTTAACTGCGGGTTTAACTTTTCCAGTTTCAATTATTTTAAGATTTCTATGCTTAGACTTCTTATTACAGCTATCTGGCAATATCAAAATCTCAAAATCATCATAATCTAAATCCAAACATTTTCTAATGCATTTGGTGGTTTGATTATTTATTTCTATGCAAGGGATAATAATACTAACTTTCATAAATATAAATTCCAATCACCCATTAAAAAGATTAATGTGATTTATTCCAATCTTTTCATCTATAAGATATTCTATAAATAAAATTTTATAAATAGAGATTATTCAAGCTTCTTTATAAACGCATAACTAGCACCAACAATTGCAGGTATAATTCCTGCTATAAGTAAACTAATTATGCTCATAGAAAAAACCTTGGCTGCCGTGATACCAAATAATCCGAATAAACTAATTAATGTAGCTTCTCTAGTTCCTAATCCTGCCACACTTATTGGAATTAAAGAAACAAGTGTGGCTAAGGGAAGAATACTAAGATAATAAATAAATGGTAGATTTATACCTAATGAAAGCCCTACAGAATAAGCTAAGGTATAATTAATAATCCAATTAAATAAATTTAATAAAAAGAAAAGAATAAAGTATCTTTTCTTTGGAACATGATCATAAAATGATTCAAAACTACTCTTTGCTTGATCTCTAAATCTATTTGGGACTAATTTTCTATAAATAATTCTTAATATGACTTCACTACGTTCCTTCTTAAGAAAAAATAAAGTCCCGAACACAAAAAATAAAAATAAGGCGGTAAAAAATCCAATGGGTAGATCTAATTTATCCTTAAAGTTATATGAAAAGATTATCGCAATAAATATTATTGCACTAAGATCCATTACCTTATCAATAATAAAATTAAACAAACCCTTCCCAAAATGCCCTTCAGTATATTTCCTTAAATACTCTGCCCTAATAACTGAGCCAACCTTTGAGGGAGTAATAAAGCCATAATAATTATCAATCATATTTATCTTAAAGGCTTCACTAAAGGGGATTTTAATATTTTGGAATCTTGCTATAGTAAACCACTTAATAGTCTCACTCAACATCATTACAAATACTAAAAATACCCCTATCAACAAAAAGTATATATTGGCATTTTGAATCTCTGATAAAACTGCCTGAAGGTCTATCTTAACTAAGATATAAATAAATAATAAAATTCCAAATATTGGCAGATATTTTTTCAGCTTCATATTCCTAGACTGCCTCTAAAAATAATTAGGGCCAGAATACAAATTATTATCTGAGTACAATGTATTAGTTTAACAACGTCCTTTTCATAAACCTTATTCTTAAATTTTTTCAAAACTAATAAAGAAAGATGAGTCATGCCATAAATCTTTCCATAAGGGATCTCTAAACTGCTATCTCCATTAACTTTTGCAAAGGACTGTTTAGTTAGATTTCCTCTAACTTTTAGGAAAGTTTCTATTATGTAAGGGATAAAAACAAAAACTGCAATTTTCTCAAAATTACCTAATATTGCCATACAGGCTATCAAGGCCCCTATGGAATAGGTTAGAATATCTCCTGGGAAAACCTTCGCAGGAACTTTATTATAAAAATAAAACACAATTAAACTTGCCACCATACATAGGCCAATAATACTAAGCCAACCACTTCCAGTTAAATATGCAACAAGGCTCAAAAAACTGATTATAATTATTCCCTGACCGCTTTCTAAACCATTAAATCCTGCTAAAAAGTTATAGGTAGTAGTAGCCCCTGCAATACCGATAGGAATTAATAACAAAGGATAGTAAAAACCAAGATCAATAACTCCTAAAAAAGGAATCTCAACAATTTTAGAACCTGCATTAATAACTACTAAGGGAATAGATGCCATGAAAGCTAGAAATAATCTAAATCTGATAGATAGGCCTCTAAATGTCCATCCCAAAATATCATCAACAAATCCTATTAGTGCTAATATTAAAATTACTGTCAATAATGCAAAAATTTGAGTAATCTCTCCATTTCCCCCAATAATAAAAGTTTTAATGGCAATATAGCTTAAAACTCCTACAATAAAACTTATAACAACAATTATTCCTCCTGATGCAGCAATATTTTTATGTTTATGAACTTTATTCATATCCTCCCATAAAAATCCCACCTCCCTACATTTCTTTATCCATTTAGGTAGTGCATAAAGGGTTAAAACAAAACTCAATAATATCGAAATTATTAATATTGTCTCCATTTACCAATTAAACTTTTTTAGTTTTTAAACTAAACTATAACCTCCAGCTAATATATTTGCTCGCATCCCTATCAATATACTCTTCTCTAATTTTTTCTTTTCCAGTATATTCAATCTCCCATATTTTTATTGGACCTAAGATTCCATTATAATAAATAAAATCTGGTAATTGCAATCCTTGAGCTCTTAAATCATCTACTAATAATGCAGATTCTGTATGCGCAATTTTAAAGTTAGGGAAATTATCTAAAGCATCTTCCAAAATATAAACTTGAGCCAACATTCCTTTCATTAACCTCGGAGATAAAAATAATGCGGCGCCTGCCTCGTTTGCACTAACTTGACCCCCATTAACTATAAGTTTAGGAAATATGTAGGTAGTAGCCTCAATTCCCGAACCAAAATCAAAGATATGGCCTTTAATATATAAATATCTCATATTCACATTATATTGCTGACCCTGATATACTACTATGATGTAAGGTTGACTATAGCTTTGTTTAATATTATCGAAGGGGACTACTATCGCACCAACTCCTGCAGAATTTGCCGGAAGAAGAATTTCTCTACCATTTTGATTTATTATCAAATCTTCATCTAAGCCTATTCCCCCGGGATAAATATAAAGCGTCATATTATTAGTTTCCTGAGTCCGACTTTCATCTAATAAAAAAGGACTAATAAATGAATATCTATCAAAATTTTCATCACTTCCAATACTAGAAAAAGCAGTATATTTTCCAATATCTGTAGAATCTATTAAAAAATAAGAAATATTATGATTATACAATAGTTCTAATGCATCATCCTGATTATCTCCAGTTAACACATGGCGGCCAACTAAATAGTTCCAATATGTAACTGCATTTCCTCCATCAACCATCGTTGCTCTTTTACCAATACTTTGGACCCAATATCCATAATCCCACCAATGAGAAAAAGCAGCATTACTTGGAGTATTATCTCTAACCCAGGACATTGCCTTTTGCCACTGAATATTATAAGAACTCGGAACAAAATTGTATGCCTGAGCATTTACACTTTGATAATAAATATAAAATGTATAGATGCTAGCAATTAAAACCAAAATTATAAACAATCCAATAAGAACTCTTCCAATATCTTCCTTAGTTTTGAAATATCTATCAACTAATTCTACAATAAGGAATGCTGCAAAAATAGTTGAAATGGGCCCCATAACCATAATTAATCTAACTGCACCCCTAACTGTAAACAGCGTAAAAATAAATAAGGCAAACAAAACCAGATATTCATACCTTATCTTACTAAAGCTATTATCCCCTCTTTTGTAATATTCAAGATAGTACTTTACCACAACTATTAAGAAAACTAATACAGAGACATAATAGAAAGCCTTACTTATGAAATTATCTCCATTAAATATGCTACTAGAAGAATATCTTGAATAAATTATCCCTAACAATAAGAATATGAACGAACAGGTTAAGATCCATGAATCTTTTTTTCTCAATCTGAGAAGCATCTTCTTAAATAATACTACAGACCCTATAAAAAATAACCAAAACATTAAAGGAATATTTTTAAAATAAGGTCCAAAACTACCACTCCATTCTTGAAAATTTGGCTGCCTATTTTCAGCAACAGTTATATTCCACCTACCAAAAACTGGTTTAAATATCGTCTGATGAACAACTTTAATTTTTTCTATAACAAAACCAGGACCAAAAAATATGACACTTAAAATTACCAATAAAATAATCGCAATTATAAAACTTAAGATGGTTCTAGGTAATTTATTCTTATTGATGAAATCAACATTTTTAATTTTTGTATCCCACACTAGATAATGAATTGCCATAACAAAAAATACTAAGCAAGCACTACCTGAAGACAATGAGGTCAATCTTTCAATTAAACCATATCTTCCAGAAAGCAAGGCTAACATTAATGTAGATACTATTGCCCATAACCCATACGCATAAAAGTGCCTCTTTTTAACTTTATTTAAAATAAATGCAAACAATGTTGCTATTGCTAAGGGTATTAGCACATAAATAACTCCTCCCCAAATCAACCCCATTAATCCTGTAGAAATTCCTGCCAACAATCCAAACCAAACACTCTTCTTCAGATTATTACTTTTCCAAGCCTTTAAGAATAAATAGAGCGCTAAAAATAAAAAGAAAAATGCTGCACTTTCTTTTTCAGGGATTCCTGCAATAGTTCTTGATAAAAAAACAGGTGTGACTATCATAAAAAAAGTCGCAATTATGGCTATGATATTAGCCTTCAATATGCCTTTTTTTGTTCTTCTTAAAAATAGTTCTCTAACAAACAAAAAGAAACTAATTATTGTCAAACCAAACATAATTACTGGAAAAACTACTCCTGCAAATTCTATAGGATAATCTCCAAATAAATTAGCAATTTTATGTGTATAAACAATCATATAGGGCAATAATTGACTCTCAATGGAATTATCAAATCCCAATGGAACATTCCTCATATGGTCGATAGCTGGCAAACTCCCTTCATTAAGAATAGTCTCTGCATTTCTAAGAAATAACCAGGGATCTAAATCTGGTCCCAGAGTCCATGTTTTTGTAGTAATGTCATATAAACCAGGATTTCCTCCTTGATGTTCCATCATGGGCAATGCTCGAATATACATTCCCAAAATGATTGCAATTATCAATAAAACTACAACCCATTTCTGCCCTTTAGTAAAAAATTTAAAAAACTTATCTTTACGTTCCTTAATAAAATCCTTATCCTTTTGAGGAGAATCAGAATCATCTAACATTCTAGGTCTTAATTCACCAATTTCATCCATGAAAATATCTATTCTAGAATCTTTTTAAAGTTATGTCCAATCATTCTATATCTTTATGATATTAACTTCCAAATAATCTACCCATTTCATCAATTAACTCTCCAGCAGACTTTTGTTCTTCAACACTTCCCATGCCACAAAACTTACATTCTTCAGCACCTTCTGAGTGAAAGTTATAGTTACAATTTTTACATACGTATTTCATATTAAAACAATGCAGGAGTTATGAAGACCTCAATCAATGCAGCAATAAATAATAATACTACTGCAAGGATAATTAGATTCAATGAATCCTGCAAAATCGTCCAGAACTTATCAGACTTCAAATCATGTTTAATTACAGCAATACTAATAATTCCTCCAGCTAGAGCTCCTGCAAAATAGCTAGCAATTTCTGGCAATCCATGTATCATATATCTTGCTAATCCTAATGGCAAATTAGCCAAACTATTTTTAGAAAAAATTCCTATAGCAGCAGCTATGACACTTGCATTCCATGCTAACACAAATATAGCTCCCGCACCAAAAATCAGAGAAAATATTAGTGTAAATATTAAAACATAAATATTATTTACAAAGATACTAACAATTTTATTTGTAGCAGACGCATATCCAGTAGTTCCAGAATCATGCCCAATTCCATAATCTGAAATACATTGTTCAAAATTAGTAGGCCTATTAATCAAACAATATGTCTCAATTTGAGCCCTAAAATTCTCATTGCCATCTTCAAATACAATATACCAAAAACTAAAGGCAACTATAAATCCTAAAAATAAAAACATCAAATAAGTAAGTGCTTTGCCATGTTCTTCTAATAGTCTCATAAATCCTATATTTTGCAAATCTTTTTCTTCCTCATATTTTATTGCAAAATATAAAAAGGGGATAGTAAACATCACACAAAATGTTACAATCAACATTCCTGTATATTTAGATAAAACTGGATCTCCAGAAAATATCCATTGAGTTAAGAACAAAGATAGGGTAGCATAAAATGCTCCTATAAAAAACATTTCCCAGGGCCTCTTTTCAGCCTTCACTGGATTAATCAACATCTCAAACATAGTATCACCTTCAAATAGGTATATACTAATCCTTTTAAATATATTTTTATAGTGATTTTTCTTATTATATGGATAAAAAAGGGGTAAAAAATGAGATTAAATATTCTAATAGGTGGAAAGGCTGGGCAAGGCATTAACAAAGTTTCTGGAATAGTTTCCAAGATATTAATAAACCAAGGTTATTTTACCTTCAATTATAGGGACTATCCTTCAATAATAAGGGGCGGGCATAATTTCAACGTGTTATCAATTTCCGATAAAAATATTTCTAGCCACGAATCTAAGATAGATATTATGATAGCACTTGACGAATTAACAAAGCAAATACATAAGAACGAGATTAAAAAAAATGGAGTAATCATTGACTATAAAGATTTTCTAAAATTTGGATTGAATCTAAATATTGCTCTTTCAGGCGCCCTAACCAAAGTTCTAGGAATTCCTTTAAAAATACTTTTATCAGAAGTTAAAAGGAGTTTATCTTCTGATAACAAACAAGCCCTAATTGCAGCAACTACTGGATATAATTCTCAATCCAATAAATATAATTTTAAAAAAATTAATAATCATTTATCTTTAATGAGTGGATCTCAGGCAGTGGCAATTGGGGCAATTAATTCTAAAATTGATTTATACTTTGCATATCCTATGACTCCTGCAACAGGAGTATTACATGAACTTGCAGCAAAACAATTAGAACACAATTTTATGACATTCCAACCAGAAGGTGAAATTGCTGCAGTAAATATGGCCTTGGGGGCAAGTTTCTCTGGGGCGAAAGTTATGGTTGGAACTTCTGGAGGAGGATTTGATTTAATGAGTGAAGGGCTCAGCTTACAAGGAATATCTGAGATACCTTTAGTTGTTTATCTAGCATCAAGAGTTGGACCTGGAACAGGAATTCCAACCTATAATATGCAGGGAGATTTAGACATTGCATTAAGAGCAGGACATGGAGAATTTCCAAGAATTGTAGCCAGTCCCGGAGATCCTCTAGAATCAATTGAAATAACTAATGAACTTATGTATCTATCAGAAAAATTCAAATGCCTATCTATCCTATTATCTGATAAACATGTTGCAGAATCAGAATTTTCAACAGATAAAAAACCAAAAAGACCTCTAAAAATTAATATTACAAGAAAGCTTCCAGGAGATTCTATTATTAAATCGTCAAGTTACGAACAAGATGATTACGGACTTACAACTGAGTCTGCAGAATTTGCAATAAAAAATGGGGATGCTAGGATTGAAAGATATGAGCAAATAAGAAATGGCTGCAAAAATTTTGAAATGATAAAGATCCATGGTAAAAAGGATAGTAAAAATCTAATCATTGGATGGGGTTCAACAAAGGGAGCAATTCTTGATGCAATTAAGGGAGAAGATTTCAAATTCTTACAAGCTATTTATCTCAAACCCATGTCCGACAAAATAAAAAATGAAATACAAAAAGCAAAAAATGTTATTTTAGTTGAAAGCAATCTAACTGGCCAATTAGGAAGATTAATCAGAGAAAAAACAGGAATCTCAATAAAAAATAGAATTTTAAAATATGATGGAAGGCCATTTAGGTCTGATGAATTAAAAAAGGAATTATTGAAAATATGACAAAAAATCCAGAAAAACCCGGAGTATCATTAAGAACAATAAAACACTCAACTTGGTGTCCAGGATGCCCAGATCACATGATCTTAGAGGCTTCAAGACGTGCAATTTTATCATTAATAAAACAAGGTTATAAAAAAGAAAACTTTGCAATGTCTGCAGGAGTAGGCTGTCACGGAAAAATATTTGATTATCTAAATATTTCTGGAATTTATGGATTACATGGACGCCCAATACCCACTGCGATAGGAATCAAATTAGGGAATCCAAATTTAAATGTAATAGCATTCGCAGGAGATGGAGATACCTATTCCGAAGGAATGGCACATTTTATTCATGCTTGTAGATTCAATCCAGATATAACTCTTATTGTTCACGATAATCAAGCTTTTTCTTTAACAACTGGACAAGCTACCCCTACAAGCCAAGTAGGATATAAAACAAAAGCAGAACCTTTGGGAGAATTTAATCAACCTCTCAATCCAATTCATTTAGCATTATCTGCAGGCGCGAGTTTTGTTGCAAGATGCAATGCAAGAGATGAAACACATACACAAAAAATTATAGAACGTGCTATAAAACATAAAGGATTCTCATTCGTTGAAGTAATTCAAGATTGTGTTGTTTTCAATTTAGAAGTTAATGACAGAGATAATAAAATGTACAAACTGCTAGATAAACATAGAGATATGAAGATGGCCTTAAAATTTGCCCAAGAATTTAATTATAACAAGGTAAGTGATAAAATTCCTTTGGGAATTTTTTATCAGAAACATAGAAACTCACTAAATGAAGAATGGCCAATTTTAAATAAATTAGTAAAACAGAAAAAAACCTGGAAGGACTTAAAAAAATGAAAACACTTGTTGCATTCTATTCATTACAAGGACATACTGAAAAAACTGCTAGAATGATTTCTAAATTTATGAAGGCAGATTTAGAAATAATTAAAGATACTAAACCTAGAGGCCATCTAAAAATTTGGCAGGGAGGAGCATTTGATGAAGAATTAAGAACTCCGACTAAGATCCTACCAACAACCTATAATCCATCAGATTACGATATAGTTATTATTGGAACTCCTATATGGGATGGAATTGCACCTGCAGTAAAAACTTATCTTAAACAAAATAAATTCAAGAAAACAGCTTTCTTCATAACTTTCGCAGCTGCCGCAGAAGACGCAGCATATCAAATGGAAAAGCTTTCAAAAAAACCAAAAGCGATTTTAGAACTTCAAGATAGACAAATCCAACTTGGAGAACACAGAAAAATAATAAAAAATTTCTGCAGAAAATTAAGATGAAAATCATTCTAGAAAAAGAGGCTGAAGACTTTCTAGAAAAAAATCAGTTCTCAGTAGTCAATAGAAATTTTATAAAAAATAAATCTCAACTTAGGAATATAAAATTATCATTTCCATGGGTAATGAAAGTATATTCAAAGAAAATTATTCATAAAAATAAGGCAAATGGGATCATCTTAAACATAAAAAATCTATCTCAAGCAGAACACTCTTTCAACAAACTATCAAAACTTAAAGGCTTCCAAGGAACCATCATTCAAGAACAAATTAAAGGGCAAGAATTAATCTTAGGATTAAAATCTACTGAAGATTTTGGACTTTCAATCCTTCTAGGAAAAGGAGGAACTGATGTAGAAAAAATAAAGGACATTACATTTAGAATAATTCCAATAAATCAAAAAGATGCTGAACAAATGATTAAAGATCTTAAAATAAAAATTAATAATAAACAAGCAATAATAAACAATCTTCTAAAACTAAACAAACTAGCTCTAAAAGATAAAAACATCCAAGAACTAGACATCAATCCAATAATTCTAACTAAAGATAAGGCAACTATTGTAGATGCTAGGATTATTAAATGAAATCTTTTTTCAATCCAAAAACAATTGCAGTCATAGGCGCATCAACTCATCCAGAAAAGGTTGGAGGTATCTTAATGGAAAAGCTCCAAACATTTAAAGGAACTTTAGTTCCAATAAATCCAAAACTAGAATACAAAACTGTTTTAGATTATAAATCAAAAATTGACTTAGCAATAATTGCTATTCCTGCTAAATTTGTTCCAAAGGTATTAGAACAATGTGGCAAAAAGAAAATTAAAAGTGTAATTATCATAACTGCCGGATTCTCTGAAATAGGAAATGTAGAATTAGAAAAAAAGATATTAGCAATAACTAAGAAATATGATATAAAATTCATAGGGCCTAATTGTTTTGGAATTAGCAATCCTTATATTAAGTTAGACACAACCTTCTCTAACCAACAACCAAAGAAAGGAAACATCAGCTTCATCTCTCAATCAGGAGCTCTATGGTCTTATATTAGTGATTTAGATATGGGCTATAGTAAATTTGTAAGTTTAGGAAACCCAATAGGATTAGGATTTGCGGATTTTTTAGATTATCTTAGAAAAGATAGAAATACAAAATCAATTATTCTTTATATAGAAAAGATATCTGATGGAAAGAAATTCATAGAAATAACCAAGAAGTGCAAAAAACCTATTTATGCAATAAAATCTGGAAAGACTCTCTCTGGAAGTAAAGCAGCAATTAGTCATACTGGAAGTCTAGCCACCAATTATGAAATCTACAAAGGCATGTTTAAACAAACCAACATAATATTATGTGATAGCATAGAAGAGGCCTTGCAAAAAGCAAGCAAGAAAAAAATAAAATCAAAAAGACTTAAAATAAATATTAAAAAAACAACAATAATAACAAATGCAGGAGGTGCAGGGGCATTAGCAACAGACTATCTAACAGAAAGAGGAATAAAAACAAAACTAATCGATTTATTAGGAACTGCAACATCATCAGATTACAAAAAAGAATTAAACAAACATAAAAATGATAACCTACTAATTATTGCAACACCTCAGAAAATGACAGACATTGATAACATTGCTTATATAATAACTAATTTCAAAAAACAAAACTCCAAATCAAATATTACTGTTTGTCTCTTAGGAGATAAATCTGTAAAAAATGCAACTAATTATCTAAAAAAGAATAAAATCCAAGTTACCAATACATTACATTTTTATAACTAACTAACTTATTACCAATATGAAAAAAGAGACCTTTAATCAAATTTGTAAAGACATCAAATCTATAAAAATCCAGGGAGCTAGAAATGTAGCCAAGGCAGGATTAAGGGCTTATCAACTAAAACCCACAAAAGCTTCTAAGAAAAAACTTCTATCTCTAAGACCTACAGAACCTATGCTTCAAAATGTATTGGATCTAGCAGAAGAACAACCTATTGAAAGAATTCTAAACCATTTCCAAGTAGCTCAGGATAAAATCAATAAACATACTTTAAAATTAATTAAAAGCAAAGATATTATCTACACTCATTGCCATTCTACAAATGTAAGCCACTCATTAATTTATGCAAAAAAGAAAGGCAAAAGTTTCCAAGTTTACAATACTGAAACCAGGCCTTTATTCCAAGGAAGAAAAACCGCTAGAGAATTAAAAAATGCAAACATCAAGGTAACTATGTTCATTGATTCTGCAATGGACATCGCACTTTCCGAAAAACAAAAAACAAAGAAAGTCAATAAAATATTCATTGGAGCCGACGCCCTAACAAGAAATGGAATTGTAAACAAAGTAGGAAGCGGAGCCATAGCCAAACTTGCAATGATAAATAAGATACCCCTTTACATTATAGCCGATTCCTGGAAATACTCAAAAAATAAAGTTCCCATGGAAACAAGGAAACTAAACGAGATTTGGGACAAAGCCCCAAAGAATATTAAAATAAAGAATCCCAGTTTTGAGTTTGTACCTAAAAAATATATTAAAAAAATAATCACCGAACATGGTGCTTTAAGTTATAATGATTTTTTGAAGAAAGTTGGTTGAAGATTAAAAAAATGGCTTTTAAGAATACTTGCAATTTGCATATTTTCCAGATGTCTTTCTCCAACTATTTCCTCCTTTGGGAAGAGGTTCTCCTGCTTGGGATCCATCACATTTTCCCCCTTCAGATTTAGAACATTCATTAAAATTTTTAGCAGTTATTTCAAAATCATAAGTATCACATGTCTTTGTTTCTTCATTAACTTTCTTACATAATTTTTGGTTTGGGATATTCGGAAATTGTTTATTTTCTTTTATGCATTCGCATGTGCACCCACTGCCAGGCATCCCACCCTCTCCGCCAACTCCTCTGACAGGCATCCCACTGCCAGGACCCATCTGCGCCAACTCCCCTTCACCAGATTCAACAGGAGCCTTATAAAATACTCCCCAGACTAACACAATTACTAAAACAACAACTATAATTAAAATAACAATATTAACATTAATCCCTTTTTTCTTCG
>NZCB01000038.1 GCA_002688165.1 Candidatus Pacearchaeota archaeon | reverse complement strand
GATAATCTTGATAAGTGGTTTTATAACAGGGTTTGCGGCTAGTCTTTCTATGGCGGGGAGTGAGTATTTGAGTACTAAAGCTGAATGTAATCATACTAAAAAAGATAAAAAGGCAGGAATTTGTAAAAGTCCGAGTAGTGCTGCAATTTATACAGGTATTGCATATTTTTTTACAGTCTTGTTTTTGTTATTTCCTTATTTAATCTTAAATAATGTGTTTTATGCACTTGGATGGACATTGATTAATGCAATCTTTGTTATAACAGGTTATACTTATTATGCATCTAGGGAAAAAGGAGAAAGTTTTTCTCGGAAATTCTTTGAAATGTTAGCAATAAGTATGGGCGTCGCAATAATTAGTTTTGGAATGGGTTATTTGGTAAGAATGTTTGTTGGAGTTAGTGTTTAAAACGTAATTTTATCATTTTTCTTTCTTGGAATTATATGAGCATGCATATGGAAAACTAATTGTCCTGCAGAAGGTTCATTGTTAATTAAGATGTTTGTTCCTTCAGCTTTTTTTTCTTTTATTAGTTTTAATGATATTTTTTTGGTTGCTTCTAATAATTCATTACCTAATGTAGTAGGCATGTCCAGTATGTTTCTAAAATGTTTTTTTGGAATAATTAAAGTATGTCCCGGTGTTTTTGGATTTGCATCTAAAATCCCTATGAAGTTATCATCTTCATAAACTTCTTTAGATTCAATTTCTCCATTTACAATCTTACAAAATATACATTCTTGGTTTGTCATATTAAATTATCTTTCCTGCTTCTTCAAATTGGATTTCTTGATTAATAAGCTTTCTTAGTGTATTTTTTAGATCTTTTGTTTTGATACGGATTTGTTTTTCTGTGTCTCTGTCTCTGATGGTTACTGTGTTTTTTTCTAGGGTATCAAAGTCAATTGTTATTGCATAAGGAGTTCCTATTGTTGCGCTTCTAAGATACCTTTTACCTATGCTTCCTGAGACATCGTAGTTAATAATAAAATCATTTTCTAGGTCTTCTTTAATATTTTTTGATGCTTCTAGTAGTTCTGGTTTTTTCATTAATGGGAATATAGAAATATCTATTGGTGCCATGTTGTAAGGAATTTTGAAAGTGGTTTTACCCTCGCTTTCTTCTTTCTTGTCGTAGAAGATGTCAATTAGAGCATATGTGGGTCTATCTGTACCGAATGCTATTTCTAGAACATGTGGAACGAATGTTGATCCATCTTCTCTCTTGGCTTCTAATTTTTCGTTAGAGAATTTTGTGTGTTGCTTTAAATCATAATCAGTTCTATCATGTACACCACATACCTCTGTCCATCCATAATTGTTTAGTCTTACTTCTATGTCCCAAGCGTCATCTGCATAAAATGCTTTTTCATCAGGATGATGTTGCCTTAATCTGATTCTTTCTTTTGAAATTCCAAAATTAATAAATTGAGTGTATGCAAGCCAGATGCACCATCCATATGCTTGACTTTTTATTAATCCTTTTTTTAATGCTTCTTTAATACTGATTGATTTAACTTTGCTGTTGATATCTTGGCTTTCGTAATCCCAGAATGGAAGTTTGATATTTTTTATTTCTTCATATTTTTCCCATTCGTTCTTTTTTTCAGGGTCTACAAACATTTGTCCTTCAGCTTGTGTAAACTCTCTCCCTCTAAGGACATGTTGTCTAGGTGATATTTCATTTCTATATGCTTTACCAATTTGAAAAACTCCCATTGGGAATTTTTTCCTGAAGAAATTATAGAATCTTAAAAATGGCAAGTAAGTTACAGTCGCTGTTTCTGGTCTTAATGCGGCTGGTTCTCCAGCTACCACTGTTTTCATCATTAGGCTTTGTCTTTCTATCTTTTGTTCAAAGTTATCTTTGCAGCTTGGACATTTAATATTTTTATCTTTAATGAATTTTAATATTTTTTCGTCTGAAAAAGCGTCTGCGGCCACATCATGAGATTCTTCGATAATTTTGTCTGCTCTGAATATAGCATTACATTTAGAACATTTTATTATTCTATCGCTAAATGTATCTAGATGGCCTGATGCTTTCCAAACGATGTCTGGTAGAACTGTTGGGCCTTCTAGTTCTCTTAGGTCATTAGCGTTGAAGATTTTTCTTACACTGTTTTCTACTTTGTTTTTTAGTAATTTTCCTATAGGGCCATAGGTGTAGAATCCTGCCAATCCCCCATATATTTCTGGCTCAGGTCCCCAAATGAATCCGTGTTCTTGTATGAAGCTAATAAATTCTTTTTCTTCTGAATTTATATTATTAGATTGAGATTGTTCTTGCTTTTTTTCTGGTTGAGATGGTTTTTGATCTTGCATTTTTATCTGTTCAGCTTTTTTTTCAGCTTCTTGTAAGTCTTTGCCTAAATAGGCAACTACCTTGCTTTTTACTTTGTCACCTTCCCTTATAGATTTTTGTAGGTAATAATATTCCCTACCTGAAATCTTTTTCTTCACTATGAATGCCATATTATTTTTTAGTTTAATTTCATTCTAAGGCCTTTAACCCTCCCACCCTCCCTTAAGAGGATAGAATGAAATTAATATTCTTAATTTAAGCACTACATTAAGGTTTAAAAATCTTTCAGATTTCTAATTGAGATAATTTGGTAATTATTTTGTAAAGACTTTTATATTGTTCTTATTTAAGTTAGTTATGAAAAAGGGTGTGAAAAAGATAGCTAGAGGTCATGATAAAAAAAAATTGATTCCTGAAAGAAGTGGGAATAGTTTTGTTAAATTAGCTTTCTTTTTGTATTTGTTTATTCTTGCAATAGAATTAATTAAGAAAGCTTCGGGATTGATTGCTCCAGATGCTAAACAATTCATATTTTCTAATTTGAATCCATTGAAGGCTATTGCTGTTGGATGGTTTAGTACTAGTGTTGCTCAATCTTCTGGAGCTGTTGCAGGAGTTGTTGTTACTTTTGTTGGAAATAATTTGATAAACCTTCCTACTGCGGTTTATATTCTAGTTGGAGCTAGCATGGGGACCACGATAACTGCGTTGATTATTAGTTTGATTACTGTAACTACCAAGAGAAGAGATTTTAGGCATGGATTTGAAATAGCATTATGTTATTCAATTTATAGCTTCCTTTTAGTTTTTATTGTATTTTTCTTGGAGTATTTTTTTGCTTTATTTTCTAGATTCTCAATGTATTTTGCGACATTGTTCCAGGGAGAATTTTCCTATCTTAATTTTCCAGATCTTGTGGAGTTTATTACTGGACCTTTGGTTAAATTAATTATGAATGTTAATAATGTTTTGGTTGTTTTTTTTATAGCATTTTTAATTTTGATTTTTGCCTTGAAGTATGTTAGTAGATCTGTTGTTGAGGTTTTTGGAGGAGAAGTTAAAGCGAAGAATTTTATTAATAGATATTTTGATTCTCCAATAAAGGCTTATTTTATTGGAGTAGTGTTGACTGCTATTGTATTTTCATCAAGTATAACTATTAGTTTGTTGGTTCCTTTAGCAGTAAGTGGTTTGATAGGATTAAGAAGAGCTATTCCATTTATTTTGGGAGCAGATTTGGGGACTTTTACTGATACATTCTTAGTTTCATTGATTGTTGGAGAAACTAATGCAATTGCTGCCGCATTTTCATATGGGTTATTTGCTGTAATTGGTGCAATTATATTTTTACCTAATACTAATTTTTTGTTTAAAGCGACTAAGTTTACTTCTAAGAAATTAATTAAAATAAGTAGAGAAAAGGCGTTGTATATTTTGTTGTTGTTTGTGTTGATCCCTTTGGGAATTATAGTGTTTTTTTGAAATAACTAGATTTAAAAATGGAGATTTCTTAAGTTTTTCATGCAGGGATCGCATAGTGGTATTGCGCGGGGTTGCAGACCCCGTTTTCCCGGGTTCGATTCCCGGTCCCTGCTTCCATACCTTTGTACCTATACACGGTCCCTGCTGTCTTTTTAGTTATTTTATAGTAGTCACAATACAAAGATTTATAAATGGAAAATCGCAGATAATCTAATGGCAAACAGTGTAAGAGAAATAGATGGTACTGAATTTGTATTTGGAATCCTGCCTTATAATGGTAGAAAATTTCCAAAATATTCAGAATCTAGATACTTATTGAATTTTACTGGTAAATTTTTTAAGAGTATGACTGAAGATCTCAATATTTATTCTAGTAAAGATTTAGATGAAATTTCTAAGATAATTTTAGATAATTCAGGGAATATTATTGAATCTGCAAACAAAGTCGTAAAAATTTTAGAATATTTTCCTGAAACTGTTGTTGACTTAAATGGTAATTGGGAAGGCGGAAATAGTGAAAATTTAAGATACTCTAATGGAGGACTAGTAGTATATGATAATCAAGAAATAAGACATAGAGGTTTATTAAAAAGATTAGAGGCAACATTATTTTTAGAGGCTAGAACTCAAAAAGCCTTGCTTGATTTTGATATGGAAAATTCGGTCCGAGAAAAAGATTATAAATCACTTCTAGATAATCTTAAGAGTGGAAGATTAGATTAGAAATCAATATTTCATTTTTACGCTGTTTTAATTTATGACTGACAAAAAAATATCAGACTCTTAACATAAAATCTTTATCTGTCAAAACATTTAGTACGAGTACCCGGTCCCTGCTTAATTATTTTTAGAATAATTGAATGCCCCCGACAGTTTACTCGAACAAGTTCTCATACTGTCGGTGGCTATGTGATCGCTTCGCGATACATAATCATGCCCCCGACAGTTGAAAGATCAAGGATCTTAGTACTGTCGGTTTCAATGTTATCTTATTACGTTCGATAACATATGCCCCCGACAGGATTCGAACCTGCGACCTACTGCTTAGAAGGCAGTCGCTCTATCCAGCTGAGCTACGGGAGCATCAAAAAAACAATGAGCATGCTCTTGTTTTTAGGATCATCTAAAATCTTAGATTCTAGAGATACTCATAAGAAAAAAGAACTATATTTAAAATTATGGTTTTATTTTAAACGTCTAAGTTTTGGAGTTTTAGAAATTTGTTGATTAACGTTTTGTACAGCTCTTCTATGGGATTTAAATATAAAAAATATTCCTATGGCTATTATTAGTAAGAATATTGCATAAGGAAATCCCTTGCCCTTAACTATTTTGAAGATTGCATTTCCTGATGTTCCTGATTTTCCTAAGATTACAGATTTTTTTATGTAGTTTTCTAAATCTGAAGGATGTGAAAAGAATATCCCATAAACTCCCTTAAGATTTTCTTCTAATTCTATATCTATATTTCTTAATATTAGGTTATCTGTTTTTATTGAAAATCTATCTTGTAGCCTTTTTATTTCAAATCCTTCTGGATTTAATATCCAAATTTCAACATAGGTTGATTCTCCTATGAATTTGTTATTGTCAAATGTATATAAAATGTTTAAATTTCTTTTTTCTGATTTTATTTCTCTTACTTTTATTGCATTTACGCCTTTTGTAACCGCAATACTTATTTCTTTGAAATTTGATTCTTGATCACAAGTTAATTGGAGTGTTAATGGATAATCATCAATTTCTGTTTCTTCTGGAATTGTTATTTTTAAATTAAAATTTATATCTGTTTGAGCAAGAATATCTTTTGTTTCCTCATTTTTTGTCCAATCAGATTTTTCTCCAGTGATTAATAATAAACAATTTGTTATATCTTCTCCTCCTATATTTTTTATATTTATAGGTATTATTTTCTCATTTCCATTACTTAATGTTATATCTTCTATTTTTGAAAATTCTATTGAAGATATTTTTTCATTAGAAATCACATAACCTAAAATGTTTATTCCAATTAATAAAAATCCAGTTAGTACTAATACTATTAATATTATTCCTAGAATTTTTAATGTATTTTTTTTCATGAATCCTCTTTTAATTTATTATGTATTAATTAGGTTATTTTTGTTTTTAAATATTTGTTTAGATTAATTATTTAAATAGGTATTTCTAATATATATTATGGATTCGATAGATATAGTATTTTTAGGAACTGGGAGTGCAATTCCTACTCCTAGTAGGAATCATAATGCAATTATTTTTAATTATAAAAATAAAAATTTTTTGGTAGATTGTGGAGAGGGAACTCAAAGGCAAATTAGAAAGGCTAAATTGAATATGTGTAAGATTACTGATATATTAATTACTCATATGCATGGAGATCATATTTTTGGATTGCCTGGATTATTGCATACTATGAGTAAGACTGGTTATAATCGAGAGTTAATGATTTATTGTCCTAAGGGGGCTGGGAAAAAAATGAAACAGTTTTTGGACTTAACTGGTGTTCATGGTATTGATTATAAAATAAAGGAAGTTAGAGGGAAGTTTATTGATAATCCTTATTTTTCTATTAGTAGTTTAGCATTAAATCATGATGTTACTTGTAATGGTTATATGTTTGAAGAGAAAGATAGATTGAGAATTGATAAAAAGAAATTGTCTAAGTATAATATTAAAGGTAAGGAAGTTGGGAAGTTAATAAGGAAGAAGAATGTTAAAATTGATGGAAAGTTGATTAAATATAAAGATCTTACTTTTTTGGAAAAAGGTAGAAAGATTAGTTTTGTTTTTGATACTAAATATTGTAGTAATGTTGATAAGTTGATTAAGAATTCTGATCTTGCAATTATGGAGGGAGTTTTTCTTGGAAGTACTTCTGTTGGTAAAGAGATGTCTAAGAGGTATAAACATCTGACATTAGAGGAATCTGCTAAAGCTGGAAAAAAGGGAAAAGTTAAGGAATTAATAATTAGTCATATTTCTCAAAGATATGAATTTAAGGAAAAGTTTTTGTTGAAAGAGGCTAAGAAAATTTATAAGAATGTTAAAATTGCTAGTGATTTAATGAAAGTGACTATTTGATGGAAAGAGTATTCACTATCTTTAATTATTTTAGAAAACCTTACCCGTGCTAATCTAATAGGGCCAAAGC
The DNA here is from genome assembly GCA_002688165.1 of Candidatus Pacearchaeota archaeon. Lineage (GTDB taxonomy): Archaea > Nanobdellota > Nanobdellia > Pacearchaeales > GW2011-AR1 > ARS1285. Next base: position 1,031 of record NZCB01000038.1, on the reverse strand, counting down.
TCAATATTCTAGTTATTATTTCGCGACACTTGCTGGAGAGATGAAGATTATTGTATCTCCTCGAAGAAATGTAAGTCCCATACTTCTTCGTTCGTCTCCCTCTACTAATTCTTTTGCATTGTCTAAAACCACATTAATGTGGATGTCAAATGCCAAAAGAGTTCCAACCATTTGTCGGTTGTTTTTTAGTTGAACTAACACTTCTTTTCCTTTTGCGTTGTTCAACACGTCAAGTGGTCTTTCGATTCCATTAACCATATTCATTCTTCTTTAAACTAGTTTAAAAATGTTTTGTATGAAAAAATTTATAAAATGGAAAAAGAGATTATATCATGGAAGGGTGTTTGATTACTTTTATAGGGCCATCAGGGGTGGGGAAGAGTGTGATTCTTAATAGGCTTATTGAAAGATATCCTGAATTGATTAATAGATCTATATCTACGACTACTAGAAAAAAAAGACCAAATGAAGATGATTCTGATTTTTATTTTAAAACTAAGAAAGAATTCTTAGAAATGATTAATAATGGAGAATTTTTAGAATATAATGATTACGTTGGAAATTATTATGGAACTAGTTTTGAGAGTATTCTTCCTTTCTTAGATGAAGGAAAGAATGTTTTCAAGGTTATAGAGGTTAACGGGTTGAAATCTATTAAAGATTCTGCGAGGATGAATTCTAGGAAACATATTTCTATTTTTATTAATACTCCTTCAAGAGGGGAAAGGGAAAATAGAATTAGAAATAGGGGGAAATTATCTGAGGAAGAGATAATTGCTAGGCTGAAAACTGGAGATGAGGAGCTGAAATTTTATTATGCTAATGAAAGATATTTTAATCATTATATTGTCAATGATGATTTGGATTCTGCTCTTGAACAGATATTGAATATAATTAGAGGCATATGAAGTAATTTTTAAATTAGAAATTTAGAAACACTTAAAAAGCAATAATTTCTAACTAAACTATGGGATATGGAAGAAAGATATCAGGTGGAAAGTATCATAAGCAAAGAAAGAAAAAGAAATATG
>NZCB01000037.1 GCA_002688165.1 Candidatus Pacearchaeota archaeon | reverse complement strand
TTTGATTGGGGTAGCCATAGGAGGTATCTCTTCATTTATGTTTGAATTGAATAAAATAATTATTACAATAGCAATTACGAAAAATAATGCAAGAATGATGAAGATAGTTATCTGCCCCTTTTTCATATGGAAAGAAGGAATAATACCTATATAAGGTTTATTTACGAGTCCCTTTAACTTAACAATGCACTAAATGCGGGAAATAGTGAGATCCTCTTTCTCTATGATCTTTAGATCATATGCGGGAAGAAGGATTCGAAGACTTCAAAATTTTAATTTTGAACGTCCCAAAAATTTCTTATAGAAATTATTGAGCCTGAGATTTCTAGGAAATCGAAGGGTGATGAATCCATCTCCCATAAATAATTTTAAGATTATTTAATGCGGGAAGAAGGATTCGAACCCTCGAAGGCACTAAGCCACTTGGACCTTAACCAAGCCCATTTGACCGCTCTGGCATTCCCGCACATAGTGGGATGACAGCACTAAGAATATAAAATTCTTTCAGCTGGCATTCCCGCAGCAAATAGTTACAACTAACACATCAATTAACTATATAAAAACCTTATGAAATTACTTAACAGCCTTATCTAACTCTTTTAAATTATCACTTAAAACATCTGCTGCTTTAATAAAAATATCCTTAACTTCAATTTGACCCCAAGATTCTATCCCTATCTCTAGTTCAAGAGCTTCTTTGAATGATTTGATTTTACTAATTTTATCATCAGACAAACCTTTATTTTTCATTTCCTCTTCATCATAACTTGCCTTGCCATCCTCTCCAATATGTAAATAATCTAATAATTCCTCATCTAAACTATGTTTATAATACATTAAACCTGGAGAATATTTGATATGATCCTCTCCCTTTCCAAGTCTAGCTTCCCCAACAACCTCTACTTCCTGATCCTTATCTAAAAGAACTATTGGCAAATTATCCTCTGCATCAGTACTAGGTTTAAAATCTCCAGAAACTACTATTTTTGGACCCTTTACTTGCAATTTAAACTTAATTTCCTTATTAGCACCAGTTTTAATGGGTATAAGTCCGATTCTATGTGCTAAAATCTCATCATACAATGCACTATCATTCTTAGTTATTTCAACCTCATCAATAGCCATTATTGGAATTTCAAGAACACTTCTCCTAATAGCATTAGCTAAATTAATTTGCATATCGCTTGTAAAATTAATCTTCTGCTTATCTTTATCATAATTTATTGTTTTTATCATCTTATTATTGATTTTTGTAGGTTTTTAAACCTTACACTCTTCTACCTCTTCTACCACCTTTCTTCTTTGGACCGCCTCTAGGCACTTTTGTAGTATCCATTATACTTAAAATCTTAAATCCTGCTCTTGTTAACGATTTAATAGCAGCATGAGTTCCGGGACCAGGATTAGTTTGACCCGTCTTAGCTCTAACTTTTACATAAAAACTTGTTATACCATTATCTCTAGCCTCTTCAGCAATTCTTTGAGAAATAAACATCGCAATAGTTGGATTCGCCTTCAATCTATCTTGTTTGGTAGATTGACCTCCAGTAAATTTAGCCAAACTCTTACCAGATAAATCTGTAAGATTCATTATAGTATTATTGAAGGTAGTATAAATATTCAAAACTCCAATTCTCTCCACTTTTTCTTTTTTCTTTACAACCTTTTCATCTTTATTAGAATCTTCCTTCTCATTATCTTTTGAATTTTCTTCAGCTTTTTTCTTTTCAGTTTCTTCTATTTCTTCAGCTTGCGTTTTTTCTTCTTTGATTTCTTCAGCCATTTTTATTCTTTAACCTCCTCATTTTGTTCTACAGCCTTATCCTCTTTCACTTCATCACTGGATTGATCTACATTCTCTTCATTAGGGCCATCTACATCCTCGTTCTCTACAACCTCTTCACTTTCGCTAGGCTCTTCTGAATTTCCTTCATTAGCCTTATCATCTCCTTTACTTTCTTCAGCAAATTCTTCATCAGTTTGCTCTTCATCTAAAATTTCTTTCTTAATTTCTTCTTCTTTTGAGGTCTTCTGATTAACTTTCAAAATAATATTTAACTTAACCAAATTTTCTTCAGCCAATGTAACCATATAGGAAGGAACATTAACTATTTGATTTCCAATTGAAACATGCTTATGTGCAATTAATTGTCTAGCTTGTTTTGGTGTTGTCGTCAATTTCTTAACAACCAAAATTGTTTGTAGTCTTCTTTTCAACCAATCTTCTTTATCTAATGCAAGAACTTCCGCAATATTCTCCACTTCAAACCCTCTAGCCTTCATTCTCTCAATAAAAGCATTTTTATCTTCTTCACTAGCAGTAATTAATTGTTTAGCCAAATTTCTAATTCTTCCAATAGATGCATCAGCCTTCCAAATTTCCTTTTTATTCTTCAAACCATATTTCTCTCTAAGAATATTTTCTTCATCTATTCTAGCCTTATCAAAAGGTCTCTGCGGTCTTGAGTATTTTTTCTTTTGTCTAATCATTTGCTCTCTCCTCCAAACAAATGGTTAGGCTTGGAAATCTCTGATTTACATTGTCTAATCATTTTACTTCTTACTCTTTACCCCCACAGCTTTCTTCTTACCTTTCCCTCTAAAATTACTTCTAGTTCTTTGACCCCTAGTTGGATGTTTAAATGCATGTCTCAATCCCCTATAAGATCTAATTTTCTTCAATCTTCTAATATCAAATTCCTTTTTCATATCTAAATCTGTTGAGATCAAATGAGAATCCTCTCCACTTTCAAAATCATTTCTTCGATTCTTTAAATAATCTGGAAGTTCAGGATTTTTTAAAAATTCAGTAATTCTATTAATATCCTCTTCTTTCAAATCAGAAATTTTTCTTTGATTATCTATTTTTAATATTTTACAGATAGCATTGCTTATACTCCACGAAATACCCTTAATATATGTTAAACCTGTTAGAATATTTTTATGCCCCGGGATATCTGTTTGCACAATTCTCACTATGCTTGCAAGCTCCTTTTTCGGTTCTCTGCGAGCCACACCCTCTTCCGGTGTAGCACCTGCATTATCTAAATCTTGTTTAGGCATTTTTTGTAATCATATAATTATTCTTGAATAAATGGTCTTTTAAACCTTTCGAAAATATTTATTTTCCCAAAAATAAATGGTATTTCTCCCTCCCCGTTATCTCTTCCACCATTCTTTTTTCAATAGCTTTTTTTGGGTCTGGCAAATTAGCAACTCTATTCTTTAAATCTTCAATAGATTCAAAGGGTTTCTTATTTCTTTCTTCTAAAATAGATTCTGTATGCTTTTTACCAAAACCTGGCAACAACTCAAACTGATGCAACCTCGTATTAATAGCTTCAGCTACATTAAAAAACTCAACAAATTTTTTTTGATCTTCATTAATTTTTCCCTCAATGAATTCTTGTAATTGTTGTTTTGTAGTTTCTGTTAATTTATTCTCAGGCATTCTTCCTTGAATATAATAAATTTTATCCCGTTTACCTTCCCCAATATAAACTTCCTCTCCAATTTCTAACTTAACTCCTCTTCTAGGAATTAATTGCAATAATGTAAAATTCTTAACTCCTATGGCTTGAGCTAGAGGCATCATTTTATTGTCCAAAGGATATCCATAGGGCAAATAATCTAGTACTAAAGCATGTTCTTCTTTTTCCATTTTAAAACCTACTTAGAGTTTTTAATAATCTCAAGAATTTTATTTATCTCTTCTTCATTTAAGCTAACATCAGTGAATATCTTATTCAAATCACTAGAGTCAGCAGGTAGCAAGTCAACAATTTTAACTATATGATCTCTCTTTATCTTTATAGAGTCTAAAGCTTCTATTTCTTCCTTGATCTTCTTAGCATGATCAGGTTTAGTTTTCATAAATTTCTTTAAATATAATTCTATCTCTTCCTTTCGAGGACTATCATCAATATCTTTAACAATCTCGCTAACTTCATTCATATTTATTGGAATTCTATCTAATATCATTTTAACTTCTTTAAATGAACAGGGTGGATTATATAAGTTTTCTCCTTATTCATATCATTTATTTTAACAATATAAGAACTGCCCCTGTTACTCTCCACAACGCCTGATCTTCCTTGTAATTGTTTTGGAAACTTTGGTTGAACTGCCAACTCTCTTATAACTGCAACCCTATCTCCTTTACTAAATTCTTGAAAGTAACGACTAAGATTAACCTTTCCCTTTTCTCGCACAGATTTTCTTTTTAACATATTTATACCTATAATCTATCACACTCATCTACTTTTTCCTAGAATAACACGTTTTTAAAGCTTTTTGTCTCACAAAATACCCTATAATTCAAAATCGCCCCTGATCCAAATCACCTCTACCACTAGCCTCCCTCATATTTTGGATAATTGCTGCAAACATCTTCTCACCAAAGGCGCCTACACCACATCTTTGGCAAAAATCAATTATGTTCCTATCATCAAGATCACACTTACAATAAATACATTTCTTCATATTTTACCTCTCTTCAAATAATCCATTCAATTTACTATATAAACATTTATATCAAAAATCACTTGCTAACTCTTTTTTTCAACTTTCTATAAATTAAATAAAGTACAATAATCAAAACTATTCCAATTATATAACTCTTATTAACATTCTTTTCTACTAACCCTAATTCAACTGCTCTACCTCTAGTATATAGGTTAAGATTAACATTGAATACATCTCTATACTCATTATTCAAATCATCTCTATAAATAACTGTAACAGGTAGATTAACATTATCTCCTAGATTGTTATTAAAAAATGCATTTATCTTAATTGAATCAAAATCATCGCTATCAATATCCCCAATATACTGTTTATTCCCAACTAACAAATCATACTGTCCACTACCAATTTCAACTTCAAGAAATTTAGCATCACTTAATCCTTTATTGGTAATTTTAACAAAAAATTCATTATCTTGCCCTTTTAACAATAAATCATTTCCAACATTAACATCAATTTTAGGCTTTGAATTAACAATAATACTAATCAAAGAATCCTTGCTTTTTTCAGTCTCATTTTGAACATAATTTATTGTAACTGGAATTTTATAAATGCCTGCCTGAGCATTATTTAATGCAATTATCTCAAACTCAACATATTCAATATCATCTTCCTCAATTTCATCAATACTATCTTCCGAAGCAGAATCAAATGGAGCAAAAGGCACATCACTTAAATTTAATGTAACACTAACATCTTTAATATCTTCATCAGAATCATTATCCAACCCAATTATAATCTTAGTAGTTTTTCCAGGCTGAATCTCCTCCACAAGCGCCACAGAATCTATTGTAAGCGCACTAACACTATTAATTAAAGCAAAACTAATAGTGCTAAAAAGCATTAATCCAAGCAATAATATCGCCAAGGTTGTTTTGATTAGTTTATTCATATATTTATCATCTAGAAACCTCTTATAAATCTTTCTATGAGTTACTTCTAAAAAGTTATGACAATTTCTAAAAGATTTTATAACACAACCTCAATATTACTTACCATGAAATCAAAACTTTCAAAACAAGAAATACAAAACAAAATCAAGGAAATCTTCTCTAATAATCCTTCTCCAAAACAAATCAAAAAAGCTAAAACTTTAGCATCTTCAAAGAACATTAAACTAACTAATTATAAAAAGAGATTTTGTAAGAAATGTTTAACATTATTCAATTCATCCAATCATGAAACAAGAATCAAAAAACCCCTTAAAATTATCAAGTGTAAATCTTGTGGGAGTATTTCTAGATATAAATTATAATGCCCTCGACAGGACTCGAACCTGCGACCCCGTCCTTAGGAGGGACGTGCTCTAATCCAACTGAGCTACGAGAGCATGATTTAATCATGCGGGGAAGAGGATTCGAACATGTGGGATTCGTAAGAATCGAACAGGCTTGGAATCATCTTCTCCATGATCTTTAGATCATAATGCGGGGAAGAGGATTCGAACCCCTGTAAGCACTAAGCTAACACGGCTTGAGCGTGTCCCGTTTGACCACTCCGGCATCCCCGCATCTATTTTCTAATAATTAACCCTATAAAAAGCTTTATAAACACTAATTTTCAGGTTATATTGAAGACGACCATAATAACTTGGAAACGCCCCTTACCATTCCGAATAGGGAAGCTAAGCAGGTTATGTTGTGGAAATAGTTTCCGAAGGGAAGTGAAATTCATAAGTTGTCTTTCTTTATCATATAGAATCTACGATTCATATGATCCTAGAAAATCACAAAGTGATTTTCTTCATAATCACCAAATCAAAATGATAATACCTGTAAGATGTTTCAGCTGCGGAAAACCTATAGCACAACTATGGGAAGAGTTCAAAAAAAGAACTAATGAGGGTGAAGACTCTAAAGAAGCAATGGATGATTTAGGATTAGAAAGATACTGTTGCAGATCTATATTTTTAGGACAAGTTGACACTTTAGAACTTGTAAATAAATTTAAGAAATTTTAAACCTAAAAATTTATATATTCCCATCAATATCGTTAATTATTAATTAAGATGACATTTACATTACCCGATTTACCATATGAATTTAACGCATTAGAACCACATATAGATGCTCAAACAATGGAAATTCACCACGATAAGCATCATGCCGGATACGTTAAGAAACTAATTGCGGCATTAGAAGGAAGCGAATTTGCAGAAAAACCAATCAATGAAATTCTAAAAAATATAGATTCAGTTCCAGAAGATAAAAGAAAAGCAGTTATCAACAATGGCGGAGGACATGCAAATCACACTTTATTCTGGGAGATACTTTCACCAAATAAAACAGAACTTTCTGGACCTTTAGCTGATGCAATCAATTCTAAATTTGAAAGTCTTGAAGATTTCAAAAAACAATTTTCAGATGCTGCCGCTACAAGATTTGGAAGTGGATGGGCTTGGCTAGTTTTAGAAAACGGCGAATTAAAAATAACAAGTACTGCAAATCAAGATTCTCCTCTAATGAATAATCAAACACCAATCCTAGGATTAGATGTTTGGGAACACGCTTATTACCTAAAATACCAAAACAAAAGACCAGACTACATCGAAGCATTTTTTAATGTGATTAACTGGGATAAGGTAGCTGAGAATTTTGAGGCAGCAAAACAATAATTATATAAATAATAATTAATCATAATAACCATGGCAAAGCAAGAAACACAACAATTAATTACAAGAGACACTATAATATCAAACATACTTGAAATAAATCCATCTAAATCAGCTTTATTAACTGAGATGTTATTAGACTTTGGAATTCATTGCATTGGATGTGGAGCTTCATCAATTGAAACTCTTGGTCAAGGAGTTTTAGGCCACGGATATACAGAAGAACAATTAGATAAACTAATTGTTGACCTAAACAAAGTAATAAGTTCTGAAAACACTGATACTAACTTAAAAGTAATTAACACTCAAGATTTTAAATTAACACTTACTTCAACTGCAGTAACCAAGGTAAAGGAGGCTATGAAATCTCAGGGTAAAAAAGACACTGCCACACTAAGAGTTTCTGTTCTTTCTGGAGGATGCTCTGGATTTATGTACGATTTGCAATTTATAGATGAACCTGTAAAAGGAGATATTAATTTTAAACAGGATGGGATCAACATTGGAGTAGATAAGGGCAGCTTAGATCAGCTTAACAACATAGAAATAGATTTCATAGATACTCTAAACGAATCAGGATTCAAATTCAACAATCCAAACCAATCTGCAGGTTGTGGTTGTGGAAAGAGTTTTAATTAAATTTTTTAACTCTTAATTTTTCTTAATCATATGAAACAATTCCCAAAACTAAAATCTCAAGCAATTCTCTCACCTATGGCAGGAGTTACTGATGTAGCCTTTAGAGCTTTATGTAAAAAATATGGGGCTGCAATGACCTGTACAGAATTCTTACATTCTACTGCCATTAACAGAAGAAATAAAAAAACCTTAGAGATGTTAAAGACAGATCCAATTGAAAATCCAAAACAAATACAACTCTTTGGAGCATCTATTGATGAAGTTGTCAAGGCTGCAAAATTCGTAGAAAAAGATTTTGACATAATTGACATTAACTGCGGTTGCCCGGCTTGGAAAGTTATTAAAACTGGTGCTGGAAGCGAATTAATGAAAGAACCAAAACAATTAGGAGATTTAATCAAAAAACTAAACAATGCCACCAAAATTCCAATTACAATAAAGATTAGGGCCGGAATAGATGACAAACATATTAATGCAATAGAAATAGCCAAAATCGCCGAAAAAGCAGGAGCGGCAGCAATTGCAATTCATGCAAGAACTCAAAAACAAGGTTATTCAGGGAAGTCAGATTGGAAATTAATAAAAAAAGTAAAAGAAGAACTAAAAATTCCTGTCATAGGAAATGGAGATATCTTCACACCCGAAGATTTTAAGGAAAAATTAAATTCTAGCAAGGTTGATTACATTCTAATTGCAAGAGGCGCAATAGGAAATCCCTATATTTTCAAACAAATTGATGACTATATGAAAACCGGAACTTATAATCAAAAAGATAAATTAGAACAATTCAACGAATATCTCACTCTCGCAAAAAAACACAAAATTGATTTCTCTCAAATAAAAAGTCAGGCCATTAATTTCACAAAGGGAATTAGGAGTGGTGGAAAACTCAGAGTAGAATTAGCAAAATCTAAAAACATGAGCGATCTAACTAAAGAAATAGATGAATTTAAAAAGCATCACAAAAGGTAATAATATGTATGAACTAGAATTACAACAACTTATTTCAGAAATTAAAAAACAAAAGGCTAAACAGGTTCTTATCCAATTACCTGATGGCATGAAACATAAGGCAGATCAGGTAGCAGATGCTGTTGAAGAACAAACTTCTGCAAAAGCATTTCTCTGGCTAGGAAGTTGCTATGGTGCATGCGACCTTCCACTCGGAATGGATATTTTAAATATAGATCTGGTTGTCCAGTGGGGACATAATAGATTCAACAAGGAGATGTGGTGATTAAAATGCCTAGATTACTATTAATAGATGCAAAATGGGAGGGAGAAATTAAACTCACTAAGAAACTTAAAGCCCATCTAAAAAAAACAAAGCCAAAATCAATTGACTTATTTGCATCAGTTCAATTCTCAAACATTAAAGAATTTTTAAATGATCTAAAAAAACTAAAAATAAAAGTCAATATGCAAAAGGTTAAGAGAACTGACAAACCATTGCAAATCCTAGGCTGTGATTGTTATCCAGATTCATTTGAAAAGAAACTAACTTCTGACATGATCCTCTATATTGGAGATGGCATGTTCCATCCCAAGGCACTTATTCTAGCAATTGATAAACCAATAACTATCTTTGACCCTATTTCAGATCAAATTAAAGTAGTTGGCAGAAAAGATATGGAAAGAGAACTTAATAGGAAAAAAGCAAATCTAAAGAAATACTTAATCGCAAATAAAATTGGAATCTTGGTAACAATTAAACCAGGACAACAATACTTCTTAGCAGCAAAAAAACTTAAAGAAAATCTAGAGAAAGAAAACAAAAAAGCTTATATCTTCATTGATGACACTCTAAATCCTATGAATTACGAAAATTATCCATTTATAGAATGCTGGGTAAATACTGCATGTCCGAGAATTGGGACTGATGACATTATTAATATAAATCAACCAATGATTAATTTGCGAGATGCCTTAGATCCTGGAAGAGCGTTTGTGGAATTAGAAAAATGAAACCTCTAAAAATAATCCAACCCTCTGAAGATGAGGTCCAAGAAATTACTTCACAACTCTCAGAATCCCAACAAAAAAAATTACATCACCAAGGCTATAGATTAGTTGGTGCACATTCGGCTGTTAAAACCTGTGAATGGACTCGTAATTCATTAAGGGGAACTGGGGCTTGTTACAAATTTGCATTTTATGGAATCCGTTCTCATCAATGTCTACAAATGACTACAAGTATGTTCTGTGCATCTAGATGTAAATTCTGTTGGAGGGGACAAAAGGCCCCTGTTTCAAAAGAATGGTATGGTCCAATAGATTCTCCAGAACATATAATCAATCATGCAATGGATGAACACTTAAAATTATTAGTAGGTTTTAAGGGAATGGGATACGAGAAGGCGGCACAAGATAAAATTGCAGAAATGGAAGACATCAGACATGTAGCTTTATCATTAACTGGAGAACCAATCACTTATCCATTAATAGGAGAAATACTAGATGCATTCCACAAAAGAAAAATTTCAACATTCTTAGTTACTAATGCACAATATCCAGAAGCAATAGAGAAAATAAATAATGTTACCCAATTATATCTCTCAATTGACGCTCCAAATAAAGAACTTCTAAAGAAAATTGACAACCCTCTACTCCCAGATTTCTGGGAGAGAATGATAAAATCTTTAGATTTATTAAAAACAAGAAAATACAGAACTTGCATTAGATTAACTATGATCAAAGATGAAAATATGGATAACGAGAAAGAATATGCAGAATTAATTAGAAGAGGAATGCCCGATGTTATTGAACTAAAATCTTATGTCCATGTTGGAGAATCTAGAAGATTTTATGATCAAAAGAACATGCCAACCTTAGATGAAATGAAGGTCTTCATGGACAAACTTCTAAATGAATTGCCAGAATATGCATTAATCAGACAACATATACCTTCAAGAGCCATTCTATTAATCAGAAAAGATCTTAACAAAAAAGCTTGGATAAACTTCCCAAAATTTTTCGAATTAATTGAACAAGGAAAACAACCAACAACAGAAGAATATTCTTCAGTAACTATGACAGGGAATTGTTAGCAACACAACTTACAATCATCTTCTACAGTGCCATCTTGCTGTTTATGAAAATCACACAAACTTTCTCCGCCTCTAAAACTAACACACAACTTATAAATCTCCTTATTAGCCTCTAATTTTCTATCAACTATCTTCCTAGCCGCATCTTCAATCAATTGTATTTCTCCTTCATCAAATTTTATTTCACTACCCCTTTTAGCTTTAAGATATTGTGAAACAGCACTCTCAGTAATACCTAGAATTTCAGATATCTTCTTCTGATTCATATTGTGTTTTTCCAAAAGAGTTTTAGCTAATTCGCGCCTAATGCCTGGAATTAAATACCAAACTTCAATTTCTTGAGGCATAGATTTCATAGATAATAAACGATAGTTAAATATTTAAGCCTTCCTAAAAATACTATTAGATGATAAAAAAGAAATTACACAAATTTAAATCAAAAATCCTTAAAACAGATTATATTAACAAAACTACCAAGCATATTACAATATCTACTCCAGATGATTTCGATTTCTATCCTGGACAATTCATCTCAATAATTATTACGATAAATGGAGAAGAACTTAGAAGGCCTTATTCAATAGCATCTTCCCCAAGACCCAATCAATTAGATTTATGCATTAAGATCCTTCCAAATGGAAAATCAACACCTACAATAGCAAAATTAAATGAAGGAGATGAAATTGATGTTATGGGTCCAATGGGAACATTCATAATTAAAGATCAATCTCTAACAAAACCAATAACATTCATATCTACTGGAACAGGAGTAGCGCCCTTCAGATCTATAATAACTAATTTATTAGAACATAATTTTGAGAAACCAATAATATTACTAACTGGGTACAGATATAATGATGATATTCTCTATGAACAAGCCTTCAAAGAACTAACAGAAAAGTATCCTCATTTTTCTTATCAAAGAATTTTAAGCAGAGAAGGAGACAGAACAGGATATGTTCAAATATTAATCGATGATAATCTAAATCTTGAATCAGATTATTATATTTGCGGTTTAAAAGACATGGTTAACTCTGTTAAAGACCATTTAGCCGAAAAAGGAATCCCTAAAGAAAATATTTTCTTTGAGAAATACGATTAGTTTCTAGCAATCTCCCACAACAACTCAAATTGCTTTCTATAACTTTCAGCAACTCCTTTATTTCTAATTATTATTAAATAATCTGGATTGCCCCAAACTATAGTTTGCACATTATCTCCATAAATTTGGACAGGATTCTCATTATAGAATTTACTAGCAATTTTCTTATATTTTGAAGTTCCTTTTTGAAAAATACCCTTTGTCCCCTCTTTTATTATTACCCTCTCCTTAATATTATGGTGCAACATATCTCTCTCATATTGTCTACAAACCAATTCAAAATTCGCAAGCGGAACAGATTCATCAACTGCCGTACACAAAACCTCTCCCCCCTCTTCTTTTAACTCATTAATAATGTCACGTAAAGCAATTCTAACTACATTCTTACCTTTATACGTCTCAACACTCAATGGCATTTTCGCCAATCTATTAATATCATTCAACTCAGGCAACATCTGCTTATAATTTTCAGTCTTCTCATTAAGAAATTCTAATATCAATTCAGGATCAATAGCCTTAAACAACTTAGCCTTCCCCTCACTAACTGAACTCACATAACCCTTTTCCTGCAATCTCTTCAAAGTATCATATGTAACTTGTCTATACAACCCTGCCTTCTCAGCCAACTCATAAGCAGATAACTGACCATGTGTTAACAATGCCAAATAAACTTCCACTTCATAATCTGTCAACCCGATTTGCTTCAATATTTCTTTGTTAATCATACGTATGATATCATACGAAGTAAATATATAAAGGTATCTAATTTCGCAAAATCAAGAAAATAAAATAATATAAAAAAAATGAAACAACAAATAAAACTAAAAGCACACTCAGTAGATCCGGTAAAGTTGCCTACTGAATTCGCAGAGTTGAATGAAGATCTAAGTGTATTTGAAAAACCGTTCATAGATTGTTCGGGATGTGAGAATAAAGATATTTCAAAGGAATTAAGGGTAAAATTAGCTAGGGCTATAGAAAATCATCCAGAATTGATTTGGGATCACTGGAATCCTCAGGATAGCAATTTAAGAAAAAAGATAGCCAAGTTACACAATGTTTCCCCTGAACAAGTTTTCATTACTTCTGGCGCAATATCTGGTATTGAAAACTGTATGAAAATATTTACAAAAGAGGGAACAAATACAGGTTTATTGAAACCTGACTGGTCCGGATTTGTACACTTTGCAGAATTTCATAAAAATAAAATAAATACTCTAAAAAAGGAGAATTTTCCATTTATTATAGATGAAAAAGATATCAATGAGTTTGTAAAAGAGAAAAAGATAGAATTTATGATGTTTGCTAACCCTGTCCCAATTAATGGCCATTTAATGGAAAAAGATAAAATTGACTGGTTATTAAATAAAAATCCCGAAACATTATTTATAATTGATGAGGCTGATACTATTACTCCAAATACTCAGGGAGCTAGCTTAGCTACCAAACACGAAAATGTAATATTCTTAGGAAGTTTATCTAAATTCTTCGGGCTTTCAGGCCTAAGAATAGGATTTTTAATTACTCCAAAAAAATTCTCAGAGCACTTTAGAAAAACAATTAATTGTTTAGAGGTTTCAAGTCTTGCAATTCTAGCTGGTAATATTATTCTAGACGATTTTAAATACCAAAAGTGGACACAGGACAATGTCAAGGAATCTATTAATATCTTAAGAGAAGCATGTGCAAATACTCCATTTGAAATATCTGCAACACCTAATTGTTTTGCTTGTTTCATACACTCAGATAAAGGTAATCCTTTTGAAGATCTAAAAAAGTTTAATATAAAAATACTAGAAGCACAATTTTTTGGATTGCCTGAAAGTGTAAACGGTGGAAGATTTAATTTATCTGATCCAGAAAAGGCTAAGTTAGTTGCGCAAAAGATAAGGGAGATTAGCTCAAAAAGCTAGAATAAAAATGGGTGAAAGGTCCAAAGATCGTCCTGGTGTAAACTATCCGACATTTAGAGAACAATTTTCTTTATTAAATTTCAGTAGCAATAGGAAAGTTCCAGTAATTAGTCTTTTTGACATGCCTAAAAAATTAACTAAGGAGAAAATAAACATTTCAATATGCGGTCTAAATTGCAAACCAAGAAAATTGACCTGGAGAAATCTAAGATTGATAAAAACTGAGAAAAAAAGACTACCATTAATCTGCCAAATTTTTAACTGGGGAGAATTTGTAAAATGGGAGGGATGGAAATTAAAGGATATATTGGATAAATATAATCTTGCAGGGAAGGAAAATAGATATTTTACATTTTCTTCAAGAGATGGAGAATATTTCGAATCTCTTTCTTGGGAAGAGGCTATGGATGATAGGACAATGATAGTCTTCAAAATGGATGGCAAGGAACTAAGCAACGAACATGGAGGACCATTAAGATTAATAGTCCCTCAAGTGCAGGGATTCAAAAGTGTAAAATGGTTGGATGGTATAAGGTCTTTTAGAGAAGATCCAAAAGGAATTAAGTTTTTATTAAGACAATCTCTAAACCACAAACTTTCTAAGGAAATAAAAAAGAAATATAAAATAATTGAATGAATTCATGGTATGGCAAGATATTATAATCAGTATAGCAGAGATTGTATTTTCTATATCTCTATTTCCACAAATTTATTTGGGGTTTAAAAAAAGAAGTGGAGATATTAGTTTGATGACTTCTATTCCTACAACGCTGGGACTTTTTTTAGTAGCGTATGCATTTTTTACATTGTCATTACATTATTCTGCAATTATTTCTATTGTAACTGGCATATTATGGATGATCTTATTACTTTTAAGATTAATTTTTTGATTTTTAATCTATTTCCACAACATTTATAAACAATCTTAACTATCGTTAAGATTATGTCAGATCTAACAATTATGCAACCAACAGAAGATGAACAAGTAGAATTACAGGAAGAACTTGTAATAGATAGAGAAAACTATGATCATTTTAATGAAGAGAAACTTACTTACAAGGCTGAACCGGGAATAAATGAGGAAATAGTAAGAAAGATATCAAAAGATAAGAATGAACCAGAATGGATGTTAAGAAAAAGGCTTAATGGTTTAAAATTATTCAAAGAAAAATCAATGCCTCCTTGGGGTCCAAGTATTAGAGATTTAGATTTAGATAAGATAATCTATTACATGAGACCTGATGCAAAGAGAAATGCAACTTCATGGGATGATGTTCCTGAAGATATTAAAAATACTTATGAAAGATTAGGAATTCCTCAAGCAGAACGTTCAGCATTAGGGGGGGTAGGTGCCCAATATGAATCTGAAGTAGTTTATCATAATCTAAAAAAAGAACTTGAGGATCAAGGAGTTATATTTTTAGACATGGATGAAGCTGTTCAAAAATATCCAGAAATGGTTAAAAAACATTTCATGACAACCTGTGTTCCTATACATTTACACAAATTTTCCGCACTTCATGCAGCAGTATGGTCTGGAGGAACTTATATCTACATACCTAAAAATGTTAAGGTAGACATTCCACTACAAGCATATTTCAGAATGAACGCAAAAAAAGGCGGACAATTCGAACACACCTTAATAATTGTAGATGAGGGAGCTGAAATACATTACATTGAAGGATGTTCTGCCCCCCAATACACAGAAAATTCCCTTCATGCTGGTTGCGTAGAAGTTCATGTTATGAAGGGAGCAAGAGCAAGATATTCTTCTATTGAAAATTGGTCTAAGAATACTTATAACCTTAATACAAAACGTGCAATGGTTCATGAAGATGCAATTATGGAATGGGTAAATGGAAACATGGGATCAAAAGTCACAATGTTATATCCTTGCTCAGTTTTAGTTGGAAAAAATGCAAAGACAGATTATGTAGGAGTAGCCTATGCAGGAGAAGGCCAATATCAAGATACTGGATGCAAGGTTTACCATCTAGCTGAAAACACAAGCTCATCAATAATCAGTAAGGGAATAAGCATGTATGGAGGAGTATCTTCATATAGGGGCCTAATAGATATTCGTAAAGGTGCTATTAACTCAAAATCAAATGTTAGATGCGATGGATTAATGCTTGATAACAAATCAAAAGCACTAACTTTCCCAGCAATGGATGTTCATGAAAACGACGTAAAGGTAGCTCACGAAGCTGCAGTCGGAAAGGTTGAAGAAGATCAACTATTCTATTTAATGTCAAGAGGTCTTTCAGAGGATGAAGCAATTAAACTTATTGTCTCTGGTTTCATTGAACCGTTGATTAAAGCTCTGCCTATGGAATATGCAGTAGAGCTTAACAGGCTTATTGAGCTTGAGATCGAGAATTCTGTTTGTTAATTATTAAGATGAATAAAAAAGACTTTCCCATATTTGATAATCATCCCGATTTAATTTACCTAGATAGCGCAGCAACAAGTCAAAGGCCAAAACAAGTTATAAAATCACTTACAGATTTCTATGAAAAAGAAAATGCAAACATCCATCGAGGAGTTTATACCTTAAGTGAACAAGCAACAGAGAATTATAAAAAAGCTAGAGAAAAAATTGCACAATTTCTAAACGCAAATTCTAACGAAATTATTTTCACAAGAAACACAACAGAATCTCTAAACTTATTAACAAATACAATAAAACCCTTATTAGAGGAAGGAAGAGATGAAATTTTATTAACTGAAATGGAACATCATTCAAATTTAATTCCTTGGCAACA
>NZCB01000036.1 GCA_002688165.1 Candidatus Pacearchaeota archaeon | reverse complement strand
GAAGAAAGCTACTAAAAAGAAACCTGTTAAGAAGAAAGCTACTAAAAAGAAACCTGTTAAGAAGAAAGCTACTAAAAAGAAACCTGTTAAGAAGAAATAAAATCAAAATAATTTCACCTATTACTTTATAAATTCTATAAACTAAAATAAAAAATGACAGACAAATGGTTCAATAATAAATTTGAAAAAAACAATCTAAGAAAATATACTTCTAAAAGACTTAATGAAAACAATAAATTCAACAAACTATCAAGAAAATTTTCTATAACCAATTGGTTAATAATAGCTAATGTAATTGTCTATCTATTAATAATAATTTTAAAAATTTCTGGATTTTCGGAAGAAAAAATCTTTAGCATCTTCGCATTACAAGCCAACTCACTTTTTCAAGGAGCCTATTGGACAATATTAACTAGTATGTTCACCCATATCTGGTTACCTCATCTATTCTTCAATATGATTTCATTATTTTTTATAGGGACATTTTTAGAAAAATTAATAGGTAGGAAAAAATTCCTATGGTTCTATTTATTATCAGGATTATTTGCAGGAATTTTTGCAGGAATATTATCGTTTTATTTTGGGAATACAGATCTAGGAGCCAAAATATTCATAAATCCGAACATTTATGGAGTTGGAGCTTCGGGAGCCATCTTTGGAATTGCGGGCCTTCTAGCCATCCTAACGCCCAGGATGAGAGTTTATCTTATAGCAGGACCAATATTTGCAATAATATTACAATCAGTTTTACAATCAATAATCCCTGAAAGCCCCTTCTTACCATTAATGAACTTTGCAGTAATGTTTTACATATTTTTTGCCATATTTGCAATGTTCTCATTTAATCCTCAAACAAGAAAACTCTCAATACCCTTAGCAATGCCTTTCTGGGTCTTACCAATAATAGCAATAGTGCCTCTAGTAATTATAGGATTATTTGTTCCACTCCCTATAGGAAACACGGCCCACTTAGGAGGACTAATAGCAGGCCTGGCATATGGCAAATATCTTAAAAAGAAATATAAACAGAAAACTGCTATGATTAGTAAGAGGTTCAGATAAATGAAAAAGAAAAAAGAAAATTATATTTACCATAACTTCAAACTAGCCATAAAAGATTTTAAAAAATTAAAGAACTACTTAATTTTCTCAGTATTAGTTTTCTTTTTATTCACGATACTAGGACTTATTTTTCCAAATTTTTTCGAAGAACAAATAAGAGAATTAATCAAAACTTTAATTGAAAAAACTCAGGGGCTATCAACATTTGAATTAATATCATTCATTATGACAAATAATATACAAGTTGCATTCTTAGGAATAGTTTTTGGAATAGTTTTTGGAATCTTACCAACCCTAGGCCTAATTGTAAATGGATATGTATTGGGATTTGTTGCACACCATGCCATACTTGAAGAAGGAATCTTCATATTATGGAGATTACTCCCCCATGGAATATTTGAAATACCTGCAATTTTAATTAGCACATCATTAGGAATAAGACTTGGAACAGACTTCAAAAATTTCAAAAAAAATCTTAAATCAGCAATTAGAGTTTTCCTATTAATTATAATACCTTTATTAGTCCTAGCAGGAATTATAGAAGGACTACTTATAGGACTAGTTGGTTAAATTAGCATGCTTAGAAATCAAACAACTTAGTTTGCTTACCATATTCTCTTAACAAAATAAATTTCTCTCTAAAAACATCAACATTCAAATTAATTCTATTCTGAATCCTCATAAAAGCATCCTCTTTACTAACAAACCTTTCTTCTTTTTTATTCATAGCATCTCTACAACACTCCCTTAAAATACCAACTCCCAAATGGGCATAATAATCACTAGTAGTTTCTCTAAAAACAAAAACACTCCCTTGCCTCTTAATCTTATCTAAATATTCACAAACAGCCAACCTGGCAACATAATATCCTCCAGTAACTTCCTCTGCATAAGTCTTCCTTCCATGAAACCTTTCAAAATCCTGCCAAAAACTTGCCTTATTAAATTTAATATCTGCTTCAATAATTTCAAAACTAAAACTTCCCGGCAATATTAATATCTCATAATGATTTCCAACATAATCTGAATGAAATAACATAACTTCATCAATCTCATTGTAATATCTTATTCTTCTAAGTAAACTCTTACCTATAGTGTCATCCACTGCAGTTATACTCCAACGAGTAGGAACCAATCTTCTACCCGTTTTCAAACCCAAAAGACCAGCACTCAAAATCTTTTGTATACTGGAAGTGGGAATTCCTGAAGAATGTAATTCATTCATAGCCACTGCAGACTTAACGTGATCATCTGAAACCAAATAATCTACCTTCTTCCTAACTTTAGCATTTTCCTGCAATCTTGCATTATCCAAGGGAGCTAAATTTGTAATAACGGGACTATATTTATTCACCTCTAAATGTTGCTTAGGGTTATTCTTCAAAAAAACCTCAGTACTAACAGGCTTATATGCCATAGCTATCTCCTGCATCAAATCTTTAAATCTATTCTTAATAACAGTTTTCTTAATGCCTGTCTTAAACCTTCCATAAATCAACTTACTTCTTCTTGTCAAAATATCTCCAATTCCAAAATTCTTTTCATGCCATCTTTCTGGCATTGACAAATCCTCAGTATCTTCATGAAAATCTGGGCTCAATATTCCTGCATTAACATTCGGATAATTATATCTTCCAACAAAAATCTCTGGAGGACTATTTCCTGTAAAATGTTTTTTAATCTGAAAATTAGTCTGATAAACTATCTCCTTCTTTTTTTTAAATTTAACAGGACTGTTAAACAATTTCTTATCCTTAATCATCTCAAAATTATCTACCATAAATCACACTTACAAAAATACTAAGAACTATATAAAAATTATTACAAATAAAAAAAAATATTTAATTACTCTTTTAGGTCACTTATTCCTAACATTAAGAACAACAATCCAACCATTATAACAAGCCAAATTACGCCTCCCTTCAAGAATTCCCAAGCCGCAGTTCCAAAGTCCCAAGCTCCCCAACTATATGAGTAACCCCAAACTAAAACTGATGCCAAAATCAGGATAAGTCCAAACAAAATTTCTGTCCATTTATTCATAATAGATTTATTCCAAATTCATTTATAAATATATATGTGAATTATCGTAATTATCCAAAACTTTATGTTAAATTTTTTAAAATAAATTTAATCTAAATTAATTTTTCTTTTTCTTTTATCTGCCCTTCTCCGCCGATTATATCTACCACTTCGGCCCCCATTGCCCCGATTACCTTGCCTTTTCTTCCTTATATATCTAAGAGCATTATTTGCTCTTTCAATTAAATCATCTTCTAAGTCCCCAGAACCAGCTACATCTCCATTTAAGGCAGAGATATAGCCTTTTTTAGCTCTTTTCAACCAAATAGAATTATTTGTAGCATAATATAGTTTACGAGCCATCTCTGCAGCAAAAAATGAAGTTCTTGCAGATTCTAAAGGACGCAAATTAGCCAAACTAGATGAAGCTCTAGAATTAGCATCATAAGATCTTTGAGCCCAACCAAGATCATGATCCTGTCTTTGATAAATATGATAGGCATCAGTACCTGCATGACTAAAAAAATGCCCTTTAATTACCATACAATTATCTTCAGGAATGCCCTCTTCAGAATAATCTCTTAAACCACACATTTTAGCACCATCAATATTAAATGAAAATAACTTCTCCAAAATAGAATCTGGATGATTTTTCAACCTATGACTAGCAACTTTTGTTAACCTTTTAACAAATAACAATTCCCTATCCCTAATGGTCTCTGCTAAACTAACATATTGTAATGCCAATCCCTCGGTAAGATCACCAGTATTTTCTGTAAGTTCAGAATAATTTTCATATAAAAGATCATTATTCAAACACTCATATAATTGATCGATTTTAGTTTTATTTTCCATATAGGAAATTCATAGCACATTACTTAAAAACATTTCTATAATAAACATTTTCTAATAAAGACTCAAATAATAATCTACATTACAATTAAGCTTATATAATTTTTAAAGCCATTAATTTCATGGAACATCTAAAAGAGGGATTTGAAAACAAAACAATCCAACAACCATTAACAAAATTAGAAATTTTAAAGAAAATAAGTGCGGGCACTGAATTAAGGAATGCTATTAATGATATTGTGCATGGAGGCTTAGGTGCAATAATTGTCATTAGCAATTCCAAAGTTTATGATTGTTTTCAAGGAGGATTTAAAGTTGATTGTGAATTCACGCAAAGACGATTAGTTGAATTAGCCAAAATGGATGGAGCAATAATTCTATCTACTGATTTTAAAAGAATTTTATATGCCAATACGTTATTAACTCCCAATACAAATCTTCCAAGCATGGAAACTGGAATCAGACATCAAGCAGGAGAAAGAACTGCAAAAGAAACGAACTCCTTAGCAATAGTAGTATCTCAACGTAGAGGAGAAACAACAATCTACAACTCAAATTATAAATATTTATTACAACCTACTGAAGACCTATTAAGAAGAGCTACTGAAAACTTACAAATATTAGAAAAACAAAGAGAGATATTTAACGAACTTTTAATCAACTTAAATATTCTAGAACTAACAAACCTTGTCTCAATAGGAGATGTTTGCAAAATATTGCAAAGAATAGAAATGATAAAAAAAATGACCAAAATAGTCAATGAACAAATAATCGAACTAGGAGAAGATGGAATCATCCTTAAAATGAGAATGAAAGAAGTAATTAGAGGGATAGAAAAAGAGGATAAATTAATAATAAAAGATTATATTAAAAATCATGAATTTACACAAAAATTCCTAGAATCACTTAATTTTGAAGAAATTTTGGATGTAGAAAGAATAGCAAAAAATTTATTCAACCAAACACAAGATTCAACAATAAATTCAAGTGGATACAGAATACTTAGTAAAACTAACCTTCAACAATCTGAAATAGAATCCTTAATTAGTGAACTCAACCACCTAGAAGAAATAATAAATGCAGATCATCAATTATTAATAAGAATACTTGGAGCAAATGTAGATAAGTTCAAAAAGGAAATTTCTCATTTAAGAGAACAAATACTCATCGGCAAAAGAGTATAACTCACAATAAATACTTTTATATAACAAATTTTCTTGATAACCCCTTACAATGTTAACTGAAAAACAAATAAATGAAATTAGAGAGCATTTAGAAAAGGCTCAAAATCCTATTTTCTTTTTTGATAATGATAATGATGGATTAACTAGTTATCTGCAATTAAGAAGACATATCGGAAGAGGGAAGGGAGTCCCTATTAGATCTTTTCCAGATTTAAATGCAGACTATTTCCGAAGGGTTAAGGAATTAAACTCCGATTATGTATTTATATTAGACAAACCAATCGTATCTGATGAATTCTTACAGCAAGTTCATGAAGACAATATCCCCTTAGTATGGATAGATCATCATGACGTTGAACCCCCTAAACAAGAATGGATAAATTACTACAACCCATTCCATAATGATAAGACAAGCGAACCAGTATCCTATTTATGTTATAAAATAACCAATAAAAAAGAAGATATTTGGATTGCAATAATTGGATGCATTTCAGATGCCTTAGTTCCAGATTTTTATGAAGAATTCCAAGAGAAATACCCTGAACTCGCAAAAGATAATCCTGAAAAAAGTCCCACAGGAGCATTCGATGTTCTATTCAATTCAGAAATAGGAAAAATTGCCAGAATTTTAGACTTCTCATTAAAAGATTCTATAACAAATGTAGTTAAAATGTTAAAATTTATGTCTGAAGCAAAATCTCCTTATGATATTTTAGAAGAAGACTCAAGAACAAAACAGATTCTAGCAAAATATTATGAAATAAATGAAAAATATCAATCATTATTAAATGAGGCAAGATCACAATCGGACAATAAATTAATCTTCTTCACATATGGAGGGCCATTTAGCATAAGTGCTAATCTAGCAAACCGAATCAAATATGAATTTCCTGAGAAATATGTAGTTATAGGATTTAAAAAAGAAGGTTTTGTAAATATATCTCTACGAGGAATTAATATCAGAACAATAACATTAGAAGCAATAAAAGACATTCCAAATGCAACAGGAGGAGGTCATAAAATGGCAACTGGTGCAAGAATGGCTGAAGAATACCTTCCTCAATTCAAAGAAAACTTACAGAAATTAATTGATTCTCAATAGCTCTTCGCAACTCTCGCTACATACTCTGCCTTTTTACTACAAATTATACACTTCCCACTAACCTTTTTCTTTTCATCAATATTCAAAACCTTAGCTCCTTCAGTCTTATGTTTTAAATCCTCTTCACATTTAACACTTGAGCATAAATTTGTCAATGAAATCTTTTTATTTTTAATAGCACTTTCCAATTCCTTGAAACTACTTATACTAACCACAGCTCCCTTTAATAATTTCTCAGCTTTTTTCAACAAATTATCTTGAATATTTTCCAAAGTCTCTTCAACATATTTCTTAAGCTTGCCAATCTTAACACTTTCCTTCTTACCATTATCCCTTCTTACGACTACAGCACTATTAGTCTCTAAATCTCTCTTACCTATCTCAATTCTAAGAGGAATTCCTTTCATCTCATATTCATTAAACTTAAATCCAGGCCTATAATATTCTCGGTCATCATATATAACTCCAAAATCTTCCAGGGCATCTGCAATTTTCTCAGCCTCTTTTAGGACTTGTTTTTTACTTTTATCATCAAAAATAGGAATAATAGCAACAGTATTTGGGGCTACCATAGGAGGCATTATCAATCCCTTATCATCTGAATGAACAGCAAACATTACTCCCAACATTCTTGTAGTTATTGCAAAAGTATTCTGATATACATACTGTTTCTTTTCATTCTTATCCACAAACTGAACACCATAAGCTTTAGCAAACTTCTGACCATCATGATGGAAATCAGGACCTTGAATAGCCTTACCATTAGGCATATAAAATTCCATTGAGATAGTATATTCTGCACCTGCAAATTTTTCCTTTTCAGTTTTTCTTCCAATCAAACTAGGCAAGGCCATAATCTCTCTACAAACGCCATCATATAATTCAATTATATCTTTACCCTCTGCTTCTGCTTCCTTCTGAGTTGCAAATGCAGTATGACCCTCACTCCACAAAAATTCACGAGTTCGTAAAAATGGAACCGGATTCTTAAATTCCCACCTAACAACATTATTCCACTGATTCAATTTCAAAGGCAAATCTCTATAACTTCTAATCCACTTAGAAATAGAAGGATACATAATAGTCTCTGAAGTAGGTCTAACTGCTAATCTTTCATTTAATTTAGTATTCCCTGCCTGAGTTACCCATGCAACCTCAGGACTAAATCCCTTAACATGCTCCTTTTCTTTATTTAAAAATTTTTCAGGAATAAACAAAGGAAAATAAGCATTTCTAATTCCTAACTGCCCATAACCTTCATCAACTATATCCCTAATATTCTCCCACATCTCATAAGCTGTTGGCTTAAATACAATGCAACCCGAAACCTCAGTATAATCAGCTAAATCTGCCTTCAACATTATTTGAGTAAACCATTCAGTAAATTCATCTTTCTCTACAGTAATTCCTTTATTATCAATTTTCTTACTCATAAATCTTAAAAGAATTAATAAGTTTTAAATCTTCCTAACCCTCAATTTGAAAGATAATATGAGCCCGCGAGGAATCGAACCTCGATCAACGGGGCCGAAACCCGGTATTCTATCCATTAAACTACGGGCCCATAATTTTTCATTAACAAGTTAATGAACCACCATCTAAAAATTAGCATTATATACCTTAAAAAATCTTTGCTTTATTCACATTTATCTATCATCAGATTTAACATTAATCAAACCAGCACTAGCTTCATCAACAAGACCATTCAACCTAAATATACTTCCCCTCTTTTCCAAATCTCCATAAAATTTCTTAACATTAAACCTTTCTTCGTTAAGATTAACAACAACCTTATCATCATCCAATCTAACAATTCCTGAAGCATCATAATCAAGACTCTTCAGATAAAAATTCCCTAATTTTAGATAACTATATTCATTATCAAATTTTACCTTAAGCTTTCCAGATATTGGGATACCTTCAATAAAAATTTTACTAGTCTTTCCCTCAACAATCACTTTCTCATCATTAAAATTAATTTTTCCATTAAAATTATCCATAACAATACTAGAACTATCTAAATCATATTTCTTACCCTCAATAAAAAAAGCTCCCTTAATCTTCATATCAAATTTATCCACATTACTATCTATCTTAAAACTCTCAGGAGGATCTAAATTAACGTTAATTGAAACGCCTCCTAAAACATCTCCTTTAACAACATTACCTGTAATTTGCCCTTGATTAGGATTAACAAAGCTAGTATAAAAAACAAATAAAAACACAAATAAAAAAACTCCAATTAACATAATCATCCAACGATGCTTTCTCTTGGGTTTACTCAAAACAGCTTCTACTTCATCTTCAGGCATTTTCTAAATTATTCTTCCTCATGTTCTCCAGCTTTTGCTTTAATAATAATCTGTTCCAATTCATTAACAAAAGCATTAGGCCTATTTATATTTTTCATTATTGGGCCTGGACCAAACTTAAACAATTGAACATCTCCAAAATTCAGTAATCTCTGCCAAGGCCCTTGCAAAATCTGAATATCACTTATGGCCTCAAATTCCATTCTCTTAGATAAAATTCCAAAATAACCAGTATCAAGAATAACAGAACTACTAGTCAAATGATAAGACTCTCCAATCCGATGAATTTCCGTCACAGCTATTATAACAATTGCAAAAAACAAAACCACATTAAATGCAGTATCATTTATTATCCTGCCAGTATATTTAATATAAATTAGAAACAAAGCCAAAATAACAATCATAGAATAATATGGCATATACAACTTTCTTGAAGGTCTTAATTTCCGAATCCTCTTCCGATTACCTTTCTTTTTCACCTTTTTCATATTTCAACTAACAATTTAATTCTTATAAACATTTAGTTTCCAATCCAAATTGTCCCCAAAATACATACAACAATTATAATAGAACTGAAAACTTGTCTCCTTGTAACTTTTTCTTTCAAAAACAACCAACTTGCTAAATATATTAAAACAGGACTAAGTATAAGTATAGTTGTAGTAAACACAATTCCAAAGGCTCCATAACCATAATACAATATAGCCCTATAACCTACCCAAAATAAAGCTGATGCTAAAAACAACCCCTTTCCAACCGGTTTCAAGGTAGAAAGATTATCTCTAAAAATTGCAAAAACTATAATCAAGATAAACAAACTTCTAATAAAATAAAAAGTTATGGGATGATAAAATTGCACTAAAGGTTTAGAAAGAGTAAGTTCAATAGCAAATAAAAAACTACCTAACAACATAGACCAAGAATATTTATCAAATACAAAATGCTCCTTCCTTATATTTGATAAAAATAAAGTTATACTCGCAATAAACGCAAAAAATAAAATATAATAATTTCTTTCATTACTATAAATCTCAAAGAAAAAACTTAAAATAAAAGCCAATAAAATTGTAAATAAGGGTAATGTTAATCTTATAGATTGAATCTTAGATAAATCCTTATGTTTAAATGCAAAAAAAGAAAAATAATTAGCAAAAATTGAAATAGTAATAATCAAAAATAATATAGCAAGATTGATATTACTTCCAGCCAAAGGATCTATTCTCCAGAAAAAATATAAAAAAGGCAAACTTACCAATACAATAGATAGAAAACCATACACAAGAAAATCCCTATAAGTAACCCTATGTCTATTTGCTAGTTTTTTATATAAAATAGTTCCTGCTGCTTCTAAAAAAGCACCAATTATCGGAATCTGAAACATAAACCTATCACCTCAATCCAATAAAAGATACTAAGTTAATAAATCTAACTCAACAGATTTTTAATTCATCTTTTTGATTTTAAAATAATATTGATTAATGCCTTAAAAAATATTTAGAAATACGATTCTGAATAGCATCATTTTCATCTATTTTATAACTCATATGATAGGCATCCTCTCCAGTATCTTCATAATATTTTCCATAAATACCTATTGCTTTAAATTCTTGATTTTTAAGAAATAATTGCCCTCCACGATTAGACTCCCTAATATTAAAAAAAATTTCTTTTCTCCTATTTTCTGATAACTTACTCTTTAGTTTATGTATCATAATACTCCCTATACCCTCTCTTCTAAAATTAGGATCCACAGCAAGATTAACTAGATTTATCTTTCCTTTACACAATTCATATACCATAAATCCAAGAACTTCATTATATTCCTTTTCAGAATGAGCTACCATCATTATAGAAGTTCTCTCTGTTAGATATTGGTGAAAAATATCCTCTGTCCAAGGATTATCAGAACTTTTTCTTTCAACATCAAGCATCCCTGAAATATCCTTTTTTACTGACCATCTTACATCAAAACTCTTCCCATTATTATTTGAATCATAATATTCATTCATTTTAATTCCCTTTCTAATAATTTCCTAACAACCACATAATCAGCCCTCTTCCCTGTAGCCTGCATAACCTTCCCAATCAAGAAATTCAAGGCATTTTTATTTCCAGATTTATAATCATTAACACTCTTCTCATTCTTTTTCAGAACCTCTTCAATAACTTTCTTCAATTCACCTTCACTATCCATCTTTCCACCCTCTTTAGCCTCCTTCTTTGGAGAATAACTTTTAGGAATAAATTTCCGCATAATTTCTTTAGCCTTCAATGGAGTAATCTTTCCATCTTTCAACAAATTCAACAATTCAACAAAATGCCCGCTATAAATTTCTACATCATCCATAGTTTTCTTATTATAATTCAAAACACTAAACCATTCAACAGTTATCCAAGACAATGCAAACTTAGCATCAACTTCTTTTATCACATTT
>NZCB01000035.1 GCA_002688165.1 Candidatus Pacearchaeota archaeon | reverse complement strand
TTATGTAAATTTTTATGTAAGGTTATCAAGTGTGAGGTTATATACATCCATTTATACATTGATTTATACCCTATTTAATACCTATTTACTGGTAGTATAATAAAGTGTAAGTTAAATGTAGGGTTATGTGTATTGGGGTGTCCCCCTAAAACCCCCTTAACTATATTATTCTTCCATACTTATAACTAAAAGAAGTCTACCTCTCGTCTATTTACTAATGGTTTATTGTCAAAGCCATAATTCGGAAACAAGCGAAACCTAGTACCCAACGGAAGTTCGATACTGCTTACAAACCAATCAAACCCGAATATATATTTCAATGGATTTTCTTTGTGTGTTTTTATTAGCAACCAGTTCTTCACATTCGTGCTTTTGGATGGGTAATGTCTGAAAAAAAGACAACTGATAACCAGCGTTCCCCTTCAACAAAATCTGTGCTTTTATTATACACCTAAACCACAAACAAATAGCTTAGTAATATTCACAACAAGACAATCTGTAAGGTTATATTTAAACTTTTTGTTATAATTTTAATATACACAAAACAAAACATTTAAATACAAGTCAGATTCACACTAAAAAATGCTTAAAAAATTCAACTGGAAAAAAGAGATACAACAGAAACCCATAGTAGAGTTTGGTGGATTAAGCATAAATGAAAAAACAATTCTCTTGATTGCTGGGCAGTCTCTTGCGGGTAAAACAATAACCACATTACACTTTATAAATTCTGCAATAGTGGATAATAAGAAGGTGGTGTTCTTTGATATTGACGAAAAAAATGTTATGGATAGACCCAACCCAAACCTATTTAACGAGATGTCCACCAAAAATCAAAAAAAATATGATGACCTGTTATCATACTATCAGGATTTTGATGAGAAGTTTTTTTTTACAGAAATGAAAAAAATCAAACCAGACCTGATAGCTATCGATGGGCTTTATCATTCTTTCTCTTCTAAGTATCCTAATGTAACCTCAAAATCTAAGGCAAAGAAAATAAAAGATTTTCTTATGGACATTAGAAAGTTTATTAGGGAATATAAGATAGGGGTTTTATTAACAACACCCATAGGGAGAGTTACCAAAGACAACAAAACAGAATATGTTATGCTTGGTGGAGAAGGAATAAAATATCTCTCTGATGTTAAAGTTATGATTCAATTTATAGAATCCGATAACAAGGATGATAAAAATTCATATAAAAGAATTTTTTTTGTGGATAGACAACACCAATTTGGATTTCATATAGAATATGGGGGGCACTTGATTCAGATTTAAAGTAAAATAATCCCACCATCTAAAAGAGATAAAGACTTATCTTAACTTAAAGCCTTCGGTTGTGCGAAAGGTGCTGAACATTCTTCGGAATGGAGTCAGTTAAATGTGGCTTCACCCAGCCTTGCAAGACAACCGAAAACTTTAATATGGGGTTGAAAAATTATCACATTATGTCAAGAAACTTTTACAAGAAAGATAGCAAAGGCTATTACTACATACCTGAGGTGAGTGGCAATTCCTCGCAGGACTAAAGTCCAGCGTATCCTTGCCAAAATTTTATGATTAGAAGAGCATATATGCAATGTCCTGAATGCGAGTATGAATTATTAATAGAGGATAATATTAAAATTATATTTTGCCAGAATTGTAAAACTAAAGATGGCAAATTCAAACAGGTTAAACCAAAATCAATGAAAACTGAAAATGGCATATATCAATAGAAAGAATATAATTAGAATACACAAGAAGTGTGGAGGCAAAGTTAAAGTAACATCTTATCATAATTTCCTTTGTGTGAAATGTAATGAGATATTACAGGATATAAAAATTAGAACAATTCCTTTTGCACAGCATAAGATAGGAAGCCAAATTAAAATTAAATCACGCTGACAATGAGATATAAAGAAGGAAGAAGGATAAGATATAAAGAGATGACTAAAAACAGGAGTTTGGATGAGTTTATAGATGAGGAAATATCTAAAGAACAAAAAACAAATCATAAAAACTTTAAAAGATATAATAGAAAATAACTATTAGTGCATAATAATCTATAAAAAAAGTTGGTGAGCCTATATGGATTTTTTTAAACTAACGAAAAATTATATTTTATATATAAACGATAACCCTAAAAATGACTATAAAAATCAGATGTAAACATTGTAGGAAGAAACACCATGTAGATTTTCCTGAAGAAGAGGGAGAATGGAAAGTTAATTGTCCATCATGTAAAAAAGAAAATACATTCATATTTTCTAAGGATATGATGATTGCCCATTTTTTTGATAAGATGGACAATAAATCCAGAGTTTTTTTCCAGAAGTATTATGTCGAAGGGAAACCATTAAGCATAACTGCAAAAGAGATGGGATTAACGAAAGCCAATCTGAGTGTACTAATGAAGAAAAGGGGATTTGTTCTCAGGACATTTTCTCAAGCCAAGAAGATAGAACATTCCAAAAGAAAAGGGAGGTTTAAAGCATATGATAAAGTGGAATCAGATGAATAGGTTTGAAAGAAAGTTTGTGATTATAGATATTATAATGGTAGCCTGTTTTTATGGTTATCTCATCAATACAATATTTTTTTATTTATCCCCATTAAAACTAATTGTAGCATTACTTGTAATAGCATTTTATCATTTATTTTTAAAGAAAGCAGTTTGGAATAATATAGAAACACAAGAAAGGGTTGGAGGTTTAGGATGAAAGATTGTGAAGGATGTGGAAAACAGATAGACGATAAATACAAGTTGTGTCTAGAATGTTTGAATAAAACAAAAATTTCAAATAATAGTGGAGATTTGAAAGATATACTTGAAAAGATAAATTGGAATCTTGGTAGCATTACAAAACAGCAAAAGTTATATTTCCTATATAAGATTTCAAATGATACAACCATTAAAGAAAAGATATTATTATTTTTTTCAAAAGACTTAAACAAAGACTTTAAGATATTGAATGATATAGGAGGAAAAAAGAATGGATGAGTTTAAAAAAAATATGGATAGTTGGATAAAAGATTTTAATACACGCTTATCCAAATTAGAAGACAACACAAAAATATTTTCTGAAAATGTTGATAACACAGACCATTGCCACGAAATGATTTATGAATTACAAGACCGAATAGAGAAATTAGAGGATGAAATAAACACCCTCAAACTAATCCAAATAATACATTCAAAAAAAGAGGAGATTAGGAGATTAAAAAATGAAAAAACCAGCAGAGTACATTAAGGGTTGGCTTGCAGATATATTAAGAACAGATTTCAATAAAAATACCAAGATAAGAAATTCTATTGATATTGATAATAAAACCTATATTCTTAATTTCTCCATCATCAATAGAAAGGTAGATTGGACAAGGGGAACTTCAAACAAAACCAAAGATAACTTTTTCGTTCCTTATTTTGACTACGATAGGATGAAAAAATCCTATGTTGAGGAAGAACTTAAAATACTACAAGAGCAATTCCAATTAGGGAACATATTATTATTTGAAAGTTCTAAAAATAATTATCAGGCAGTTGGATTTTCCAAACTGACATTGAGGGAATTTCAGGAAGTGTTGATGCATAGTTCCTGTGATTTTGCATTTATAAAATTCCCAAAATACTTGCCTTATGCCAAATATTATGTTTTAAGGCAGTTCAGTAAAGGTCTTACTCCAAAACCAAAATATTTAAAAACATTGAAATATTGTTCAGATAGAGAACAAAGTTATGCACATTGGAAATATTTTAGTATCTTATACCCAGATACTGCAATAAACAAATTAACAAATTCTGATGGTCTGGAGTATATAACCATTGTTGATTACCCAACAGGTTCAAATATATAATGGCATTAACAGACCCAGATGATATTATTGAAAGGCTTACTCAGAGAATAGAGTTTGAAACTAGTCTTGAGGATGTCTTTAATGAGGATGATTTAAAAGAGGCAATAGGGGGTTTGCCAGGTGGTTCTGAAGAGATAAAAGTTAGTGGTAGTAAGGGATGGTTTACTACCACTAAAGAAGATTCTAAGCAA
Organism: Candidatus Pacearchaeota archaeon; assembly: GCA_002688165.1. Lineage (GTDB taxonomy): Archaea > Nanobdellota > Nanobdellia > Pacearchaeales > GW2011-AR1 > ARS1285. The sequence goes on along the minus strand of NZCB01000035.1, from coordinate 10,205 downwards.
GAATTAATAAATAATATAGGAGAGTTATTTGGGACAGATAAGGTTCAAGATGCAGTATCAAATAATTTTGGAAAGATTATCAATGAAGCAGATAGTATAGATGATTTGAAGAAAATAAAAAAGATAGAATCTAATGTCAGGGACAAGGAAATATTTAGAGACCCAATAAAACAAAAAGCAGATATATTAATTAAAAGTTCAACAACAGGGGGAGAATTAAAAAAGAGAGCAAAAGCAAGAGAAATATTTCCAGACATCGGAGATTTTGATAAATCTATTGAGGATAAAAGAACGGAATTAATATTGGAAAGTATAAATAAAGAAATAAAGTTATTCCCATTTGTTTTTAAAGAACAAACCCCATCAAGATTAAAAACTTGGTTTTTATCTGGATACCCTGTAACATTAGATTCTGCAAGAACCATAAAGAAAAAAACATTGGCAGGAGAATCTATAACTCCAGCAGATATAGAATTCCAATAAAGGAAATGCTAAAGACATTGAAAAGGTCGCCTCATTTACACACACAATGAGTAAATTATAACTTTTTCTTGTCGGCAAAATTCCTCAGTATAAACTTCTTAATACTCTCACATTCCAAAATAGAAGCATGCAATTCTGCTTTAAGTCTTATAGAATATCCAGAACCATGGGGATAATTATAAAATTTATTATTCTTGTACCTCTTAATTCTTTCATTTAACTCTTCTAATATATTATCTATATCCATTTTGAGAGGATTATGAAAGGGAGGACTTAATATTTTAAGAATAAGTCTGAATCATAATCCTTTTCTCAATCTCCACGACATTTTGTGCCTCCTATTGTTTCATATCCCATCTTTGGATGTTTCCAGCTAATAACTTTCCAGTAGAATTCTATAAATATCTTTACTTCTGGATTTTCTGTATTTAATTTATAGAGTATAACCTTTGAAATCTTTCTTGTAGGTATTATCCACTTACCTTTCACTAACTTTTTAATTAAAATTTTTATAGTTGAGTAACCTGCTCCTGAATAGTTTGCAATCTCTTTTAGAGAGTAATCTAACTCAGAGTTTGTAATTAAAAAGTCCAAAACCTTATTTTTTGGGCTTTCTCCTTGTTTCTTTAAAAATATTGATTTCATTTTTCTCAAATTATTGCATTTTAAACCAAGAGCTTCTTTTTTGAACATTTCAGGTTTACTTTTAAATCCCACAGTCATCTTTTTTGCACAACAAATCCCTTACTGATATTTCTTATCAACAAAATCATAGGATAAGCCCTCCAAATTAAGAATAAACATACATATATTTAAATATTTATATCATACAGTATATAAACACCACAAGATATATATATTAGTTATTAATATTACAACAATATTAATTAATTATAGGTGATTTTATGAAATTAATTTATGTGATTATCCTATTACTTCTCTTAACAGGTTGTCAACCTAGACCACAAGTCCCACCCGAAAATGTCCCTTATGAAAGATATGTTGAGCCGATAAATTTTACATCCAATGAAACCAATGCAACAAAAATAGAAATTAAAGAGGATGTTTTCTTACCACCTAAAAAGGATAATCTTTCTATATACATAAATGATATTAATGGTCAATCAGTAATTGCCATTAAGAAAGGAATTTCTTTGCTTATTGATGCTGGAACAGAGGATGATTCTCAGACAATAATAAAAAATTTAAGAAACTTAGGTGTGAATGATTTAGATTATATCATACTCTCTAATAAACTAGAGACATCAATAGGGGGTTTGCCATACATAATAATACAAACCAGTCCTGCCATTGTCTATGAAGGTGGCAAACCCTCTCCATTTTCATCATCATTTAATCTGTATAAAGAAATTTATCCTAATGCAACTCTAATCTCAACAGATAAACTATTGGAATTTAAGGATGCATTTGTAAAAATAATGGTGCCTTATGATAAGGGGCAGGGGTTTTTAGACCAGCAAGAAGATAATTCTGTAATTACAAAAATAAAATATAAGGAAAATAATTTCTTGGCAATGTCTAATTGCCATTTTGAATGTATAGAGAATATAAAGGATAGTGATATTAAAGCAGATGGATTGATAATCGATGGCTCTTGTGATTCAACCACGCTTTCATTCTTGCAAAAAGTAAATCCGCAGGTTGTAGTTATAACTGGAGAATTATGTTCAGAAACTGAAGATAGATTTAATTTTCTAGATATTCCAATATATACTACAAAAGAACATGGCAATATAAGAATAGAAACCAATGGGAATGAATTTTATCTGAAATATTTAAAACAATGACAATATTTGAATGTGAGAATTGCAAAAAAAAAATCCAGTTCCCAGATATAACTGGCTGTAAGAAATGTGGCAATAATATTTATAATACTCGTTACAAATGAATGGAAGAAAAAATAAAGATAACATTCAAGGTGAAAATTATAGAGGCGTTTTATGATGGGTTTAGAGGTTATGCCCAAACAGGAATTAGCATAATTAGAGACAACATAAGTTTAAAAGACCACCCATTTCAGAAAGAGGATATGGTTAGAATAGATTTGGAATTAGAACAAAAAAAAAGATTGGATGAGGTTAGTGATTCAACAGTTAAATTTCATATTGCAATATTTCAACTTGCCTCTAATGGTTTTTATACAAAGACATATAAGGAAGATGAAAACCCATACAAGGGCATATTATTTTATGAGTCCAGAGGAATGATAACTTCCCCCTCGCTTATAAAAAACCCTTTTGAGGTTGGTGATTTATTAAAGATTACAGTTAAAAAGAGCAAATGGCATTAACAAAATACAAATATAGTTATGCAACACAAAGATTAGCAGAGAATGGATTTAGGATTATTCACAATCAAAAACAAATTTTGAAGTATCCTCTCCAAAATTTTCCACATTGGAAGCCTCCAAAATTAGAGACAAAAATACAAATTGGAAAACCATTGATGTCTGGGAATCTTGAAAAGACTAGGATTCTGACTAATTATGATGATTTATATGGATACGGATTAATGATTTCCAAGAGAAGACCACAAGTCTCAAGATTTTTTGGGCAGAAGATAGAATATTTTTTAACTAATCGCACTAAACTAAAACCAGACGTAGGAGATATTCCAGGCGGGCATTATATAGAAATAGATTTAATAACAAGGAGTTTTAGATTAGTCGGGAAAAATTCTGATAATGATTGGCTATCCATAAGGGCTAAGAGGGAGGGACAATACTATAAACGGAAAAGTTCCTTTGATACAACATCCCTTAAATCCGTTCAAGATACAATTCAAAAATATGTCCCAAACATAGAGGATGATGAACCAGAATATTCCGAGCCTATACCAGAGATTGTTATAGGAATCACAGAAGATGGAAAAATAGTCTGCATACAAGAAGAAAGGGAAAATCCTACAATAGGCATAGTGGGGAAAAAAAGACATGGAAAGAGCATATGCAAACATAGATTAATGGACTGTCTTTATCATAAATGGAAAAAGAAATGTATTGAATTGAATGATACCACTCTCGAAACAGATTCTTATTGCCAATCGTGGATTCCAATAAAAATTTTTTCTAACATAAAATTATTGAACGAAGTCTCTTTGCCTTTACCAATGGTTTATCTGCATCCCAAAACGAGAACTCTAAAGGAATTAATAGGAGCAGGAGAAACAGGTTATGAGATTTATTTAAGTTATTTTGAATTTATACAGAACTTTAATAATATTTTGAAGGGCAAGGAAGAATGGCAGTTTAAAAATAGTGGGGTATATTTTAGAAATTTGCTTTATGATTCAGATGGGAATATAGACAAAGATAGTTTGGCTCATTGTAAAACCTATCAAGAAAGAGAAAGATTAGTATATGATAAGTTGCTCAATAAGGAAGACCCAATAACAGGAAGGCAGAAAAAGACACCAGAAGGAGTATTAGCAAGAATCTTAAATGTATTAAAGGATATTGATAATTCTAAGATTTTGGATACGAGCAATAATACTAAAGCAAAATGGACAGTAGAATTTCCTGATAAGCATAAAGAATCCCATTACCCTTGGACTGCTTGCCTGATTGCAGATTTAGTTCCTTCGATAGTTACTTATGATATAAAGAATCTTCATCCAGATTACCACCCGCAATATGCAAATTTTATTCTCAATGATTTATTTGTAAACCAAAATGGAAATGAATATTTTAGGAAAAACAAAATAGAATTATTTTTATTCTTTGATGAGATATTATCCTTAATCAATTCTCCTATAGCAATTGAAACCTTTGAAACTGTAGTAAGGGAATCTGGACATGCAAGAATAGGATTTACTTATTGTACTCAATTCTGGGATAAGATTCCAGAATTTATAAGGTCTCAAACTGATTATGTAATATCCTTTAATCAGAAAAAAAACCAAGCAAAAGAAATCTGCGAGGATTTTGATGCATTAAGGCATAAGCAAAAAGACCTTATTAATTTAAAAAAAGGAGAGTTTATCATATTTTCAAATAATCCAATTGTATTATATGATGAATATGGGAGAAGAGAGGAAATAGAAGGGGAGGCAATTAGGGCAACAGTATTTCCCTCCCTTTCTTCTCATAAGACTCCAAAACAAGTAGGCGTATAATTATAGGTGATTTTATGAAAACAATAATTTATGTGATTTTGACAATCTTATTATTGCAAACCGTATTAGCAGAAAATGAAAATGGAAAGATAGTTTCTGGAGGAGATTTGTTAATAGATGATGTTGATGTAAAGGTAGATGGTTTGTCGAGCAGAAATCTTAATTATGGAGACGAAATAAAGAGAGAAGCTAAATCTGGTTCTGTTATTGATTTTGAAATCAGGATTAAAAATAACAATTCTGGGACATCTATGGAAGAGGTAGAGATGGTAATAGAGATAGACGATTTGGATTTGGAGGAGATGACAGATGAATCAAGCATTGATGCAAATGACAAGGAGACATTAAAATTAAGCATAATCTTGCCTTCTGATACAGAATATGATGAATATGAGATTCTTATAGAGGCAGAAGGTGATTTAAATAACTCAGTCCATAAAGTAGAATATATACTGGATTTAATAGTTGAAAAATCTTCAACATCTACCTCCACCTCAAGCACCCTCGGAGATTTAATTATTAGTTTAAATAATACTTTAGGGGAGGTAAAGAATAATGAAAATTATTTTGACCCATATACAAAATGTACTGCAGAATTGGAGGCAAAAAAGGTTGTGGTGTCCAGCAAAGATACGGAGATTTCTACATTAAAGGATTTTAAAACTCTTTATCAAACCTGCGAAAAAGATAAAAAAAATCAGGAAGATATAATGGCTACCTTAAAAGTAAGTAACACCAATCTTAAATTAAATATGAGTAATCTATATAGAGAAGTTCAGAATGAAAAAGATTCGAGGATGTATTGGATTTTAGGTTTAATAATTGCAGGAGTAACTGGATTTATTATTTACAAGAAAAGGCAATTTCCAGACCACGAAGTAGATGAGGAGGCAAATATATAATGGCAATTCCACCACCAGCAAATATCAATAATTGGATATTGTGGGGAGATTTCTTACAATCAGTATTATTGGACTTTAAAACCAATGTATGGGATGAAGATGATAATGAATATAAAATAGAGATAATCCATAGACCTACTAATCTTATGAGATATATACACCAGATAGAAAATAAAGGGAATGGTTATGATAGGGTAAAAGACGCATTTATTAAAAAATTCCCGATGAAATATAGTGGGCACATAGAACCACGAACCAAAGGAACTTATATATTTATGTTATGTGATTGGACAGGAAATAAAACAAATGTCTTTGAAAATATCAATAGGACTCTATTTGAGGAGAATGATAAACTCAGAGAGGAAAACTTATCCCTATCATCATTATTAATCAGGCAACAAACAAGAATGGTTCAATTAGCCAAACATCCTGAAGAATTTATGAGAGAAGTAATAAAGATGGCTAATTCATTAAGAAAGGTAACTGCACCTGCAGTTCTTAACAATCAGCCTATAGAACCAGCAGGGGAAAATGAATGAAGGACAAAACTCTAAAAAAGGACATTTTATGCCTTATTTGGATGAACTAAAGGATATAGAAACATCAAAAAAATTAATTGCTATTAAAGAAAGATATGTTGACAAATTAATTACATTAAGAGTGCCTATGATAAGAGCCATTGATAAGTTTGATGATTTTAATGTAAAGATAGAAAACCACTGGAAAGCATATGGAAAAAATTATGACATCAATCCAGAACTTTCAACTGTGCCAATATTACAAGCAAGTTTCTCAGATTACATAACCCTGAATCTTGAGAAGGAAAAAATACTTGTTGATTTCATAAAAGAATTATTGAGGAAAGCCCAAGAGATAAAAGAAGGGGTAATAGTAAAAAGAATTGACCAACCAACGAAAAATGAGGAAAAATGACATACTCCCAAATAAATCCGACTAAAGTCGGGGGTTTCTCTACCTCAAGAGAAGGAAAAGATTAAAATGCCAACAATAAAGTTTTCACATAGATATTCAAAGATGGCTATTCAGACAGAATGTGCAAAACTATTACAAGTATTTGTTATAGAATATTCTGAATTGTCTAAACAATTTATAGAGTATGATACATTTTATTTAGATAATGGGATTGAGTTTTATCCATTACCCAAATCTAAATTGTTAGTATTATTATTCCAAGATGGAGATAATGATTATGTATTTACGACTATACGCAGATGGACACTGAAGAAAGAAGAATACTATAAATCATTAATGGGTGATATACTAAATGTAGAGGTGAGTGGCAATTCCTCCCATAAATAAATTTATGGGTATCCTTGCCACACGATTATGAGGAAAAATGAGTGAATGTGTATTTTGCGAGGAAGAAGCTGGAAAGCGTTATGATATTTGTTTAAATTGCAGGGATAAGAAAAATGAAGTCATTATAGGCAATAAGCCGATAGGATATTACATTGACAAAATCATAGACAAAGGTACGTTGTTTAATGAAATAAGCATAAAGTGTATAGAGAAAAATCTGCATAAGTTTAATTTTGGCATAAAACCTAAACTTTTTTTTTGGGGATTGGAGGAGGTAAGAAGGCATAAATTCAAAGAAAGGGGAATGAGAGATGGAAATATTCTTGAAGTATATATGATAAAAATGGAAATGATTTCTGTCCTAAAAGGATTAAAGACCGATGCAAAGAGAAAAGGATTTTTTTGAAAATGCCAGAACTTTTAGAAAAATATAATATCAACAAGCAACAGGGATTAATGTTTGCATTATTAGTGGGTTATTTTTTTTATATTTCATCCACAACATCCCTTGTGCCAAATTATAATGATGAAACTGATAGTGTTATGTATGATATTACTTCCCTCGCACCTAAAGGATATGTAACTAACAATCAACTGCTTTTAGGTATCGGGCTGATAATATTATTTGCAATGTCATTTAAGATTAAGGAATTACAAAAAAACAGGGTATCCGAGAGGCAGTTCAAGGAATATCTTTCAAAAGTAATAAAGGATAAACAGGAGATAAAATTTTCAAATGGCAAATATGAGTTCCCCTCTGGAGATTTTAAGATAGATAAGGATATAAGATTAGTAGAGGAGATTATAGAAAATAAGAGAAACCCAAAAAAATATGTGGCACAAGTGATAATAACTGATAGAAATAAGTTTGAGCATTATTATCATATTACTGGAAATCCTATAACTATGATGATTGATGATATAATTGAGACAGACCAAAAATTAGAGTTGATGGATAAATGTCCAGATTGCGGAAGGTATCCAGATGAAAAAATAATTCTGGCAGAAGATTTGAGAAGATACAAAGATATTAAAAAATCATTATCAATAGACCATGAATAAACTAAAATTATTTTTTAGGAATATGGGAATTTTTTTTGAATATCTGCCTTATAGATATAAAACCGAAATTAAGAGGGAAATTAATAATTTCAGGAATATTAAATTAAAGACTCCAAAAAGCCCGAAGAATTTAATGTATATTTCCGTATTTGCAACTGTAATATTTATAACATCTAGGCAATGGTTTTTGGCTTCCCTATTCTTTATATTATCCATAATTTTCTATTTCTGGAAAATTTATCTCTCTGGAGATTGGAAAGTGTATTACAAGGAAAAATACGGATTTAAGAAATAAGTCCAAATTTAGCGAAAAGTTTAAATATAAGTTATATCTTTATCTATTTTGGCAATCTAAAGGGCTTTGCTATTTATTTATTTTATGTGATTTTAAATTGTGATTTCTGTATGTGATTTAATGGGTGGTGTCTATTTGGTTGTGATAAATTTAAAAAAAAATGGAGGGTAAAAAATATGAGATTATTTAAAAAAGGAGCGACAGATACGCAGTTCCTTGTGCTAATAATAATTTTGGCAGTAATCGCTTGGGGTTCAGGGGCTTTAAGTCCTTTTGGATTAGCACCAGCACCTACTGCAGGAGCACTAGGAACGCCAACTGCTGTGGATGTACCACAATGTATTGGGGTGGACAAAACAACTGTCACACTGGCGGCAACAGATATCTATGACAACACCGTAAGTGTTAATGGAAACCATCAATATAAGATTAATGGTGGGAGAGCACAAACGGTTAGTGATGGAGGTACTTTCGATGCGAGCCCAGGAGATACATTGAAGATAAATTGGGGGCAAGGCAACAACTCAGGTACAGTAGCATATTTGAATGACTACGAACTGATTGATAGCATTCCATGTACTGGAACAAAGACATATTCCAACGCACTGTATAGGAATGGTAGCCTGACCATACAAACCTTCAATGAAGAAGGGAACGTAATTTCGGGGACTGAAAATGAGACACTTGGTGCAGGAGACGTTGTTACTCTGACGCATGAAGTAACTGGAGCATTTGAGAGGGGACAATTTGCACATGGAGGATGTGTAATTGCAGAATATAATAGCACTGCATTTGACAATGTAGAAGTCAGATTCAATGGTGCGGCTGCAAATAAGATAAACACCCCAGAATACTTCAGCCTAAGAACCTCAGACCACAAGACAAAAACGTATGCTGTGCCTGCATTTAATAGCAACGATAAATTAAATGCACAAGTGATGGTAGATACAGACGACTCGACAGACCCAGCATCTACGTCAGGAACGGATATCTTCCTACATTATGTGCCTAACGAATATAGGCAAAATACTGAAACGGGAGAATTTGTACTGCAAATCTGTGGAGAAAACGAGGATGGCAATAGGGTTAGTAATCCTATAGACAGCCAAGTAGCACAAATCCAAGTAGATTAAAATCTACTTGTTTTTTCTTTTTTTTTATTTTTTGAAAACAAAAAGGGTGTAAAACTTGCCAAAACAAGATAAGGATAATGTAGAAATTATAATAACCACTTTTTTACTTATATCACTTATATTTCTAGCCATCAACTTTAATTTGCAACTGGGAACTATATTTTCCACTATGATTCTTACAAGCGTCTTTTTATATTTTGCATTGCCTGCTACGATTACTCATAACACTAAACCGAAAAATACATTTAATGCAGTAATTATCGCTGCATTTTCATTAGCCATTCTTCTTATAATTACATTCTTTGTATCTTCTGCATTCCAAGGCATTCTAAATGTTACTGCTCAACCAACATTAGGCAGTATATTAAGTAGTGGTTTTTCGACTTTGGGCATAGATAAGGTAGTCCAATCAACAGAGCCTGTTCTTGCTAAAAATCCTTTAATTACTCTTTTTGCTTTTGGAGTTATAATAGCAACGATAGAAACAAGATTTCTGGCAAGAATAGCAGAAGCATTAGGAAAATTCACAAATATTGACATCACTAAGATTAATATTAAGAGCATAGCCTTATTTGTTTTGGTATCATTAATATTTGTATGGTATCATTTCAATGCTAAAGGGGTGAATGCAAATGTTGCCTTATTCTTGACTTTTATATTTGCAATGATTTCATTGATATTGATTTCAAGATTTAAGGAGATAGAATCAGCAACATATCTCCATGTTTTTAATAATACATTATTTATATTGCCACAAATACAAGGAGGATAAAAGGATAAAAATGAAAAAAATATTGATTTTAATAACATTGATGAGTTTGTTAATGGTGGGGATTGCAAATGCAGTTCCGACATTGAGTCTAGATACAACTACAT
>NZCB01000034.1 GCA_002688165.1 Candidatus Pacearchaeota archaeon | reverse complement strand
TAATACAACAATGGGGAATTATGTTGTTGCAAAGAATAATTCTTTAGGAACTTATGTCAGAGCCCAAGATATTATTTTCAATACAACAATGGGAACATACGTTGTGGCTAAGAATGATTCGATGGGATTATATGTCCAAGCAAAGAATAATTCTCTTGCTACTTGGGCTGATAATAAATTCCTTTTGAATACAGGGGATACAGCTACTGGAACTTATGATTTTAATGGTGGGTGGCAATCTAATGGTTTGACTATTTCAGATGGAGACATTTACGCGCAAACAGGTTTTTTCTATAATATAACTGGATTGAATGTTAATACTTTAGATGTAAACGGAAGTCTTCTTCCTCAAGAAGGTTGGGATGATACTTTTGATTTAGGGAATCAAACTTTGAGATGGAGAGATGTGTGGTTGAGTGGGGAAGTTCATTCTAATGGCTCTGAAAATAATTGGTTTTTGGGAAACGTCGGCATCGGGACTACTTCGCCAGATGCTCATGTCAACTTGCACATAACGGATACTGATTACGCTTTCTTGGCATTAGAGGCTACCAATGCAGGGGGGAGACAGTATGAATTGTTTAGTTATGCTACTGACGAAAGTTTTCATCTCTATGATCGGACTGCTACTGCTTATAGATTGACAGTAGATGAGACAGGCAAAGTCGGCATCGGGACTACTAGTCCAGCAGCTAAACTGCACACGTATAACAGTGGTACATATGAAGCACTAAGAATGGATGGTGGCACCTTTGCTGGGTCGACTGTCACTGCTGCTTTCCGTAATGGTAATAATGCCTATCAATCGGTAATGGGATCTTACTATGGTAACTGGTGGTTAGAGGTTGGCACTGTGGCGTCACAGGTTCGGGCAATAACGGTGCTGGGTCATGGTAACCCAGGGTTCGTTGGAATAGGGACAACAAGTCCAGAGACAACTGCTCATATTGCCACAACTACTGGAGCATTAATCTCTGACTATGGTTCTGCTGGTGGTCGTGGTTCAATGCTTTATTTCGGTAGTTATGACCAGTATCATAACTTTTATATTGGAAATGATGGCACAAATTATTTTTCAATAGGACAAGCTGGAACTGATGATACTCCAATAGGAAATACTAAAAACCCTAAATTTACTGTAACAGGGGGTGGATACGTCGGCATCGGAACAACGAGTCCAAGTCATAACTTAAATGTTGTTGGAAATGTGAACATAACAGGAAATCTTCTTGTAGGTGGATGTATTCAATATAATTATAATACTACTTTGGGGGCTTGTTTATGATATTAAAAATGTTTATAATAGGAATAGGAATTTTAATGTTAACAAGTGTAAGTGGAACTCTGTATATTATAGATTATTCAAATAAAGAAAAAGTAAACTATCTCTCAACGGATTTATTCTGTAAAATATTAAATATAAAAGAATATGAGGAAGAGGACACAAGAAAGTTAATATTGAATCCTTGTTATAAGGAAATAGATTCTTCTTCATTAAAGATAGATAGGGTTAATATTACAGTTGGAGAAGAAATCAAGGAGGTTTACAGAATAGATTAAAATGAAAAGATTTTTTTTAACATTTATTTTTGTATTGATGTTTGTTAGTTTCGCTTCTGCAGAGATTCAAACACTTGGAATATTTAAGCAAGGAGATGATGTAGATTTAGTTCAAACTTGTGCAAGTTGTACATACAATAATATAACTTCAGTTATCTCTCCAAATTCTACAGAAGTTATTGGAAACTTTCCAATGACTAAGACTGGAAGCGTTTATAAATTCACATTAGGTTCTGATAATACCACACAATTTGGAACATACATTGTTAATGGGATAGGAGATTTAGATGGAGCAGATACTATTTGGAGTTATGATTTTAAAGTAAATTATAGGGGGGCAGAAGTTACTTCTTCCCAATCAATATTATATGTTGTATTGTTTATGGTTTTGTTTTTTACATTTATATTAATCTTATTTGGAATCAATGAACTTCCAGAATCAAATAGACAAGATGAAGAAGGAAGAATATTATCAGTAACTTATTTGAAATATCTTAGACCAGCATTATGGTTTGTTGAATGGATGATAGTTATAGCAATACTTTATCTTTCAAGTAATTTAGCATTTGCATTTTTAACAGAACAATTATTTGCAAAGATATTATTTATGTTATTCCAAATAACGTTTGGTATAACTCCAATAATTGTAATAGTTTGGATGGTATGGATTTATGTACAGATGTTCCATGACAAACAATTTCAAGCAATGTTAAATCGTGGAATTTTTCCACAAGGGAAACTACCTTAAAATGGCAAACTTTGATAAAATAAAAGGGAGAACAGTTCCATTTAGAAGTGATTCTGCTTTTGTAAAAGAGATGAGAGATTTATCAAAGTTTAGGTATATGAAAAACCTTGAGAAGAAACAACCAACAGATGCAGAGATGATAAGGTTGTTAAGAAAAACCAATGGATTTCAGCTTAGTAAGGAAGAATTAAGAACTAAACGAAGAAAGGAGGATGTATTTTAAAATGGATTGTAATTTATGTAAGGTATCAATAAAAGTAGAAAGTGGGGAATATGTTCATATTGAAGATTACAAAAAAGAAAAGGTAGTTTCAGATATGTGGTGTCATTTAAAATGTTTTAAGAAAGCAATGAATAGAGAGTTAACAGCATTAGAAAAACAAGCTAAAGAAATGTTAGGTAGAGCAGGAGGAATATTTGAAAGTGATTCTTTTAAACAAATGTTTCCAAATAAACAAAAGGAGTTTAATTTAATATGATGAAAGATAAAAGAGGACAAATGCAAATAATAATCTTTTTCTTAATTCTATTTACAATTTTAATAATTGGATTTGTTGCAGTGTTGGGGATTACTGTTGTTGGTTTTGCGTCTGAAACAATTACTCCAGTTATGGAAGATTTAGGAATGGTTGGGGAAGCTAATCTTTCAGAAGCATCTCAAGTTACCTTCGGTGCTGTTGATAAAACCATTGGTGCTTTACCATGGTTACTTGTATTTAGTTATGTAGCTATGTTAGTATTTTCTATAGTATTTATAACAGCATACACAACTAATCCTAATCCAGCATATATTGGAATCTATTTTATTTTTATAGTATTACTTGTATTTGGAGCAATTATTATGAGCAATATGTATCAAGATTTAGTAGTCTCTGGTGATGAAGTTATTGGAGATGGTTTAAGAGAACAAAAATCTATGTCTTATTTTATGATTCATTCTCCTTGGATAATGGGATTGATTGCTTTCTTAACTGGAATTTATATCTTTGCTGGAAATCAAAGAGAAGGTGGAGGAGGATTTGATATATGAAATCAATTAAGTTATTTGGGGTAGCAATTATCTTTATGATTCTTCTAATTGGAATTACTTCTGCTGCTGAATTTGATAATAAGATAACTTATTCTAATAAAGATATGAAAGTTGATTTTGATAATCTTTGGGGATTTGGAAAACACTTTGGTAGTATTGAATTAAAAAGTCATGGTTCTATCGATGAAACCAAAAAAGTTTATGTTGGAAAACAAATTGTTATGTGGTATGATATTAATTTTAATGATAAATATGATGAAGGACTTGGGGAAGTAGAATTTACAGATATGAATACTGGAGAAATAGTTGAAAGAGAATGGAGATATGTTTATTGGGGAGAAGAAGATTATCAAGAACCAATTTATTCTTGTTCTAATTTTGATAATAAAAATGGAACAATAGATACTACTTGTTTGCAAACTGGAAGTAAAACAAAAACAAGAAAGGCATGGCTTCCTTATAATTCAAAAGATATTCCTAAAGGAAAGATTAGAATAGGAATTGAAGTTGAAGTTAAATGGTTTGATTATATAGATGGGGTTTGGAATATTGTAGGAAAAGATGTAGATAAACATATAACTTGGGGAAATCTTGCTCCAAGTCAAGCTAATTGGAAAGTTTTTAACACAACTGGAGCTGATACTTGGACAGTACCAACAGGAGTTACAAATGTTACTGTACTTATCGTCGCTGGAGGAGGAGGAGGAGCAGGAGATAGTTGGGGTCCAGTAGGTGGAGGTGGAGGTGGAGCAGGTGGATTAGTTTATAATATTTCAACTTCTGTAACACCATTAGCAAGTATTAATTTATTTGTTGGAGCTGGAGGAACTGGTGGAGTTCCTGGAACTGGAACTAATGGAGAGTATTCATTCTTTGGAACTACTAACACAACTGGAGGAGGTGCAGCTGCTGCTTCAGGAGCTAATGGAAATGATGGTGGAAGTGGTGGTGGAGCTTCAGGAGATGGTTCATCAAGAACTGGTGGAACTGGAATTGCTTCTCAAGGAACTGCTGGAGGAGATGCTTTAACTGCAGGTTCTCCTTATGCTGGTGGTGGAGGTGGTGGAAAAAGTACTGCTGGTGCTGATGGTACTGGTTCACAATCTGGAAATGGTGGAAATGGTCTTGAAATATGGGGAATAACTTGGGCTGGTGGTGGAGGTGGTGGTACTTCTGATTCAGGTTCAAGTCCAGGAACAGGTGGAACTGGTGGAGGTGGAAACGGAGGAACTACTGGAGCTGTCGGAGAAGCAAGTACTGGTTCAGGTGGAGGTGGTGGTTCAGATGGTGGAGGTAATGGTGCTTCAGGAGTTGTAATAGTAGCATGGGAAAACCCCCCAGATCCAGCACCAATAGTTACAAATACTTTCCCATCAAATACAACAACATTTACAGATAGAAATATAATAACTTTCAATGGAACAGCATCAGATAATTCAGGTTTGATTAATGTTAGTTTGTATTTAGATGGAACTATTATATCAACTAACTCTAGTGGATTTAATGCAACAAATTATATTTTTACCTCTGGAGCTTTAAGTGAAGGAAACCATGATTGGTTTTATAGTGCTTGGGATGATACAAGTACTCCACCTTCACAAACAAATGGAACAGGAATGAGATTTACAATAGATACTATTCCAACAATAAATACTTTCTCTCCAACAAATAATTCTTATTCATCATCTACAATATTTTTTAATGCAACAGCAAATAAAAATATCGGAACTTGGATTGTTAATTATAATGGAACAAACAATACTTTATCAAGTATAAACTCTAGCTTAGAAGTTGAAGATGGATTCCATCATTTACTTGTTTATGGTAGTCATTCAGCTTCAGGATTGTTTGGATTAAATGATACAATTTATTTCACAGTAGATTCATCTGCACCAACTTTAAATGTAACTGCACCATTCAATCTTATTAATTATCATAAGACAGGAAACAATATATCTTTGAGATGGAATATTTCCGATGACAATATAGATACTTGTAGACAAAATTATAATGGAACAAACCATACTTTAAATTGTGCAACTAACACAACAATAATTCAAAATGTAAATAATATATCTAATTTGGAATTAACCTTTTATTCCAATGATACTTTTGGGAATTCAAATAATCAAGAAGTAGTTTGGAACTGGAGTGTTTGGGAAAATGAGAGAGGAGTTAGAAATGCAACAATAGAAGGGGCAACAGAATCATACTTCCTTGATTTCATAATTCAAACTGGAAGTTTATCTACTGTGAAATTATGGTATGATGGGAATGATACAATATCTCCATTCTCTGTTATATCTGGAAGAAATTATAATGCAACTATAAGCAATAAAGTTATTCAAGGAGTTGATAGTAATAAGGTTGTTGATGTATTTTGGCAAGTTAACTTTGGTTCTGTTGAAGCAAACACCACAACTTCAACACAATTCATAAGAGCTTTTGCTTTAGATGATTGTACTTCTAATTCAATAGTATTGTATAACTTCACTATTGCTGACGAGGAAACAAAAACAACTATACCCATTACTTCAAATACTCTTGCTAGATTAAATCTACAAGTGTTTTCTTATGCTACCACCACATCTGTTTTGGATTTCAATAGTACTTATAGTGCAATAAATTCTTTTTCAGTTTGTATAAATAGTTCATTAACTTCTGAAAGATATAGTAATGATCTTCAAATACAATATAGTGCAGATGCTTATGCTTCTGAATTATACCATATACAAAATGAAACTTTAGATTTAAACACCTTCAATCAAAACATAACCCTATATGATCTTAATTCAAGTGATGTTCAAGTATTTAAGATAATTTTTAGAGATGGTTCATTTTTACCAGTTGAAAATGCTTTGATGAAGATTTCAAGAAAGTATATTGATGAAAACTTATTTAGAGAAGTAGAAATACCCAAGACAGATGCAAGAGGAGAAGTAATTGCTCACCTTGTATTGGATGATGTAATCTATAAGTTTGATGTGGTTAAATTCGGAACAGTTCTTAAAACATTTGCAAATGTTATTGCTGTTTGTCAAACTCCTTTAGTTCAAGAATGTGAAATAGATTTAAATTCTTTTTCAGAATCATTAGTAGTTCCAGACTTTGAAGAAGCAGAAAACTTTCAATTTACTCTAGGTTATGATAACGAAACAAGAGTTATATCAAGTGTATTTAATATTCCAGATGGTAGTGTTCAATTAATAACTCTTAATGTAACACAACAAGATTCTTTAGGAACAGCTGTTTGTACAGATTCATTAACAAGTTCAAGTGGAACATTAAGTTGTGTAGTTCCTACTAACTTTGGAAATTCTACAATAACAGGAAAGTTATATTTAAATGGAAATCTTCAAGCACAAGGAAATATTAAAATAGACCAAGATCCTTCTCAAATTTATGGAGTTACTCTAACTGTGTTGGCATTATTTATTATGTTAACTTTAATAGGTTCTGGGGTAAGTAATAATCCCATATTTACTGTAATCTTCTTATTAATTGGTGTTGTCTTATTATTCTCCTTGAACCTTGTAGCAAACAATGGATTCATCGGAGCAGGAGCAACAATCTTATGGTTAGTTATAGCTATAATTCTTATAGGAATTAAAGGAGCAAGGAGTAACTGATGGGGCAAATACAATTTACTACTTCCTTAATTATGATTGGGCTTTTTACGATAGCAATAATTGGATTTGCAACAAATTTTGCAATAGATAATAATTCTGAAGTAAGTGTGTTGGATGATCCAGAATTTTCTACACTTAATAATTCGGTATCAACCAATGTGGGTTCATTTAGAGGAGCTTCTGAATCTACTTATCAATCAATAATAGAATCTTCTATTGAACAAGCTGATACAACTCCTAGTGGAGGGCAATTTGCAATTACTCCAACCTCTTCTGTTGCAGTAACTAAAAACATTTTAGAAGTAGGATATATAAAAATATTTGGAAACGGAGAAGGATTCGGAATATTCATTACAACTTTCTTAGGATTAATAACATTTATCTTTGGGTTATTAATTTGGAAAACATGGGCAGGGAGGAATCCAGAATAAAATGCCAATAGATTATAAATATGATTTACCGAATGCAACAGATGGATTAGATACTATCTTAGTTCAAACAACCTTAGCTGTTTCAGGATTTACTTATTTGTTGTTAGTCTTTGTTTATTTTGTTGTATTCTTGGGAGGAGTTGGAAGACAACAAGTAAGAAATGGTATTGCTGATTATCCCATGTGGAGTGTTGTGGCATCAATCTCTACTTTAATGATTGCTTTGATAATGTCTGCTATTGAAGAGCTAATTCATTTAGATGTATTGATTGTAGTATTAGTTGTTACAATCTTTTCAGGAGTCTGGTTATTCTTAGATAGAAAAAACACTAAGCTGTAACAGTGAAACAATTGTTTTATAAATAAATTTCCTTTAAAAACATTATGGAATTTAGTTCCAAAGAAAATATTTTTGAAAGGGGGTATAAAAAAACAGAATATGAAGAATTTTCTTAAAGATAAGAAAGGTCAAACAGGAGGATTGATTACTTCCTTAGTATTTGGAGTAGCTTCATTAGTTATAGGTGTAATTATAGCATTTGTTATAGTTTCAACTT
>NZCB01000033.1 GCA_002688165.1 Candidatus Pacearchaeota archaeon | reverse complement strand
TAATATTAACCCTAATTACTACAGCAGTCCTAGGAAGAATATTACTACAACCCCTACCTAGTGTTGAACCCATTACATTCATAGCACTAATAGCAGGTTCGCTATTTGGAATAAGAAAGGGAGCTTTAGTTGGAGCATCTAGTTGGTATCTTTCAAATTTCTTCATGTTTGGAGGCCAAGGTCCATGGACATTAATTCATATTGGAAGTGGAATAGTAGCTGGAACCCTTGGAGGATTAATGTTAAAAAAACCAACAATAATAAAATCAATGATAGCAATAACAATTGCAACAATAATATTTGAACTATCTATGAATATAATGTCTGGATTAATCTTCTATGGAATACTTACTTCATTCATAACAGCAATACCTTTTGCCCTAACTCATTTAACATCGAACATAATACTATCATCAATATTGCCTAAATCAAGAACAACAATCCTTAAAAAAGGTAAACTAGATGAAATCACTATGTGTAAACAATTTATAAAAAAATTAAAACAAAAAAGAGCAAAAACTAATGAACTATAAACAATTATTAGTGTTATTGACAATACTAATAATCCCTTTTGTTGCCGCAGATCGCGTAGGTGTTCTAATTGATTTTCCAGACGGATCAATACATGTCGAATGTCTTGAGGCAGATAAAGGGACAGATGGCTACGAACTATTAAGTCAACTTTCATTATCAACTTTATTTAGCAGCCCGGGTTCATTCGGACATCAACTTTGTCAAATAAACAATATTGGAGACTCAGTTTCAGGAACTGGATGTTCTTATTCTGGAAAATATTGGAGATTTTTAAATGGCATAAATAATCTATGGGAATATATGCCCATAGGATTTGATGCAGGGAATTCTTGTTGGAATGGAGATTTATCATCATATGATGGACACTATTGCGTTAACGAAGGCAATGTGATAGGATTAAGTTATGGGGAATACGACGACCCTAGACCAGCCTTCTATAATTTCGATGAAATATGCAATCCAATATCAATAAATAAAATAAAAGTATATGTAGATAATAAAAAGGAATCTGATGCCGATGAATCTGGAGGAGACATTGAAGCAGAACCAGGATCAAAAATAGAATTCAAAATAGAATTAGAAAACATTTTTGAATTTGATGATAATTTAGAAATAGAAGGCATTGAAGCAGAAATAACAATAGAGAATATTAATGACAACAAAGATATTGATGAGGGTGTTAAATTTAAAGATTTAGATGTAGAAGAAGATGATGAAGAAATCATTTCAATAACTCTGCCATTAGTTCTAGAAGATGATAATTATGATATAGAATTAAAAATAACTGGAGAAAATTCTAACGGTGTAAACATAGAAAAAATAATAAATTATGATCTAAACATAGACAAAGAAAACCATAATTTAAGATTTTCAAAATTAAAATTAGATTCAGAGGATTCTTGTCCAAATACCAACAATTTACTTTCAATTGAAATATCAAACCTGGGAGAAAAGGACGAAAATAATGCAAGAATTATTATAAAAAGTCAAGAACTAAACATAGATTTTGCAGATAGATTTGATATAGATGAAGGAGATCCAGATGATACCTATAGAAAAGATATTCCATTTACAATTCCAAACCTCTCTCCAGGAGATTACAAGATAAACCTCAATCTAGATTACTCTGAAATTCTCCATGAGGATATAACTCTAACCATTAATGATTGTAATCAGGCCCCAATTACTGGAAACACTATCCAAAAACTTGATAAGATAACAGCGCAGGCCACTCCAAACAACAAGGCATTCCAAACTCAAACATTCTTACAAAACTATGCCATTCCAATTCTACTGGGGGTTTTCTTACTTCTCCTAATTATTGCTATAATTTATATTGTTAGTATTTTATAATCCGCAAAAACTTAATAACCCTTATTTCCTTTTTTGTCAATGCCACATGAAACCCTTTCAACAATAAAACCAAGAAAATATCAAGAACAAATATTCAATTCTTGCAAAGAAAAAAATTGCTTAGTAGTCTTGCCAACAGGAATTGGAAAAACACTCATAGCACTTATGCTTTCTATCTATACTCAAAAAAAATTCCCTGCAACTAAAACCCTATTCTTAGCACCCACTAAACCCTTAGCAGAACAGCATCTAGCATATTTTCAAAAACATCTTCCAGAATTATTTGCAGAACTAACACTTTTC
Source organism: Candidatus Pacearchaeota archaeon (assembly GCA_002688165.1). Taxonomy (GTDB): domain Archaea; phylum Nanobdellota; class Nanobdellia; order Pacearchaeales; family GW2011-AR1; genus ARS1285. The sequence goes on along the minus strand of NZCB01000033.1, from coordinate 7,528 downwards.
ACAGGAAAAACCCCTGCAAAAGAAAGAAAGAAAATATGGGAGCGAACAGAGATTATTTTCTCAACACCCCAATGCATTTCCAATGATTTAAAAAATGAATTATACTCCTTAGAAGACGTATCACTATTAATAGAAGATGAATGTCATCGTTGTCTAAAAAACTACGCATACACTTACATCTCTGAAAAATATAAAGAACAAGCCAAAAATCCAAAACTATTAGGATTAACAGCCAGTCCAGGAACTGAAACTGAAAAGATAAAACAGATAGCAATAAACTTAGGAATTGAAACTATCGAACTTAGAACTAGAGATTCAGAAGATGTTAAAGAATATTTACAAGAATTAGAATTTAATACAATAAGATTAGAATTTCCAGATGAATTTAAAGAAATTGATAAAACAATAAAATCCCTATATGATAGGAAAGTCCAAGAATTAAAAAATCGGCGTTTATTATTTGGCCCTCCAACAAAAACCAATATCATAAAACTCCAAGGACAATTAATGGCAACAATGAATTTTGGGAAAAAAGATTTCAATAAACTTGTAGGAGTCAGTGTAGCTGCTCAAGCAATAAAAATATCTCATTTAATAGAATTATTTGAAACTCAAACCCTATTCACTACCTCAAATTATATACGTTCAATATATGAACAGGCAGCAGCCAAAAAATCAAAAGCAGTAATTAATATTACAAAAAGTAAAGAATTCAATCAAGCTTCAATAAAAATAAATGAACTACTAGCAAAAGACATGGAACATCCCAAACTATTACAATTGATTTCCTTAATAGAAGAATCCATCTCTGAAAATCCAAAAAACAAAACAATTATCTTTAGCCAATTTAGAGACACAGTAGTAAAAATTTCAGAAGAACTAAATAAAATCCCAGGGATAATTTCCAAAACATTCGTAGGTCAGGCTAAAAAAGCAAATTCGGGACTCACCCAAAAAGAACAACAAGAGATAATGAATGAATTCAGAGAAGGAACTATTAATGTAATCTGTGCAACATCAATTGCCGAAGAAGGCCTAGACATTCCTGAAGTAAACTCTGTTATTTTCTATGAACCAATCCCTTCAGCAATACGTTCAATCCAACGTAGAGGGCGAACAGCAAGATTAATGAAGGGAAAATCAATAGTCCTATTAACATTAGATACCTTAGATGAGATATTTTATTATACTTCAATGAGTAGAGAAAAAAGAATGTACAAATCTATTGAATCTGTAAGGGAAGATTTAGATGCAGGGAAAACATTGAAGTTAAGAAAAACTAAAGAACAGAAAACTTTGTTTTAAAATGATACACAATATTTTCAAATCAAAAAATAGAAAAACCAAACCAAAAAAAATGCCAATAATAGTCGCAGACATACATGAAAAAAACTCTCTAGTAATCTCTGAATTACATAAATCGACTCAAGTTAGACTTGAAATTAAATCACTAAAAATAGCAGACTATATAATAAATGATATTGCTATTGAAAGAAAAACAGTTCAAGATTTAATCTCATCTATGATAAACAAACGCTTAATCCAACAACTAACTCAAATGCAATCCTATAAAAAATCACTTTTAATCATCGAAGGAGACTTAGATGAAGTTATCAATGAAGAAAATAATATATCAAAAGCACTAAGAGGATTATTAGTTTCAATCTCAACTAATTATCAAACTTCAATAATAAGAACCCAAGATTATGAGGACACTGCAAAATATCTAATAACTCTAGCAAAACAACAAATAAAACCCAAAACAGAAATATCCCTACATTCGAGAATACCTAAAACTAAGAAAGAACAAAAGTCATACATATTAGAATCTTTTCCAAATATAGGGCCAACAAAGGCTAAACAATTATTAAAAAAATTCAAAACAGTTCAACAAACAATAAATGCAACTGAAGAAGAATTAGAAGAAATTCTAAAATCCAAAACAAAAGATTTTAAGGATCTAACTATTTACTAAAACCATAACAACTAATTAACCTCAACACATCAACACTATATTCTTTAGAGGTTAAATCTCCAAAAGATATTGAAACCTCATAATTATTAGCTTCAAATTTTTCCTCTAAGGCAGATCTAAATTCATTCCCAAGATCTCCACAATTATAAAGAACAATAGGTTGATTTAATCCATTCGTACAAAAATTATCAAAAACAGATTGTATAACATCATCTAAATTCACCGGTTTTTTTTCACTTTCAATTTTCATTAATATCATTCACTAATTATTAATTTATAAACAAACTAATAATCAAAAATATATATTCAAAAACAAAAGTCATTTAAACCCAGATTAACTTTCTAAATTATATTCTCAAAAAATTTGGAGATTATAGAAAATAAAAATCATTTATAATTCAAATTAATCTAATTACTCAAATAAAACCTTGGCCTTTTCTTGAATTTCCAAAGCCAATTCAGATTTTCTTTTATCAAACTCTGCCTGTTTTGCTTTTAACTCTAATTTCAATCGATTATCAAAATTTCTTTTTAACTTACTTCTAATCTCTACAGATCTTTTTTTAACAGCCACCTCAACTTCGGCTTGTTTTTCCAATTCTAATTGACTCATAACTTCTCTCCTATAATTTTCCTCATTAGCTTTTAATTTTCTAACACGCACATCTAATGAATCCTTCAAACTAGCAAGAATGTTCTTCCTATTAGAAAGAGTTCCACTTTCATTAGATAATCTTTCTTTAATCTTGGCGATCTGCCTGTTATGTGTTAAAACCTTATCAGCATATTTCTTATTCACATCTTTAACATGCTCAGTCAAATGCCTATTCATCTTCTTATCTAAAAGAGATTTATGCATCAAAATTTCCTCATCCTTATGTTTTCTAAGTGATTCAATTTCATTTTTCAATTTACCATTAAATTCTTCAGTCAACTGAAAACTTTTCTTATCTATAGAATCTATCAACTTTTTCCCCTCTTCCGCCCTCATTTTAGCCTCGACAGAACTAAGCCATTTAACGTTGCTTTCATCAAGATCTTTCTTTCTTTTAATTAAAGCTTTTTTTATTTTAGAAATTTCATTTAATTTATCCCTCCGCTCCTTATTCAAAATATTAACTTGATTCTTTAATTTAGTATTTTTCTCCTTATTAATCTCGGCGATTTTCTTATTTGTATTTTCAATTAATTTTTTTCTCAATAAATCTAATTTTTCTTGGGATTTTTTTAAATTTGCAACAATCTTCTTTTCATCATCAATAATCTTTTTAATTTTCTGAGAATTAATTTTTTTCTTTTCTTTTAATCTTTTAGATGCTGCCACATTCAATTTTTTCCTATGATCTTTTAATAATTTAGAATCCTTTAATTTCAGTCTCTCTTTTTCCTTGGCTAATTTCTTCTTATACAAATCATTCAAATTTGATTTCTGCCTGTCAGTTTCATCATTTAACTTTTTCAATTGACTCAATTTTTTCTCATATTTCTCCACAAAATTTCTACGAGTTTTCTCCAAACGCTCATTAGAACCCTTTAATTTTTTAATTTTCTCAGCCTCTTCTTTCTTCAAATTTCTACGAAGTCTTTTTAAATTTTCGCTAGAATTTTTAAGTTCCTTAAGTTTTTCAGCCTCCTCCTTCTTCAAAATGCTAATTTGTGTTTTTAACCTAATATCTTCTTTTTTATGAATCTCTGCAATTTTCCTATTTGTATTTTCACTTAATTCCCTCCTATGATTTTTCAACAATCTAGAATCCTTTAATTTCAGTCTCTCTTTTTCCTTGGCTAATTTCACCCTATACAACTCATTTAAATTTGACTTTTCTTTATCAGTTTCCTCTCTCAATTTTTTCAGTTGAGCCATCTTAGCTTCAACTTTTTCTCTAAAATTTTTATGGAGCTGACTAAATCTTCTATGGGATTCCTTCAATTCCCTAATTTTCTTCTCTTTCAAGGCTCTTAAATTCTTTCTTTCATTTTCCAATCTTCTGTTATTATCTCTAATCAATCTGATTTTTATATTTCCAACTCGCTCATTTAAGGTTTTATTAAATCTATTCTTAACTTCTCTTTGAAAAGAATCTCTTAATTTATCCCTATACTTCTTTTCTAAGTCTTTTTCCAAAAGATAATATTTTCTTTCAAAATTCTTTATCTTTGTATGAAAATCTTCTTGTAATTGATTTTCAATAACAGTTTCCTTATTATTAACCTGGTTAGCTAATTCAGCTTTAATCTCACTCAAACTCAAATTAAATTTATCATTTATCAAAAAATTAATATTAGGGTCTAATTTCTTAAGCATTTCAGCTTTCCGGATATCTTCTTTTTTCTTATTATCTACAAATTCTTTAAAATCCCTTATTTGTCTTTGCATTTTAGGAACATTTTTAACCAATTCTACATTCTTCTCAATAGACCTTATTTTTCTACCAAGTTTTTCTTTATCAGGAATATGTTTTTCTAATTCTCTAATCTTCCTATGGATTCCAGAATGATTAGGAACACTTTTCTTCAAATCAGAAACTTTCTTTAGAATATCTTTATGAGCATCACTAACTTTTTTCTTATAGGTGCCAGATAATTTAGCCTTTAAATCTTTAATTTCTCGTTCAATTTGAGGAATATAGGAAACATTTTTTAGTTTGCTTCTAATACTTGCAGCTTCTTGTTCATATCCCTTAGTATTTAAATTATTTAATTCAGCCCTTAATTCTTCTAATCTTTCAACCCCCTTTGCAAAAACCTCAAAATCTCTACGCGTAGATGCTCCAATCTTGACAGAAGAATTTCTCTTTTTTTTAGAATTTCTCTTAACCTTTTTCACACTCTTTTTCTTAGCCATTCTATAATATATAATATAATGATACTTTTAAAACTTACTTCTTAGATATTTTTTTATTTAAAACACTAGTATCATATCCCTTAGATTTCCATTTTTTAACTTGCCTTCTTACATCTCTTACATTAGGCATTTTAAATTTATTTTCAATTACCTTAGTATCATATCCTTTAGATTTCCAAATTTTCAATTGATTAATTAATTTTTTCTTATTTTTTCCAGATTTAATTTTATTAAATTTCTTTACACGTTTTTTATAAATTTCCTTTATGCCCTCAATTCTTTTTTTCTTAATTCTTTCAATTTCTAATTTATAAATTTTCTTTTCTTGAGAATCCTTTAATCTTCCATAAGTCAATTTAGATTTTTCATTGATAAATTCTCGTTGCCTTCTTAATTCTCTATGATATTGAGATTGCAATTCTCTCAATAACTTATCTCTTGTAAAAATTGAGTAAGTAAATAGGGCCACAAATAAGAAGAAAAAGATAGCAATCATCAATATTAAAATTAAATCATTATCTGTATTTAAAACTTCAATTTTTTTATCCGTAACAATAAAGAATGCACTAGAAGTTCCAACAGAATTTCCTTGTATTAAAACTACGCCTACCAGATAATTTCCAGGATTTATATCTTCTGGCAATTGAAGACTTTTAGATATTTCTAAGTTTTTGTCAACAATTAAATCCTCTGATTCAGAAACCAAAGTATTACCTTTGAAATCTTTGATAAAATAATTTAATTTCACACTTTTTTCGCCCATATTAGCTATATCTGCAATCCTTATCTCTGAAGTTATTGTCTCTCCCTGAACAAAGGAGTCTCCCTTTGGAAATAAATTTATATTACTATCAAAGAAAATTTCTTGAGATTGTATCTCCATTAATATAGGAATCCTTTTACTATATCCATTTGAGGCAATTTTCAATTCATCCAAATAAGCTCCTGCAGAACCATCAGCAGGATTAAATTCAATTTCAAGAAATTTAACCTCATTAGGGCTCAATGAAAAATGATCCTCACTTAAAGAAAGTTTATCACTAAAAGACTTAGAAGATATCGAGAAAGATTTTGCTTGATTATTATTTGTTATTTTAATTGTTCTTATCTGATCTTTATTTTCAATCAAACTAACCTTCAAAAAGATAGTATCAACCTCAAAATCTGCTATAATTTCTTTTGTTTGAAAATATTTAAAATAAACTCCAATAATTATCAAAATAACAATTAAAAAAATTATTAAATATTTCCATTTATTATCACGCCTCATTTTTATCTTTTCCTACTTACCTTATGTAATTTAACTTTTTTATATCTTCTTATTTCAGAAATTATGAACCCTATTAAAATAAAGATTCCCAAAACTAAAAAGACCATTAAATAATTAGAGCTGTCTATTTTTATTTCAAATCCTCTTCCTTTAATTTCAAAATGGGAACTTGAAACTGCTACACCATTAGGATATATTAATTCTAATGAAACTATATATTTCCCAGGAGGAAGATTGCCGGTTACAAAGTTTTTCTTAAAAGTTTTCTCTCCTTCAATCAAGAATGTCTTACCTTCAGATAAAAAAGTTCTTCCGTCAAAATTCTTTATAGCATAATTAGTGGTAACATCTAATCTAGGATTTTCTCCCATAGGGATTAATGTTACTTGACTTTCCAAATTATCCCCGCGATTCAACAATTTAAGATCTTCGGAAACTACAATTCCTGCATCAAATAATAATTCCTTCGAACTTACATCATACTTAATTAATACCAATTCTCCATTCACATAGATCTTAGCCGAATATGTACCAGGAACTTCAGGAGCGATCAATTTTAATTTTACAGTATTTTTCTGACCAGGATCCAATCTAAAACTCAAAGTACTAAGATCCATAGACAAGAAACCTCCATCATCCAAAATCACAATACTCACTGTCTTAAATTTAGTATCGTCATTTATTATCTCTAAGTCTCTATCATTTACCTCATTTATAACTCCTGCAACACTCATTACAGTAGGATTTATACGTATTTTCACATCTCCTCCTCCAATTGTTGCAACAACGCCTCCTCCTCCACCTCTGCCTCCAGCTGCAGTCGGAGCTGCAGAAGTGACAACTAAAGGAGCAGTAACTTCGGTAACATTGAATGTAACACTTGTCTTATTCTCATTTCCAAATGAATCATTCACCCAAACTGTAACATTATGCAATCCTTCACTCCAAACCACGGAAGTTATATTTGCACAACTAGAAATAGTGGTATTCACTAAATAAGTATCATTACTATACCAACACGATTGTAGATTCACATCACTCCTAGTAAAATTAACATCTAGAGTATTATCGGAATAATTAGTATTATTAATTGGAAATGTAATATTAATCTTAGGATTCACAGTATCAGTTATATTAAACAAAATAGTACTATAATTTGTATTACCAGCAGAATCATTTACCCAAATAGTTATATTATGAGATCCAACTACCCATGTTACTCCAGTTATATTATTACAACTAGAAATAGTTGTATTCACAGTATGACTATCATTACTATACCAACAACTCTCTAGGAAATTAGTATCAGATCTAGTAAAATTAATATCCAATCCAGTATCATTTGAAATACTCAAATTAATTGGAGAAGTTATATTCAAATTAGGATAGATACTATCTATCGTAAAACTAATCGAACTAAAGTTCTCATTTCCACCTG
>NZCB01000032.1 GCA_002688165.1 Candidatus Pacearchaeota archaeon | reverse complement strand
TTAATATAAACGGGCACATTATAATTCCTAGTTAAATCTAATGCAGGTTCCAAATATTTAACAATACTCCCATAACTAATTGTAAATATCAGCTTAGGATTATTGCACTTACTGCACTTCCCATTTAAAGGGACCCTCCTATAAATTTCATTGCATTTTCCACATCTAAAGGTCTGTTGGGTAAATTTTCTTAAGTTTCCTTTCAAATCCCTCATGAAATGCCTATCGATAATCAATCTAGCAACATCTCCCTGATCTACGCTTCTCAATTTTTCACATAATAACATTTGCCCCTCAACCTTATCCCTCATACTGGGCAAAATCTTATAAGAACTACAAATAGCTCCCTTATTAATATCACTAACATCATGAGTAAATCCAGTATTAACATAAGGATCTTCTCCTCTGCCAATCCTTTGTTTAACCATTTCTATTTCTATTTCTCCAGAATGTTTTCCCTGCTCTGCAGCCCTATAAAGCTCTAAAGGGTAATTATTAACCAATTCAAAATCCAAAATTTGATCATCCACTTCCTTTGCTAAAATTTTGCCATTCAAAACCAAAGGAGCATCCTGTGTAGCACCTCTATGTGTAGATAAAAATTTCCTAGAAAAATTTATTAAAACATCTAATAGCAACATCATCGCAGCCTCGTCACCATCACAATCTCTCCTCATAGCTGCATGCAAATAAGGGCTAGCAACCAATCCCTGAACCTTAGTAAACCCTATAAACCTACAAATAACTCCTGCACAGTTATGTGGAGCCATGCAAACTCCTAATTGCCCTACAAGATCCTCCCTTGTTTGAACATTAAAAAATTTAGGCAATCCATAAAATTTTTCTAACAACTCATCAACATATTTAGTTATATTAACAAAAACATCATCACCTCTTTCCTCACCAGACTCATCATTGCAAGGAATTAAAATATCATGGGGTTTTAATTCTAAAATTTGATTCTCATCAACCAGATCATTCCCTTCACAATCCTTATTATATCCTAACTCCTTTAATTTATTAATACTAACTTCAATTTCCTTAGGTCTAAAATGACTTAAGGGTACCTCAGTCATATCATACCTAATAGTCCCATCTTTATTAACACACAGATTATATTTCGATCTTAAAATACCTTTAACAACATTTTCAATATCATGATTTTCGCTACTAGTTCCTCTAACTCCCTTTATCAATTGAGGCATCTCTACCTTTAATAAACCTAATTTCTCCCGGGCCTTATCAAAATAATGTTTCATATCAATTCTTCCATATTTATAATTAACACCTATTTCATGAGCACTACATTTCCCCTCAACCTCTCCAGAACACATTCTACAATAATATTTCTTTTCTGTTTTTTCTTCACAATTTTCACATTTTCGATAAATTGTTTCTCTTTCACATTTCTTACAATAATTAAATGGGAATTCACCTTTAACAGAACCCACCTTATTTGCAGCTTCATTCACACTCCTCAACCTGCCTCCTTCTTCTCCAACTGGAAAAATTATGCTAGGACTCCCAGTCAATTTTCTAATTTTGGCTTTTTCAGGCCTTCCCATTCTACTTCCAACAAATTCTCCAGCCTTATCTTTAATTTTAAATTTAGAAATTTCATTAATAATCTCTAAAATCTTATCACCTTCTAATTTTAAATCTACTTCTTCATCAAACAAATCCTCTCTTTTCTTAAATTTATAATTTATCTGAATTTCACCTTCAAAATCAATATCAAATCCTAGATTAACTAACAATCCTTTTGTATCTTCTTTTTCAAGAATAACATTTTCAACACTCAAACTATGATTTATGCCTAATAATTCCAAGGCCCTCTTACCTATCTTAAATCTTTCTTTTTCAGAACTATTATAAGGAAATAATAATTTATTATCATTAACCCGGGAATGTTGTAACCAATCAATAAATCCTAAAAATTGTTGATAATTTATCTGATTCCAATAATAAATATATCCCGGATATAAGGGGAGATCATACTCTTCAGTAAATTTAATGGCCTCCTCTATTTTAACATTCCAATAATCTTCAACAACACCTCCTTTTTCTTTTAATTCTAAATTCCACCATTCTTCAACATAGCCTGGCTTAGGCAACATCGCATTCCTATTCATAACATCTCCTAACGGAAACAATAAATCTCCTAAATAAATTATTTCTTCAATTTCATCATAAAGCTCTTTAGTTTCTTCATAATCTTCCATTTTTCTAACACTTCCATTCTTAAATTTAACAATAGGGCCATCTATTTCATCACAAGGAGTAGTTATGCCTCCCTTAGTGGGTTTTTCAATCTTCAATTGAGTTCCCGTTGCAATAAAATTATTAGTTGCAGCCATAGTTGCAGGATGAATACTTACTGCACTAAATCCTGCAGCCCTGCTTCTTCCATACCTAAATCTCAATCCCTTTCCAGGATGTCCAAAAACTGGCCTTCCAGCAACCAAATCTTTAATATAAGTAGGACTGCTATCTGTTTTTCCCTTTTCTCTTTTTTCATGCAACTCAACATATTCTTCCAACCATTCCCAATCATCAATTTTCAATCCATTTTTTTGCATTCCTCTTAAGATACGCAATCCCTTCTTTGCTTTTTGGGCCAAACCCTCTCCATTAACTAAACAAAAACCCCCTCTAATAAAATCGCTTTCAATCCTTGATAAATCCTTATAATTAGAAACCTCTCTTTTCTCAGTAGGATCTCCTGCAATTTGTATTGGGCAATTTTTAGCAATAAAATAAGCTTCTTCCTCTGTAGGCAAATATTGCAAATTAGTAACCCTCTCATGATAATCATATAATTCTGTTACAGTCCTTTTACATTCAGATTCAGTAGGGTCAAATTTAGCATATCCAAAAATCTGCCTAATATAATCTATTAAAATAATCCCCACGCAAGTAGCAGTTGTACCTGCACTCCTTATAGGCCCTGAAAAAAAAAGCCTTTAAATAAGTTTCACCCAATTGAGTCTTGCCAGTTTGAATTTCTGTAAACCCTTCAATAGGGCTACTTACAACACCCAAAGTAGTATATGCAAAACCCACCCTAATTCCTGCATCCATGGCCTCTAACTGAGTTTCAAATTTACAATATTTTTCCTTAGCGATTTCTTCAGCTATAACAAAACTAACAGTATTATCTAGGGCTCCATATTTTTTTTCTAATTCCAAAACCCTATTTATAATATCTTCATTATCTAATTGAGAATACTTTGTAGCTATTAATCGAACTACTTTCGCAGCCATGGTCAAGGCCAAAGGCACTTCGACTTCATCAACAGGATCCAATCCTTGCTTTCTAGCCTCTTTAGCTATTTTATAATTATTTTCAATACCCACACTTAAGCTATCAAAATACTTTTCAGTTTCTAAATTAAGTCCTTTATCCATCTTCATCCCCACTAAAATCTAATATCCTTATCTCTCTAGATTTTAAATTTAAAATAGGAACCTTACAAGGATCTGGAACATTTCCAACTTTCTCTTCAAAAGCAGTCATAGACTGCCAACAACTATTAGCTATTATCAAGACATTATTATAACTATCAATATCAGTCCTATGCAAATCTCCTGTAGTAATAATATCTGGAACTTCCTTTATCAACATACAATCCTCTTCTCCTGGAATATATGTTGTTGCACCATGTGTAGGAGCTAAATGTCTCCTCAACAACAAATGTTTAATAACCTTAGCAGGAGATGAATGAGCATTAGCTAATCTTAATTCTTCAATTTCTCCAATAACATTATGCATACTAGCTCCATGATACATCAAAACTTTAATTCCCTCATTACTTTCTGTTCCTCCAATCTCAATAAAACTAGGATTACTAACTAAATGCACATTAGATAACTTATGTAAGGCCTCTCCAAAATCTTCTCCTACAGGTGGTTGAGGTTCTGGAACCCTAACTCCATCATGCTGTCCAGCACATTGAATAATTTGAATATGTTTAGGAATCTTACCATAAAATTCAGCCAATCTATCATATTGAGTCTTAATATCTTTAATAACCAATTCTTTTTCCTGTCCAGGATAAACTCCAACCCCTTCAATAGTATCTCCAACAACAAACATATATTTAATTTTCTTTAAAGTCTCTTTTTGCTTATCATCACTACCAACCCCATTCAACCAATTTATAAATTTCATAAAATTATCTCCTAAAAAATTATTACTTCCTACATGAACATCTGAAATAAATAACGCATAGCTTTCTTCCTCCAATCTTTTTTTCTCAACTACATGACAATCAGGATAAAAAAAATCATTAACAAATAAAAAATCCCTAGTACCATTACACTTAAATCCAATAATATCATCTAAAAGTATTTCCTTAGATTTTTCATAAACTTCTTCCTTATTTTGATTTATTAATATTTTAACACTACCTGTCAGATCTTCTACTTCTAATATCAAATTCTTATTTTTTGTTATTTGTTTGCTTGTAACAAGCCCAATTATACAAATTTCATTATTTCCAGTAATTTTATCAATAGAGATTAAATTATCAAGTTCAGGTCTTTCCATTAATAACTTCTTCATGCCATTATATCTACTTTTAAAATGTTTAACAAAATTTCTAACCTCTAATTTTTGGCTAGCGATTATTGGTGAAGAAAGAATTTTAACATTTCCTGGAGCTATGTAATCTTTATCATATTTTGCAACCTTCTCAACATTATCTTCAATACTACTTTCCTTCTTAACCTCTACAGAAATAGATACATTAACAAAATATTTATCAACCAATTTTTTCTTCTCACCATCTAATTCAAATAAAATAGGTTTTATCTTATCAATGTTATCTCCAACTAAATTTTTAGTTATAACCTTTTTTCTAGAAACTACTGCAATTTTATCCAATATCTCATTAGCTACGTCTCTATCATCAAGCTCATTAAGAAAATCAAGCATTTCCTTATCTAATAAAAATCCCTTTTCTAAAAATAATTTTAATGTATTGCTTTCCATTTAAACCTCTCATTGAATCATTCATAAAAAACATCTAACTTTATAAATTAAATTACAATCCTAAACTCTCTTCCAAAATTAATTTAGCTTTCTCCTTAATTCCCTCAGGTATAGCCAATTTTATCTCCCTCATCCTACCGTGCCTTCCTTTACTAATAACTCTAGCATTAATCAACCCCAACATGTCTAATTCTGCAATTATATCACTAACCCTTCTTTGAGTTAATATATCTATATTTACCTTTTTACAAATAATTTCATAAAAATCAAAAATATCTCCCGTAAAAACACTATTATTTTTATCTTTTTCAACAAGTTCTATTATAGAATATAAAATCATCTGAAATTGTTTCGTGCCAGTTTCAACAACATCTAAAATTTTATCCTTTTCTATTTTCTCATTAGCTAAATCTATATGCTCTACCTCAATCTTATTATTAGAACTTCTTTCAGCTAACTCTCCAGCTACTCTTAATAAGTCTAAAGCTCTTCTAGCATCTCCATGTTCTCTAGCAGCATAGGCAGCACATTTGGCAATTACTCCTTCATTAACAACATTTTGTTTAAATGCTTCATTAGATCTTTTTCTCAATATATCTTGTAACTGAACAGCATTATAAGGCGGAAAAACAATCTCTTCTTCAGACAAACTACTTCTAACCCTTTGATCAATCATATCTAAAAACCTCAAATCATTACTAATACCTACTACAATTATCTGAGTATTATTCAGTTCACTATTCAATCTTGTCAAATTATAAAGAAATTCATCACTAATCTTCTTAACTGCCTGATCAATCTCATCTAGTATCAAAATCAATAATTTTTCTTCACTATTTTCTAATATATCTAAAAACCTTAAATAAACTTGATCTGTAGGCAACCCTGTAGCAGGAACACTACCTCCTAACTTTTTAATTAATTCTGCCAAAATCCTATATTCTGTATCTGCAACCTTCTTCAATTTACAATTCAAATACTCAATCCTTAAAATTTTATTTTCAATAGACCTTTTAGATAATTCATTAGCAACATGTTGAATAGATAATGTTTTCCCGCTACCAGTTTTACCATAAATGAACAAATTACTAGTTCTTTCACCTAATAAGGTTGGAGCCAAAATACTAGCAACACTTTTAATCTGTTCATTCCTATGAGGTATATCATCAGGAGAATGATTAGATTGTAAAACTTGTTTATCTTTAAACAAACTCCTGCTTTTTACAGAATCAAAAATCTCATCTAATTCCATTTATCGAAATTACCTCTTTTAAATTATATTTTTCCATTTCACAACCTCTAAACAATAATATTTACAAGAACATTCAAACTTTATAAATGCGATTGTTCACTCAACAATAACACCTCAATTTCTTATGGAAATTAATTTCATTCTATCATCTATAAACAATAATTTTACGCATAAATCTGCATAAGATTTATGCAAGAAAATTAACAAAATAAAACTACTAAAATAAACAACCCCACACCTTCATTTCTATTGGAAATTTAAAATTACATCAAACATTAAAGATTTTAGATTATTTTCTATAAAAATATTTAATATAGGATATTTAATATATCATATAAAACATATACTAGAATATATATATTAAAATATATAGAAATCAACATATTTTATATAAAATATACATTATATACTATAATATATATAATATAATATAATAAAGTTTATAAATAAAAAAAAATAAAAAAAAAATTTTATCATATAAATACTTCTATAAGAAATCATAGGGTGAGGGGGTTCATATCAAAATAATAACAATCACTTCAAATAATAACAAAATTACTCCTATAAATTATTAATATCAAAAATTATTATCTAATTTTATAATCATTTCTTAATAAAAATCATTATTCACATTAAATCATAAGAAAGTTTATAAAGAATAATCTTCTTCAATCCCTATGGGTATTGAAAAGAAACCTCATAAAGAAATACTTACTAAACCTGTAGTAACAAAAGAAGGTAAAAAACTAGGTGTTGTTAAAGATATTACTTTTGAAACAAGAACTGGAGAACTTATCCACATTATAATCAAAGATCCCTCAGAATATTCTGCTCAACTAAACTTGGAAAGATCACAGCAATCTGAAATACTCATTCCTTATAATTCAATAATCGCAATTGGTGATTTTGTAGTTGTTTCTGAAGAAGATTTAATGTAAAATGACAGAAACTAATGAACATTGCATTTATTCAATAAAATATAATTTAAGAGATCTAAGTAACATTTCCATTCCATTACCAAATTTTGCTTACTTAATAGGATCTAATGAGGAAGAAATTAGAAATAAATTTGATAATTCAGAAAGAGAAAAATTAATAGAATTCTATGGTGATAATTATAGAGTAGGTTATGCGGGAAAAATTGAAAGAATAGAAACTCCTGGTTTTAAATTAACCCCTACAAATACAGATAATAATCGACTTGAAGAAAGATTAGATACTTCTAACCTTATATCTGCAAATCCTTAATAAATTATAACAATCTTTAAAAACTAACCCTTCCCATTAATCATATCAAAATTAACATTAAAATGAGGATAATCGGATTCAACTTAACAAAAATTCTTGCAGAGAGGCAAGAAGAAGATGGCCAAGGAATTAGAGTCGATCAAAATATTGATATTAAAGATATTAAGGAAGAAAAAATTCCTATAACTAATAATAAGGCATTGAAAATAAAATTTACACTTACAGTTACATATTCTAAGGATTTTGGAAAGATAGAATTGGAAGGCAGTATTATGACTCTTCCTGATACCGAGGAATTTAAATCGATTATGGATTCTTGGAAAGATAAAAAAATCCCTGAGAATATGAGGTTAGGAATTTTTAATTTTATAATGGTTAAATGTAATGTCAAAGCACTATATCTAGAAGATGAAATGAATATGCCGTTACATGTTCCAATGCCACGTTTAACAAAAGAAGTTCAAAAGAAAGAATAAATCAAATCAACTTACTCAATTTTCCAAAGTTATACTCTCTTTTTTCATCATCATTATATATTATTACTTCAAATTTCATTATATCTTTATATTTGATAAATGAAAATTTATCATTTTCATTTTTAAGATTATTCAAATTAGAACCATATTTTATATCTGAAAAACTTGGAAAAATAATAACATTCTTCTTTTTCCATTTCCCTTTTAAAAAACATTTAAATCTTTCATGTTTATAATCATCGCTAAGAGTTATCGACGGATGCCAGTGTCCAAACAACAACCAATCAGCATCCAAACACTGTTCAAACATCTTATCTCCATGCAAAAAACAATATTTCTTACTATCTATTTCCATAATGAAATATTCCTTAAGATCAATATTTCTTTTTTTAACAATAGGTTCCAAAATATTATCATGATTTCCTTTAATAATAATTATCTTCGCTCCCCTAGATTTAACCTTAATGTAATCTAATAAACTGAGAGTTTCTCTCCATTCAATATCCGTTATTCCACTAAAGAAATGCTTAACATCTCCTAATAAAACAACTCTCTTTAACCTAACTCCTAATTCCTTAATATTTTCAAATATACCCTCTAACTTCTCAATAATATTCTCCAACTGAACCTGCCCAATACTCCTTCCAAATCTCTCATCATACCCAATATGTAAATCTCCAATTACCAATGTATCTTTAATTAATACACAATCATGCAGGAATTTTAGATTATCTTTCATATAAAAAAACATAATTCTTAATATAAAAACCTAATTATTTTCCTTATTTCTACTAACCCACCACTCATCATCCTTATCCGCAAACCACCAAGAATCAGAATCAGTTTCCAAAATTTTTTCACCAATCCTTTTTCCATTATCTGTTTTTAATCTCTTTATTGCAGGCTCTATCCAGATTAAAGCTTTAGAATTACCATTATCTGCCTGCTCTTTTAATGATAAAATCCATTCAATATTATCAGCATCCTTAGCCAAAATAGCCTCACGACTTTCTCTATTTTCATATTCTGTTAGTATTTCTTTAAAATCTTCACCAAATGGCAAGGTTTTTGTTAAATCCTGCAATGCCTCATCTTCCTTCCTTTCAACATATTTTTGATGAACATAATTTAAATCTGAGATTCTTGTTTCAGTTATATCATGAAACAAACACATTTTTAAAACTTTCAACATATCAATATTTTTTTCAAGAGAAGCTAGAGCATACCCTATGAAAATAACTCTATTAATATGTTCTGATACACTTTGATTACCGCTCCCTAAAAAATGAAATCCGCTTCTAGGAGTTTTAGATAATATCCCCACCTCAAATAAAAATTTTACTATCTCATCCATAAAAAAACATCTACACCTTACTATATAAACATATATTCATTTAACAAACAATTGGTCCAAATCATTCCCCAATTTCTCGTAAAATTTCCTTATGCATTCTCTTCAAAAATTTCATCTTATCTTCAATCTTCAACAAATCACTATAACCTTGCATAACTAAATTCAAAGCAAATGGGCTAGGCAATTTAGTATGAATTTTATCTATCTTTACTTTCCCATCCTTAATCCATCCTAAAACTATTTTAGCATTATCTATATCCATTAAATCCTCTAATACCTCTCTCCTAGCCTCCTTCAAGATAGGAAAATCTCTACTTATTTTATTAATAGCACTCAATAAGAAAAAACTATTCATTTGTTGCTTCCCAACACTTTTGCTTCTACCCTTATAATTTCTTAAAATCATTAAACTTCTAGCTGCACAATGCCTAAAACGCCTTTTCAAAACTTCAGTCTTTGAGATAGCCTCTTCCAAGGCCTCTTGTAAATTATCAATACTCAACAAATTCAATGCTTCCTCAATAGGCAAATTCTCTCCAGCAAAATAAAACCCATTATCATTAATTCCAATCTCAATATCTCTTCCAACCTTATGTCCCATCAATAACCCTAAGGCCCGCGAAAGTGCATCATTAACTCTTCTACCATACAAACTATGAAAAATCACATAATTCTTCTCACCCTTATAATGCTCTACTAATATTCTATCACTATGGGGCAATTTAGCAAATTTATACTGCTCATAAAAATAATTATAAATACTTCTAGCAGCACCATCTCCAAGATAGCAATGTTCTTTGATAAATTTTACAATCTCTAATTTCTTCATCTTCTTTTCAAATCTATCATTAACCATTTTTCTAAATTTACCAATTTCAACAGCAGAATCAAAACTCAATGGCATTTGTTCAGAGAACCAACTAGGGATTGTGGGATTTCTTTTAATACCATCCTTAACATAGGCCTTCATGCCTTTAGTATAAAGAAATTGATACTTCTTACCCCCTAAAACAAACACATCTCCAGGTTTCATTTTCTCTAAAAATGGTTCATCAACCATTCCTACTTTATTTCCTCTTCTTTCACCCTGTCCAATAACAACTGTAACAAAACTTTCTTCAGGAATGGTGCCTATATTAGTCATATAAATAACTCTGGCCAACTTACCCCTCTTACCTAATTGCTTGGTTTCTTTATCATACCATATCTTTGCATAAACATTCCTATGCTCTAATGCATACTCTCCAGCCAAATAACTAATAACAGACATAAAATCTTCTTTATTCAATTCAGAATAACAATAACTCTTTTTAATCATCTTAAACATCTCATCTATATCCCAAATTTTCTGAATACACATACCATATATTTGTTGACTTAAAACATCTAAACAATTTCTAGGAATATGTATCTTATCAATCCTCTTTTCAACACATTCTTTATTCAAAATACTACATTCAACCAAATCATCTCTATCTAATACTAAAAATCTACCTTTACTTATATCATGCAACTTATGTCCAGCCCTTCCAATTCTTTGCAGAGCCCTTGCACTACCTTTTGGGCTGCCTAACAATACTACAAGATCAATATAACCTATATCAATACCTAATTCTAAACTAGAACTTGTAACTACTACTTTTAATTCACCCTTTCTCAATTTTTCCTCAATCTCAAATCTATATTCCTTACTTAATGAAGAATGATGAGCACCAATATTTTCAATATAATTTTCAGGGAACATATCCTTCAAGTGGTTAATAACTCTTTCAGTACCTGCTCTAGTATTTGTAAAAACAACAGTGGTCTTATGTTCTTGAATTAACTTATCTAACAATCCATACATTGAATTATACATCTCATTACTATCCACATTTATTAGATCCTTGACCCCTGTTAGAACCTTAACATCTGTAGTTTTATTTGCCTTAACTTCTGAGATTAAACAATCTCTGCCCTTACCAACTAAAAAATTGGCAATTTTATCTATTGGAGCAACAGTAGCACTTAATCCTATTCTTACAGGAGTTATATTGCTCAATTCCTCTAACCTTTCCAAACTTATACTAAGATAAACGCCACGTTTATTATCAAGAGAATGAATTTCATCAATAATTACAAACTCAACACTGAAAAATAACTCAATAAACTTCTTAGTTGTAAGAGCAATAGCTAAACTTTCAGGAGTTGTAATAAAAATATGAGGAGGTTTCCTTAACATCTTTGCCTTTTCAGCAGGAGTAGTATCTCCAGTTCTCAATCCAACACGAATATCTTGCAACTCTATGCCCTTACTTTCTGCAAGTTCTCTAATTTCAGCAAGAGGGCGCTCAAGATTAACAAATATATCATTATTCAATGCCTTTAATGGACTAGAATAAACACAATAAACCTTATCCTCTAACTCTTTCTTTTTAGCCAATCCAACCAAATAATTTAATATACTAAGAAAACTAGTTAGAGTCTTACCACTTCCAGTACTAGCAGATATCAATATATTCTTTCTCTCATGAATATTCATAACTCCGTGCAATTGACTATCTGAAAAATCCTCAAATTTTTCAAAAAACCATTCCTTAACTAAGGGATCTAGCACCTTTGCTAAATCTACAGATTTCCTTATCTCAGTCCTCGGATATATTTGACTCTCCATGATATACAATCCCCTTAAATTTACATTAGAAGTTACTATCTAAGTTAACAAGCATCTATATACTAAATCCTTTATAAAACTTCTTAACAACAACTTTAAATTCCAACAAATCTTATTAATCTCATGAGAATAAGTGACCAAAAAAAAGAGAAAATAGTAGAACAGATTCTACATTTCCTATACCGATCCTTCCCAAAAAACCCATTCACTGCAGAGATAGCAAGAGAAATAGCAAGGGATGAAGAATTTGTAAAGAAACTTTTATTAGAATTAAAAGAAAAAAATATCGTTGTAGCCATTAGAAAAAACAAAGAAGGGATAGTATTTTCTAGAAAAATAAAATGGAAATTATCAAACAAAGTCTACGACTTATACCATTCAAAACAATAATCATTATTCCATAAATCTTTATATAAAATCTCCAACATTCTAACATATGGAAGAAAATATAAAAGGGGCATTTAACAAAGTCAAAGAGGACATAGAATTTCTAAATGGAGAACTTTTAGACATAAAAACAACAATGAATGATCTCCATGATATTATGAAAACCTTAACAAATAAGCTTGAAAATCAAGAAAAACAAGCTTCGACAGACAGACAGACACTTCGACAGTTAAATTCGACACAAAATACGACTTCGACACATAATTCGACAGTTCCACAGGAAGTAGGGGGGTTAAAACCATTAAATTTACCTATTTCCATAGGAAATCAAGGGGTTTCGACAGACAGACAGACAGACAATCAGACAGACAATTCGACACATATTCCTCTTGTAAATGCCTCTAAAACAATAGATTCTAACATACGAGAAGCAACAGAAATACTTGATTCTTTAGATTCCTTAAAGAAGGAAATTAGGCTTAAATTTAAACACCTAACAACTCAGGAAATGCTTGTTTTCTCGACGATATACCAGTTAGAAGAACAAGGAAATCGTGAAATTACCTATAAATTATTGTCAAAATCATTAAAGCTATCAGAAAGCTCTATAAGGGATTATGTTCAAAGAATGATCAATAAAGGTGTTTCTATACAGAAAGAAAAGGTAAATAATAAAAAATTACTCTTAACTATCTCTCCAAATTTAAAGAAAATAGCCTCATTACCTACAATAATACAGCTTAGAGAGCTTTAAATAGCCATATTTAACTACCTCTTACCAAGAATATGCATAAATTCAAAAATTTAATCTATATTCGGTATACCGAATTTAAATCAAATTAATCATGATCTTTGATATATATTCTATTTTAATATCTCAGGCCTTTAAAACCCCATATTTAACTATTTCAGGACTTTAAACCTATACTCTCATTTTTCGTACGAGGATATCAATTTTTTCTAAAGTCTAACTTTTACCCATTTTACTCTATTTTTCTACTTTTTAATACTCTCACATTTCCTATTTTTTCATATAGATAATTGAATGACTCACTTTTCGCATATTTTAACATTAAGATCATCATTTTCCACTATTATCTCCCTATTATAACTCTCACTTTTCATCTTTTTTACCCCTAATTTACCTATAAATCTTCTATTTTCACAAAAAACACTGATTTTTTAGCCATTTTACTCTCACTTTTCATCTTTTTTACCCCTAATTTACTTATGAATCCTCTATTTTCACAAAAAACACTGATTTTTTAGCCATTTTACTCTCACTTTTCACCTTTTTCCCTTATTTCTCACCTTATTTGTTTTTAATAATAGATCTCTTGTTTGCTCAGGTATAAATACTCTTTTTTTATTATTTTCTCCAATTATCTCTTCAATCAAACCTTCACTTTTCTGCTTTATACTATTAACTTGGCCTCTAATTGTAGATTTTCTTTTTCCAAGCATGGCGGCCAAGTCCTCATAGCTTAGTTTCAAATCAGAGTTCATCAATACAAATACTATTGCCCTCTCATTTGTTGTTAAATTGTCCAAAAATACTGTTTGAACAGTTGATTGAACAGTGTTTAAAACATCAACANNNGCTGTCTGTTTGTTAAACANTGTTGNTGACTGTTGGNNNAANGANCCTTTNCCAACNATNGCCANCATGTTTTTTATNTTNTCNANTTCNTCACTNAGCCGNCGCTAATTCCTCTNTNANCTCNNNAANNTCNTNNTTTACNNCAGAANTATNCTTGTCCAAGTGTTTAATCCACTGACTATANCTGTCCATGTCCTGTTTAACCTTGTTGAAGCCTGTTTGAACAGCATCTTTTAATTGATCAACATCCTTTTTTTCAGCCTTTTTAGTAAAAAATCCAAACATAATATATAGTATTATATTACATATATAAACCTTTCCTACAGCGTCTATAAAATTCTATTTTATCGACGGTAAAATGGGGAATAATATCTAAAAAAAGTTTAATAATTTTTATAACCCTTAACAAATAACAAAAAAAAACATCATTTTTTATAAAAAAACACCTCTAAAAAACCTATTTTAGCCATTTAAACAACTAAAAATTAGCTATTTTTAATCATTTTTTACTAAAAATTAACAAAAAATAGCTTAAAATCATTAAATTAAGAAATATTCTCTATAAAATTTATTATTAACAAAAAATAGCTTAAGAATTACCACACATAATTAAACAATTTTTAATAAAAATATTAACAAAAAAGAGCTTAAAAATGGGTATTAACACGTTTTTTAATAAAATTTAAACTAAAACAATCAAATAACCCCTATATTTATAAAACTTACAAATTAACTCCTTTTGGAAAAAGAAGTGAAAAATTTATAAGAATTACACGAAAGATCGCTGCAAAATTCACATTTTCTAAAAAAGCAGCAATCAAACAAAAACCTAGCTTGCGCTGGATAAAAATCTCAGCAAGTATTGGTTATCCTAGTGGTAATAGGAGTTAACTAATATTAGGTTTTGGTGGACTTAGTCTTAACTTTATAAATATTAAAAAGAACTCCATTTTAAATTCAAATAAATTCAAACCAAACGTTTTTATATTTGATTCCAGTAGTTATATTATCAAGATCAAAAGGAGGTTAGAATGAAAAAAAGTACAAAAAAAGGCAAGGGAGATACTTGTGAAAGTTGCTGTGGGNTGTGTAAAGGTGGCTATTGGCTATTCCCATTATTAATCTTATTAATTGCATTAGTTCCTGGATGGCTTACAGCTGCATGGACTCAATGGGCTTTAGTAATAATTGCAGTTTTACTATTAATTAAGAAGAAGTTCCCTTGTAATTGCAATAAATAATAGCATTTTTATTTTATTTATGCCCTTTATCCCCTAAAAAGCTAAAACCTTTTAGCAAAAACCCCAACTTTTAACATGTATAAATGTAGTGGTTAAATATGTTATTTTGATAGATTGTAGTTGGTANATTTATAGAGATCCAATTATAATAATATTTATATAATAATTTGTTATAATTTATTCATGGTTGATAGGATTAAGCTATATGCTAGGGAAGACAATTCTACATTTACCTCATTACATTTTACTGAAAATCATCTAGTAAGTACTTGGGATTTTACTTATGACCCCAATAAATCTCCATCCGTTCTTGTTACAGAGAATAATTCACCTTTGGAACGAATTCCCCTTTCAGAAAGACCTTCTCCTGATCCAAGAAGAGCTACATATTATGCCACTATTAAATATCTTGGTAATTGGATTAGAGGCGAGAGGGAAAGTGGTAGTGAGATATATGACTTAGAGGATCATACCGATCTAAAACACATAATTGAGGAATCTACCCAACAACTAAAATTATTCAAATAAATCATCAATTTACACACAAAATATGCCTTTTTTCACCATTTTACCCTTTTACACGTGAAAACTTCGCACAAGGTACATTATAAGAACTTTCTTAGAGCCATTTTATTACTGGTTCTTGCGACTTCATAGGCCGCAAAAATTCCAACTAATTGATTTTCAGAATACGTATCCAATAAGTCAGTATTGGTTAAATATTCATGAAGTCTAGTTAGGTCTTCACTAGAGTCACTAAACCCCATAGGGCTTTTTTCATTATACATTTCAATAAACTTTTCAAGTTCCATTAATTATTTATTATACATAGCCTTTATAAATTTTTCCATTGCAACAACTTTCTATCAAAAACTAAAACTTTCTGCATATAGGATGTAATACCTAAAAATCATAAATACAACTAAAAGTAGTACCTAATTAAACAATCCAACAAACTAATCACAATAATCTATTTTAACTAACCCTCATTTATAATCAAATGAGAAAACCAATATCTGAAGTTGTAAAATCAAAATCCACTGGAAAATTTTTCTATCTTAATGATGGAGATGATGATTTTGGTGTATACGAATCAGGAACATATGAAAGTGGAGAGTCCAGAGCTATATATCTATCCTCATGTTCAACAAAAGAAGAGGCAATAACGCTAACAGATAAACTTAATTCAGGAGAATTAACAAGAGAAAAATTATGGGAACAAGCAAGAAATGATGCTGCAGCCAGAAATCATGCAGAAGAAATGGCATTAGATAGGTTAGATTTCTTGAAAGAATTGGATGGAGATTATTAATCACTCAAACTCTTCCAAAAACTCACCATACCCTTCTTTTTCCAAATCAGCCTTAGGCACAAACCTCATAGCAGCACTATTCATACAATATCTCAAACCACCCTTATCCTTAGGACCATCCTTAAACACATGCCCTAAATGGCTATCTGCTTTCTTACTTCTTATCTCAATTCTTTTAAACAAAAAACCTCTGTCTTCTTTCTCAACAATATTTTCCTTAACTAATGGTTTAGTAAAGCTAGGCCATCCTGTCCCAGATTTATATTTGTCAGTAGAACTATACAACGGCTCTCCACTAATTAAATCAACATAAATTCCCTCCTCTTTATTATCCCAATATTCATTCTCAAATGCCCTTTCAGTTCCATCTTCCTGAGTGACCCTATATTGGATATCTGTCAACTTTTTCTTCAATTGATCTTTACTAGGTTTTACAAACTGTTTAGACACTGTTTGAACATCTTTTTCATCTCCCCAAACACTGTTTATATATTGATCTCTTCCAGATCCTCGTCGATAAAACTTATATTTTATGGGATTCTTTTTACCATAATCTTGATGATATTCTTCAGCAGGATAGAATGTTGTAAACTTTAAAATTGGTGTAACAATCTTACTATCATATCTTCCACTAGCATCTAATCTTTTTTTACTCTCTTCGGCTAATTTCTTTTGCTCATCACCTTCATAATAAATAGCAGAAGTATATTGAAAACCTCTATCTACAAACTGACCGCCCTCATCCGTAGGATCTATGTGCCTCCAAAATAAATCTAATAAAATATTATAATCTAATTTTTTAGGATCATAAATTACTTGAACCCCCTCTCTATGACTTGTTTTGCCTGAGGCAACATCCTTATAACTGGGATTCTTTTCACTACCTCCTGCAAATCCACTTATAACTTCTATAACTCCTTCTCTCTTCTCAAAATCATACTCACTACACCAAAAACAACCGCCTGAAAAAGTTGCCCTCTTATATTTTCCACCTTTTATCATCTCATTTAACTCAGTGAGACTAAGCTTATAATCATTTTGATTATTATCTATAGATAAATAAAAAACAATCCCTCCAATAAGAATTAATAAGATAATCAATAGAGATTTAGGAATTTTCATAACCTTAATTATGGTTGCCTATTTAATAATCTATCTCTGCCAAATTTAAGGGAAACATTTAAATTCTAATAATGCTTATTTAATAAATGAAAAAGAGGAAAAAAACTTCCAAGAAATTTAATAAAAGAAAATTTTGGAAAGGAATTATTGTAATAGCATTACTAATTGGAGCAGTAATTACTGCAGCCCAAACAAGTTTCTATGGCCTAACTGTGGGTGTATTTGTAGGTTATTTAGTTTCTCATTTAATGGAGAACATGTAATTTCTCCTCAGATTTTATTCTTTCATAAATTATTTTATTATTAACTTTAGAATATCCCTTTACTAAACCAATTTTTGAGGATATCCAGATCAACCATTTGGTAGGATCAAAATGATACCACTTAATACCATTCCTATAATCTGTAGGAAATGTATGGTGAAAATTATGATAACCCTCTCCAAAAGTTAATAATGCGATAATATAATTATCTACTGCAGATAATTCTTTAGAAAAACTCTGTTTTCCCCAAGTATGTGCCAGCGAATTAATAAACCAGGTAGTATGGTGTGTGGCAAAAATTCTAAAAAGAAGCAAGAATACAAATCCTCCAAAAACATCTCCAAACAAAAAACCTAAAGATAAAGCAAGAAAAACATTTAATGAAACTGCAAGTAAATTATAATATTTATGCTGAAATCTCAAATATTTTTTTTGATATAAATCAGAAACAACCTCTTTCTTAATTGGTTCGGGCAGATAAAATAACCAAACCACATGCGCAAATAAAAATCCTTTTTTAATACAATAGGGATCTTTCTCAGTATCTACATGACTGTGATGCAACCTATGGCCATGAGCCCAAGAGATCACGCTCCCTTGCAACGCTAATGTGCCAAAAAATAATAATATCGATTCAAGAAGCTTATTTGCCCTATAAGATTTATGGGAATAGAATCTATGATATCCTGCAGTTATACTTATTCCTGTTGCAATAAATAAAATTAAGAAAGAATACAAAATTTCCTTTGATGGCAACCCTTTACTAAAAATATAAATTTGCAAAAATACAATCAATAGTACGTGATATCCTAATATAAATAAAAAAACGGTCCAGTCTATTTTCTTTTCCATAAAAATCAACCCCCAAAGCAATTAATTAATATATGTATTCATTATATAATAGTAATCCTCCATTTATATACTAACCCTTAATTTAAGCCCATTTACACCCTATTTTAGCTGTTCTAGCAACCTTTTCAGCAAACAAAATCTCACCCTCATACTCACGATCTCTATAAAATCTCGCAACAGCCAATCCCTCTTCTACCAATTTAATATTCACATTCTCTCCACCTAAAATTACATACCTCAACAATCTTCCATATTGATCTTTATCAGTTTTATCTTTTTCTAAAACAACCTCTTTATCCAAAACCCATTTTTCCATTTGTTCTTTAGCTTCCTCATAACAATCATATCCTCTTTCATCAGCATCAATTCCTAATAATCTAATATGCTCTCCATTCGCAACAATAGTATCACCATCAATAACCTTTGAAACAAAAGCCTCTTCATTTTTATCAATTTCAATAACACTTCCCACACTATCCAAATTATCTACCAACAAATAACTAGAACCCAAAAACAAGATTATAAGTACCACCAATAATATTCTCATCAAACCTTCCCCTTAACCTTATCAATAACCTTCTGAAAACTAAAATGATAATCTCTAACCCTGATTGGCGCATTTGTTAAAGGCCTATTGTGGGCTATAGCATTTCTAATTGGTTCCATCTCCTGCAACTTACTACACCAATCCTTTGTATCTATAAAACTTGAAAATATTGTCTTATTGCCCTCTATGATTAATCTATAATCATAAAAATCTGCAAATAATAAAAGATCAACCTCTCTCTCCTCTTCTAATCCCTCTTCTCTTCTTGAAGCACACTTTGCCCTAACTTTTTGTGGAACTCCCTTCCTCCACCAATTAGACCCATAACTCTCTTCCAATAAATTTCTAATAAACTCTCTAACATTATTTTCAAATAAATATAATGAATCCCTTTTTGAAACTTGATGATTGCCTCCTGGCTGCGAACTTTGACTTAAACATTTTGTTAAATATTCTCTAACTGAGGAAGAATCTCTTAATCCTGCCTTAAGCGTTTCCTTAAAATAAGGTTCAGCTTCTTTTAATCTCCCCATCTTATACAAAAGCTCTCCCAACATAATTTTTGGAGCCCATAAATGGGGCCCTAAATTAATAGATTGCTTAAACAATTTTTCAATAAATGTAAGCGATTCAATACTCTTCAAAGGCTTGCCCATCAACTCCTTGCCCAAGTAATAATAGGTCATGGGGTCTCTAGGGTTCTTTTTAATTTGCCCCTTTAAATATTCCTCAGTCTGCATAGAAAATCACCTTTTTATACTTTCAGAAAAGCTTTAATCTTTTTAACCTTTTGTTTATTAGACTTTCATTTTAGAGTAGTCAGCATATCTTATGAGATTATAATTACAAAACAATGTTTACTATACTCTGGCCAGTAACATTATAAACTTTTATAAAGAAGTTCGCACAATTAAGAATATGAATCAACAAGAATTTCTACAAAATTTAGAAACAGAGATAAAAATAGCAAAATTATCCCCTTACACCCTAAGAAACTATCTAGACTCCAACAAGAAACTATTCAATTATTCAAAAAAACAACCCTCTGAAATAGAACAACAAGACATAAAAAATTTCTTAGCAAATAAAATGGACATTCAATCATCAAGCTCAACAATTTTATTCTTAGCAGCAATAAAATTTTCATTTACCTCTTTATTACAAAAAGATCCTACTGCAGGAATTAAACGTCCAAAAAACGAAAAGAAAATACCCCTAGTCCTGACTAAAGATGAGATCCAACAATTAGTTAAGGCAACAAAAACAACAAAAAGCAATCTAATCCTTCAACTTTTGTACTCCTCCGGGCTCCGAGTCTCAGAAATAGTTAATCTTAAACCAATAGATCTAGATTTCAATGAAAATATCGGATGGGTAAGAGAGGGAAAAGGAAAGAAAGATAGAATGTTTATAATTTCAAAAAGATTATCCAAAAAACTAGAAAAATTCCTAATGAAACATCAAGATTACACCTATTTATTTTCAAAAACAAATCCTTTAACAACAAGAAACATCCAAAAAATTGTACAACTAACTTCCAAAAAGGCAGGAATAGAAAAATCCGTGCACCCTCATACTCTAAGACATTCCTTTGCAACACATCTCTTAGAAAATGGGGTTGACATAAGAAAAATACAGGTCCTCCTAGGCCATTCCTCACTTACTACCACTCAAATCTATGCCCATGTTTCTTCCGCAGAATTAAAAAAAATAGATAGCCCTCTAGATAGTCTATAATAATATTTTTAAAAGACCTTTATTTTAAATTTCCATGTTTCCAAGAAAAATAAATAGGATTAGGAAGAAATTCATTATTGGAATAGATGAAACCAACAATGGAATGAGTATAGAATCTTCCAATCCCTACTATCAAAATTCAACAATTGTAACTGGATACATGATGGAAGATCCAAACAGGGCAAATTATGGATCTGCTAGATATGAGGGAAAGGGATGGGCATTTGGAGATGGAGGGAATTTGGAAAGAAATTTAGAAAGAGGCAATGAATATTTAGATGAACACCCCGATTTTTTTTATACATTAATTACTAAACAAGCAACAACCAAGAATCCCCTACCAATTTTAAAAGCAGAAGCAATAACAAAAATAACCCTGCAATTTTTATTAAAATATCCTTTTTTAAATACGAAAAACACCTATTTAATTGCTGATGAAATGGATGGCCCAACAATTTCAACAGATATCCATAATAATTTAAGAAGAAATCTTCATCAATCTGGATTAAAAGACATCCCCCATACATTTAAAAGAAATGCAGACAAAAATGTTGTTGCAGTAAGAAGAGCAGATACCATTGGATATTGTTTAGCAGGAATGCATTTATTTAACAAAACTAAAAATTGGCCCAGAAAATCAAGGATGATCCCAACAGAATCCTTAATTAGATTAATGGACGAGTTTTATTATAGGAATGAGGGGAAGTATGATCCAGAATCATAGAAATCTTTTTATTAGCAATTAATTATCAATCTAATACCAAAGGTGAAAAAATGACAATCTACTCGCATTCAAGGCTATCTACATTTGAACAATGCCCTCAAAAATATGAATATAGGTACATAAAGAGAATTCCGCCTGATTTTGATCAATCCATAGAGGCCTTCTTAGGTAGCATGGTTCACGACACTCTAGAATGGATATACAAACACCCTGAAAGAGAATTAACCTTGGACGATGTAATAAAATATTTTGCAGAGGCCTGGAACAAAGAATATAAATCAGATATGAAGATAGTAAAAGAAAACGTAACTTCAGAAACTTATTTTAACAAGGGAATAAAATTTTTAATAAATTATTTCTTAAAACATTCCCCTTTTAAGGACAATACAATAGAAACTGAAAAGAAAATCTATATCTCATTAGATGGAAATCGAGAATATCAAATGATGGGGTATATAGATCGTTTAGTTCATCATCCAGAAACTAATGTTTTTGAAATTCATGATTATAAAACTGGGGCTATAAAAAGACAACAAGATTTAGATAAAGATAGGCAACTAGCACTCTATTCTTTGGGAGTAAGGGAGACTTTCAAAGATGTTAAAGATGTAAAATTAGTTTGGCATTTTTTAGACAGTAATCAAGAATTAACCTCCATAAGAACTATTGAACAATTACAGCAATTAAAAAAAGAAATATTAAAACTAATTAAAAAAGTAGAAGCAACTTCTGAATTTCCTCCTAAAAAATCCATTCTTTGTAATTGGTGCGAATATAAAAGCAAATGCCCCGAATTTACTAAACAATCTCTGCAGGAGTTCCTATGACTTGGTCCCTATATGAAAATGATCAACTATTAGCTCCCTTAAAATTTTCTAATGGAAAATCACAAGAAGATGTCGTGAAGGAGGTTATAAGTGCGACAGAGGAGGGATATAAGATTATTTTCATCAAAGGAGTTTGTGGCACGGGGAAGTCTGCAATAGCCCTAAATTTAGCAAAACATTTTGGAAAAACATCTATAGTGGTTCCAATAAAATCTCTTCAAGAACAATATATCAAAGATTACGCAGAGAAAAAATATATCTTAAAAGATAATAAGAAATTAAAAATTTCTTCAATATTGGGTAGAAAAAATTTTTCATGCAAATTTTTAGAAGAAAAACCTTCCCAAAGGGTCATAAGAGAAAAAGATACAAAAATCTCAGATATTTTTGCAGGAATAAAACCTATTAATGAAGAAGATAATTCTGCAGACAATAAATTCTTGCCTTGTAAAATTGAAATTAAAGATAAAAATTCTGCAGTAATTAAAGATTATATAAAACAAAATCCTTCTATAAAAAATTCCAATTTCAATTCGATAAATGAGGTCAAAAGAATGTCGATTGCTCCTACGTGCCCTTACTGGTCTCCAATTTTGCCAGACGAATATGATATTAAAAAATTCCAAGATTCAAAAAAATTCAAATACAGGGGGATGAATAATATCGGATTTACCATCTTTCAAAGAAAACCTGGCTGCAAATATTATGAACAATATCATGCATATGATCAAGCAGACGTTATTATATTCAATAGTTTAAAATATAAATTAGAAACTTTGATGGATCGTAAACCTGAAACTGAGTTGGAGATAATTGATGAATGCGACGAATTTTTAGATAGTTTTGCAAATCAAGAGAGAATTAGTTTGAATAGGCTCTCCTTTGCATTAAATACTATATTTTCAGAATCAGAAGAAACAAAAAAAATATTGTTAGAATTAACAGACATAACAAACACCATAAGAAGGAAATATTTAGGATCTAATGAGATATTTAAGGTTAGCGGAACAATTATCGAAGACCTTATAAAAACATTATTGCAAAATGATGATTTTCTAAGGGAAACTGAGATTGACGAATCAAATTACCTTTTCCAGGTAGATGAAATATCAAGAATTTTTTACGATTTTTTAGATGAGACCTATTTCTCAGCAGAAAAAATTGAGAATGATATAAATATAAGCCTAATAACTACCAATCTTAAAAAAAGATTTAAGGAATTGACAGAGAAAAACAAAATCATCGTTATGATGTCTGGAACAATTCATTCAGATTATGTTTTAAGAAATATCTACAATTTAGAAAATTTTAAAATAATAGATGCAGAAATTAGTACTCAGGGAAATTTAATAAAATTAAAAAACGGATATGAATTAGATTGCAAATATGCTAATTTTCAATCCGGAAAAATTTCAAGAGAGGGGTTTCTTAAAACTTTCTCCAAAACAATAGAATCTGCTAAGCCACCTACTTTAGTTCATTTAACTAGCTTCCAAGATTTACCCACCGAACTTGAAAAAGAATCTTACAATTTAGTTATGCCTACTCAAAACGAAATTAAAATGGAACAAAATGCTGATCCAATGGGGAATAGAATTCAGGAGTTCAAGGATAAAAAGTTTCCTGTACTTTACACCACTAGATGCAACAGAGGTATAGACTTTCCTGGAGAAACTTGCAATTCAATAATAATCTCAAGATTTCCTTATCCAAATATATCTTCCTTATTTTGGAAAATCCTTAAAAAAACAAATCCTGAACATTTTATGAGCTTTTACATGGATAAGGCAAAAAGAGAATTAACCCAAAAAATATATAGGGGATTAAGATCAAAAGAGGACAGGGTTTATTTATTATCTCCTGATATTAGGGTTTTAGGTTTTGAATTATAATTCATCTTCATCCTTAGATTTAACAAACTGAAAAATAGAAAATAATAATCTAAAAATAAATTCTATAATGAAAATAAAAACAACAAATGTAACTATATTATCAAACAAACTAGGAATCTGAGATATTTTATCTATCACTCCCTCTACATTAAAAAAACTAGACCCTAAAATAAATGCTGCAAGTATTGTAAATGGTAATATCTTTGCCAAATCTTTTGATAAATCCTCACTAATATAGGAGGTTACTCTCGTAGAAGCGATTATTGCGGCAGAAATTAACAATATTTGTAATGTATTCTGGGATTCAGATAAAACTAACAAGAAGATTGAAAGTATCGAAAACCAAAAGAAAACCAAAAAAGGCAATATTATCAAATATTCTAATGCATATAGCCCTATTGCTGCAATCTTCTCTATTATTGGATGATTTGAGTAATTATATTGACTTAAATTTAATTGGATAATATCTCTACTAGCCAAGAACCTATAGAATTTCCAGATAAATATGCTATACATCAAGATTAATATTGTATAAATAATCAAACTAAACAAAACTTTCTGATCATCAGGAAAAACATTCAACGTTCCTTGCAAAATTTCTATAGCCATATCTTCACACTCTTTAGATTATAAAATGAAGATTGTTAATAAATCTAACGGAAAGACTTCTGCCTTTTACTTCTAGCCTTACTATCTCCAGGCTTGTTAGGTTCTTTTCTTCTAGTATCTGCAACCAATAAATTCTTATCATAATCTATGAAAGCTTTTTTCAATTCATCATTTTTGGTAAATTCAACTAAAACTCTAGCAATAGCTAATCTACTAGCCTCTATCTGACTTTCAGTTCCACCACCTTTAACATTAACACTAATATCAAACTTAAAATTTCCAAGAATTTTTTTTGAAATTTCAATTGGCTCATTAATTGTTAATTTCTTAAAAAAATCCAGATTATCAACAGGTATCTTATTTATCAAAATAATCCCATTACCCTTCTCTATGGTAGCCTTAGCTATAGCCGTTTTTCTCTTTCCACTAACTGTTGTTTTATTTTTATCTATCATATTTTACTTGCCAATTCTTTTAATTCCATAAATTTTAATTTCTTTGGAGCATTAACTTTAATCATCTTTTCATCTTTAAATTCATCAGGCATTCCATCATAACACTTAATTCTTTTAAGAGTTTCTTTACCTTGCCCTTTCCTATGGTCTGGCAACATCCCTCTAATAGCTCTTTTCAATATCATATGCGGCACATTAGATAATTTTGGACCCTTCTGAGAATGCCCTCCCTTTTTTCTAATAGCACTATATTTTGCAATTATATCTTTTTTATTTCCTGTCATGATTGTTTTCTCTGAGTTTACAACAATTATTTCATTACCCTCTAAGGCCCTTTTAGCAGCAAAACTACAAATTCTTCCAAAAACTGCTCCATTCCCATCAATTATTATTTTACTCATAGTATTGTAACTCCCTCCATTTTTGGATTTTTTTCAATAGCCATCTTAATACTTTTAACATCACAACCAGCCTTATTTAAGCTATCTTTAGCACTATCAGAAAAACCTAATGCTGCAACCTCTATCTTTCTTTTAATCTCTCCACTTCCCAAAACTTTTCCAACAACAACAATTTTATCTCCCTCACTCTTCTCAAGCTCATCTAAATTAACATTCCGATATTGACTTCTAGGGGCAGAAAGCTTCTTAGCTAAATCTAGCAAATCATTCTTCTTAGCCAAATTAATAGCCTCCATTATTTCAGGATTAGTTTTAGCCTTTGTTCTCTTTGATATTTTTGTTTTACTTATCATGTTTTTATTATTTGCAGAAGTAATTAACTTCTGCTCAACGCTTGCACTTGCAGGTAATTATTCCAGATATTAGGGGTATTTAAAGTTTACTAAATACGGGCATTGTAAAGTTAAATGTTGTCCCTACGAATTAGCTTGTCCAAATTTAGAATTGAAATCAGATAATAAATGGTTGGAACTAATTAATTTAACTAGGACTTAAATCT
>NZCB01000031.1 GCA_002688165.1 Candidatus Pacearchaeota archaeon | reverse complement strand
CTTCTACTTCTTCTACTTCTTCTACTTCTTCTACTTCTTCTACTTCTTCTACTTCTTCTACTTCTTCTACTTCTTCTACTTCTTCTACTTCACTTTCATTATCCTTAGCAATATTAGGGGAGGTAAAATTACTTATTTCAATATCTAAAGTACTATTTTCTTCCAAATTCACTTCCAAATCAGACAAATTATTACCCTCTATAGCTAACAAAGGAGTTTCAAACCGAACATTATAGCCAGAATCCACCAAATCCTTAAAACTTAATAAATTTCCATCAATAAGCAAACTGCTTTCATCATACTGCACAATATTTTTACCAGAGGTAACATCAATCTTAGCCATAAAATTCAAATCTTTTAACTCAACATTATAACCCCATTTATAATCAACATTACTCTCCTTAGCAGCAATTTCATCAACCTCTACATTGAATTCTTGTTTATCTAAACTCAAAACAGCCTCATCTTCAATAAATTCAATTAACCCCTCATCTAAATTTCCAATATTTTCTCTAACTTTGTTAACATCCACTTCCTCAAAATTTAATTCTATATCTCCCTCAACCACATTCCCAGTAATACCCTTAAAAAATTTAACAATATTTCCAGTTATACCTTTTCTAACTGATTCGCCTTTATTTTCCAAAGAATTCATTTCATTTACATCATCTGAGTTAAAAACTACCTCTTCCGCAGAATCAGTTTCATTATTTGTGGTTTCTTCAAGTATTTCTTCATTTTCTTTAAAATTGCTCCCATTTTCATTTAAATCAATAATTTCAGATTCTTCAACCATCCCCTCTTCAATCAAAACCTCCCCACTAGTTTCGACAAATTCACTATAATTCAACAAATCAAAATACAATCTTAATCCTCCATCAATTTTAAAGTCCATTCTTTCATTACCATTTCCAGTTTCACCATCATTCAAGGGCTCTTTTATTTCCAAATCCAATTCGTTATCAAAACTTTCAACTACAGATTCATCCANNNTATCAGTTGCAGAAACTACTAACCCTGTAAAAGAATGAAATCTTGAATAAGAAATACTATTTTTATGAATAATCACCTCATCAACACTCTGGCCAAGACTAGAATAAAGTAAAAGAAACATCAATATTAAAAGAATAACCTTAATTTTTACATTTAATTTTAGATTAATCATTTTATACCTCCCTTAAGAGAATATAATTTAGCCCGGCCTACATCCTTACTACAAATAACACCTAGATCAACCAAACACCTCAAATAACCCATTAAAATAGCCCGATTAGGTTTTTCTGCAAGCTTACTAGCAAGCTCCTCCCTACTACAAGCACCTTCTTTTTTAAGGATCCCTACTATCTCCTCACTCAAACTATGGTATACCATATCTTACACTATATAGTATACTATAGATTTACCTATTTAAAGCTTTATAATAAATCCTTTCTGAAAAAAATGGTAATTAAAAGTAAAAACCAATTTATTTTCAAAGTCTAAACCNCCCCTTAAAAAATTTTTTATCAAAACCATCTAACAAATTGAAAAATATTTGTCTTAATAAACCTTTCTTTNAAAAAATTTAAGAAAAGTTTTGAAAAAAATTCATTAAAAAAAAANTAGAAAAAATCATCANGAATAGATAAATTAAAATTGCACTACACTCAAAATAGGCCTATCCTCGAGGATAAAGCTGAAAAAACTCTAATAANAATAAAAAAATCTTCTAAAAATANCCCATTACCTTACAAAATTGNNCTTCCNAANAATCTTGCACCNAAATTAATACTCATCCTATTAAAATCTTTACTTGGATTTAAATTTACAACACCNAATCCCCTAAAATTTTGCAATAATTTTAATCTTTTAACAAAATATAAAGAATCATTAGCACTAATTCCCCCACTTTCTAAACAACAAACCCCTGGCGCAAAGCCTGGATCAATACAATTTAAACTAAAGTTAACATAGAATCCCTTACTATCTTTTACTCGCCCCATCACCATATCACAAACACCCTCCAAATCCTCATTTAAAACATCCATNCTAATCAAATTAATCTCTTCTTCTTTGATAAATTTAAGCTCATTATCACCAATATTTCTACAACCAATTAAAATTACNCTTCTTCCATTAAATCCTCCTTCAATTAGCCTTCTAATCCATCCATTTTCATCACAATTNGTATGNGCATCAAAAACTACCAACAACCCATTNACAACCTTATCAAACCCCTTAATTAATGAATAATTGATACTATTNTCTCCNCCAATAAAAAAACACCTATCATTCATTTCAAATAACTCCTTAGAATTCTCAAAAATTAAATGATTTGCCTCATCAAAATTATTCAAATCAACATGAATCTCTTCAAGATTCAANTTATCTACATNAATNTTNNTAATATTTCTAAGTTCTTTCATTATCTCCACAGGGGCCAACTCACAACCTTCATTTCCTTCTTCTATTAATTTAACTCTAACTAATTGCATTCTTAATCTAAACAAATCCTCTATTTAAAAATTCCCTTGACCAAAAGCTATATAAAAGAGCATCCCCTACTTATCATATAATCAAAAAAGGAAAAAGGAGGTAAAAAATGACAGGATTAGAAAAAACAGCTACAATTCTTGCTGCAGTCGGAGCAATTAATTGGGCATTATTTAGCTTTGATTGGAACTTGATAGAGAAAGTTTTAGGTCCAGAATCAATGATAGGAAACATTATTTATTGGTTAATTGGACTATCAGGACTTTGGCTATTAGTAAAAGTTTTCAAATAAACTAGTTTATTTTTTATTTTTAAAATTATTTAAGCAGGCACTAGTGCAACAAAACTATTGCCTTTCAACTTGCTTAATTCTTGAACATCTTTTAATTTAACCTTGGCAATATTTTCCTCATATTCATAATATTTATTAGCATTTCCCCCTAATTCTTCCTGTAACAAATCAAACATAGTACTATCAGATCTTTCTTTACTAATCTCCCTTAAACCAATTAATCTCTCTTTAGCCTCATTCAAATCACTTAACTTCAAATCTTTCAGCATTTTAACTTCTTTCAAAACTATTTTCTTAACTTCTTGAATTTTATCTTTTGTGGTTCCCACATAAATAATTTCATAAGAATAATCTTTAGATTGTTCTAAATTACTCTTAACAGCATAACATAATCCCCTCTTCTCTCTAACTTCCTGAAATAACCTACTGCTCATGCCCCCTCCCAGAATACCATCAAAAACCTCTGCAGCATACCTATTCTTATCATTAAGCTTAGGCATATGAAAACCAATAACCTCATGAGCCTGGTCAATACCCTTTCTTTTATGAATTTCTTCGCCGTTTCTTAAAACAATATCAACATTTCTAATCTCCCTCTTACTATTAGAAAACTTCCTGGCCTCATTCAAAACATTATCCCAACTAACATCTCCAACAACACTAAAAATCATGTTATTACTTGCATAAATATCACTATAAAGATCAATAACCTTTTTTCTTGACAATCCATTAACAGTCTTAGCAGTACCTGCAATGGACATATTAAAAGGCCCTTCATACAACATTTCCTTTATTTTTTCTAAGACAAAGGTGCTAGGATTATCATGATACATCTTAATTTCTTCCAAGATCACCTTTCTTTCCCTTTCTAAAGGAGTTTTCTGAAACAAAGGATTAGTTACTAAATCTCTCCCAATATCTACGCTCAACTCAAAATGCTTACTAGGCATCTTATTCCAAAAACAAGTAATCTCTTCTCCAGTAAATGCATTCAATATACCTCCCTTACTTTCAACCTCCCTTGGAATCTCATCAACCCTCCTTTTCTTAGTGCCCTTAAACACTAAATGTTCTATAAAATGGCTAATTCCCTTAATATCTTCAGACTCATATTGCGCCCCATACCTTACACTACTAGCCGTAGCAACCACGGGAATTTTTCTCCTTTCATGAATAACTGTTAATCCATTATCTAAAACCTTTCTAGAAAATTCAGCACCTTTTACCATCCCATAACTAAACAAGTTCTTTTATTAAACCTTTTTGTCTTAAAGATTCTTTGAATTTTTACATTATAAAAATTACTTCAAATTACAAAAATTCAAAATCATATCTTTCTGCCTAACCTCTGGATGAAATAAAACCCCATAAATCTCTTTTTCTTTGTGTTTAACACTCTGAACAATTTTATTACCTGCAAAAATTTCAAAATCTAGATTAGAAAAGTCCACATAATTATTATGCAAATGATAAACTTCCTGATTTCCAGTTAATCCCAAAAAATTATTATCAAATTTCTCATTATAATACCCAATTTCAGTTCCCCTACATAACTTTCCACCAAAAACCATCCCAACTATCTGCATCCCTCCACAAATACCCAGAACAGGCCTATCCAAATCAATTAACCATCTAAATTTATCAATATTCTCAATAAATTTATCGTCATAAAGGGCAGTCCCACAAATAATTACCTTACTAATTTTTTCTAAATCTCTTTTTCTTAATTTAGTATAATGCTTAATAATCACTTTAAAATTATTTTTTATTAAAATATCTTTAATAGGTTTTACAAATTCATAAAATCCTAATTTTTCATTACAAATATCAATCAATAATATATTTTTCATTCTAATTTAATATCCATCCTCCAACTATTTTTACTACCTTTAATTTTTTTATCCTTAATTTTAAGTCTTTTCTTAAATAAACTGCAATTTAAAACAAAACTTTCAAATTCTCCTCCCTCTCCCGCAACATTTATCTTATATTTCTCTTGTAATTTCTTAATTTCATTAATAAATTTCGTATCTATCTTTCTTCCTAACCATTTTTCATCAAAAGGGTAGGCAAAAACCCCTACAACAATCACTTCAAATTTATTTTTAATCAAATCTTCCAATAATTCTAATTGATTCTTTTGCCATAATGGATTAAAACATGCAATTTTTAACTTATTACATATTTTTTCAATTCTTGAAGCCTGATAAACACTCTCAACAGCACCACTAATCACTCCTTCAATATCATAATCTTTTATAGCCAATTTAATAGATTTCTCTAAATCAATTAATTCCTTTTCTTTCTTACCTTTAGTCTTAACAATAATCAGGGGAATGCCCATAGATTTTGCCTGTTCTTCTACCCTTCTGATTGAAGGGGTATGGAACATATAACTTTCCTCATTTTCACTAACAATGCTTATTAAACAACTAATTTTATATCCTTCTTTCTTAGCCAACCAAGCTGCATACATACTATCCTTCCCTCCACTAAATAATATTCCNAGTTTCTTTACCATCTATTTNCTACTAACAAATTTATTATCNTNAATATANAACCTCATAGGAGTTTCTAAATCTTTNGTAACCCCTATCCTAAANCTNTTANNAANNTCAAANAAATTATCTNCATAAGATTCAATNTTAATTTNNCCATTATCNAAAACATNCTTCTTATGATNNNTTTTATCTATTTCTAAGCTTTTTGTTAATAATCCNGGNCCATTTCCNTTACCCTCAAAATTNAANGGTTCAANAGCNCTTATTAAAACAGCGCTAGCNTTNCCAANATTTCCTGTAACAAAATTAATCAACCAATTATTATGCACNCCATAAACNANAATAGTTCCAGGCTCCATCATCATAGTTTCTCGTAAATCTCCATTCTGACAGGCCCTACTAGCCGGATCATTTTCATCAAAATAAGCCTCTGTTTCA
This sequence comes from Candidatus Pacearchaeota archaeon, assembly GCA_002688165.1. GTDB lineage: Archaea > Nanobdellota > Nanobdellia > Pacearchaeales > GW2011-AR1 > ARS1285. The sequence continues at coordinate 11,182 of NZCB01000031.1, read as the reverse complement.
ACTATTTTAGCCTTCAATTCCTTACCCTCAATATTCCTAACAATAACTCTCCCCAATAAATCTCTTGCAACAACGTCTGCTTCCCTATTAAAAAAATTTTTATCCATATTCTAATAAACTCAATAAATTTTTAAAATGCAATTCATTAATAAACCTATGCCAATCAATGCACATCCAGAATACATAGAAGCAGAATCAAAATTTCATGCAGCCAGCACCGATGAAGAAAGAATCTTAGCCTTAGAAGAAATGATGAGGCATATGCCTGCCCATAAGGGGGCTGAAAACTTAAGAAAAAACATTAGAACACGATACAAAAAATTAAAGGCCGAATCTGCTAGAAAAGCAAAAAAATCAGGTAAAAAGGGAATAAAAAAAGGAGATATGCAAGCAATCCTCTTAGGACTTACAAATTCAGGAAAATCATCAATATTAAAGGCTATTACAAACGCAGCCCCAAAAATAGCAAGTTATGGATTCACAACCAATGAACCATTACAAGGAACATTAAATTTTCAGGGATGCACCATCCAAATAATTGACATGCCTCCAATTGCAAGCGAAAATTTTGACAAAAGCCTATTAAATTCGGCAGATACCATACTAATTGTAGTAGAAAAAATACACGAAATTAAAACAATACAGGATTCAATAAAAAATCTAAATAAAAAGGCAAAGATTATAATTATTTTTAATAAAATAGATCAACAAGATGATGAAAACAAAAGAAAAATAACTGCTACACTTAAAACAAAGAAACATAACTTCACATTAGTTTCAACGAAAACTGATGAGGGAATAGATGAATTAAAAGAAAAAATCCTAGAATCTTTCAATGTAATAAGAGTTTACACAAGACAACCAGGAACCAAACAAGATAGCGTTCCAGTAGTCCTAAACCCAAAATCCACATTAAAAGATGTAGCGGAAAAAGTGCTTCATGGATATAGTAAAAAGGTAAAATATGCAAAAATAACCGGGCCTTCTAGTAAATTCACAGGACAAAAAGTGGGATTAAAGCATATTGTAAAGGATAGGGACGTAGTTGAATTTTTTACAGAATAATTATTTATATGCGATTTTAGCTAATCTTTCCATCTTCTTCTTATCAATTCTTCCAAGAACCAGGTTTATTTCTTTTGACAAAGCAATCTTCAAATCCATTGGATGCAATTTCTTAGCCACAAAATCCTTTTCCAATTCCCCATAATTACCATACTCGACATTACCTCCAAACTTCTCAGGCCTTTCAACCCTAAATTTCTCTTTATTATCACTCTTAATAACCATCACTATATATTTCATAAACTCCATTACACCATTATCTAAATCGCCCTCCAAGCAATCTGCCTTATTAATCTTCTTTTTAACGGTTTCTTCGTCATCCAAAAAATCAATTTTAGTATTGGGGTCACTCGCACTCATCTTCTTACCTGCCAATCCCCTTAAAATAGGGGTCATCATCTCAATTCTTGGCTTATATCCTAATTTAAGATGTTGCTCTCTAGCCAAAACAAAAATCTTCCTTTGATCATTTCCCCCTAATTGCATATCTGCCTTCAAATATTCTTCATCTAATGCTTGCATCAAAGGATAAATTAGGCCTGCTAACTTAGGATTATCTCCCAATTTAACCACATCGCTAGCCGCCTTCATGCTATCTCTTACAGAAACATTAGTAGCCATCCTTAACAAATCTTTCATATAATCTCCCTTTAATTCAAAATCACTACCTTTGATAAATTCCATATTCTCAGGATTCCCTCCCAGGGCCTTAATTACTTCAGGAATGATAGCAGAATAATATTTATACCGATTCTCTAAAACCTCGTAAGGAGTTCCATCCAATAGGGCATGCAAATCTGCAATCAAAACCTTCACATAAAATCCTGCCTTCAACAAATCAGATAATTTTAATAACCAAATAAGATAACCTACATGAGGCCTTCCAGTTGGAGCAGTTCCAATATAAACACAGGGTTTTTTCTTACTTTTCAGCAATTTTTTCAGATCTTCTTCACCAATTATCTCAGCAGTATTTCTAATAGCCAACTCAAACTTATTCATTATCAAGAAAACATAAAATCTTTAATAAATCTTTCTACACAAACTATAATGCCATCAATAACAAAAATAACCCTATCAATTTCACTACTAGGAATAATAATCCTACTAATACTAACAAACATATTACCTTATCCCCAAATAAAAATAAAAGACGTCACCCTAAATCATCTAAACAAAAAACTATCAACATCAGGAACCATAACTAAAATACAAAATCACAAAGAATTCCAAATAATAACAATAACTCAAAACTCTTTCTCAATAGATATTTTATTAGATCAAAAAATAAACTTAACTAGAAATCAAAAAATTCAAATCCAAGGAAGATTAGAAAAATACAAAAATAAATTGCAAATCAGAACAGAAACCATAGCAGGTTTTGAATAAATATCTCTCACATTAAAGAATTTTATACTAAAATTCCCTATACATTCCACTTACCATTCTCTTGGATAACTTTTCCATCCAAAATCATCTTGGCCTTCTTCATATCTTTAACAATATCTACATGGATAGCACTATCATTTCCACCACCATTCTGCTTATACGCCATTCCTAAAGCCAAATGAATCGTGCAATCCAACTTCTCATCAAACAATAAATCATTAGTATATTGTTTTATCCCAGGATTACATCCAACTCCAAACTCGCCAACATATTTAGCATTTTCATCAGTATTAAGAAGTTCATTTAAAAATTCCTCTCCCTGTTCAGCACTATATTCCACAACCTTTCCCTTTTCAAATCTTAATTTTACACCACTTATTAAATTCCCATTAACAACCCTAGGATAATCAAAACTTATTGTTCCATTCATGCTCTCTCTTACTGGAGCCATAAATACTTCCCCTCCGGGCATATTCTCTTCTCCCTTATCTGAAACACAATTCTTTCCCCTAATAGAAAACTTCAAATCCACCCCATCTCCAATCAAATGAACTTCATTACCTTTTTCAAAAACACTAGTCAATTTATCCATTCTCTTGCCAAATTTCTTCCAATCAATCAAACAGGCATTAAAAACAAAATTTTCATAATCATTTAAACTCATTCCGGCTTCTTGGGCCAAAGCCATGCATGGAAAACCAATAGTAACCCTCTTCATCCAACCCTCTTCCTTATCTGCAGAATTGACTACATGATCTCCAATAGGCCTAGTAACCTTTTTCCTTATCATAATTTTCTTGGGATCTGCATTACTCAATTCCCTAGTATTTCCACTAGTATTAATTCCAATATAATATTGACTATTCTTAATCTGATGCATTTGCAAATCTGGAAATTTCTCTAATTGTTGTTTATTAGCATATTTATAGAAAAAATCATTCATACCATCCAACCCCACATTGACAATAGGATGCGCTCCTTGCAAAATAACTTCCTTATATAATTCTAAAATAAATTCCTTAGCTTCCTCTCCACCACTAATTATGACATTTGTCCCAGGTTTTACTTCTAAGGAATATCTTACCGTTTGCTGTGCTAATTTTCTTATTCTTGGATCCATTTTCCATTTAAATCACCTACAATACATTAAATTCTAATAATCTTCATTTAAAAATATATCTGCCCCTCAGAACAACTAATCATTAAACCCATAAGGGCAATGCTTACAACTACTTTCGCAACAATAACCTCTTTTTTTTAAATACTTATCAGTAAAAACCATTAACCCCTCACCATTAAAATAATAATCCTCTGAATCCAACTCTACCATCTTCGATCTAATGACTATTCAATAGAATAGGCATCAATTCTTTTTCTAAAAAATCCTTATCAACATCATCAAATGCTTTTAACCTTGTAGAATCTATATCTAACACTGCAATAACCATATCATTCTCTCCAATTAATGGAACAACAATCTCAGAATTAGATCTCTCATCGCAGACAATATGTCCTGGAAACTCATGAACATTAGGAACAATAATGCTCTCTTTCTTTTTTGCAGCAGTTCCACAAACTCCCTGATAACCAATATTGGCGCAAGCAGTAGATCCCTGATAAGGTCCAATAACCATTTCATCTTCCTCTGCAAAATAAAATCCGCACCAAAAATAATATGGCAAATGAGTTCTCAAAACAGAGACAACCGTAGCCATCTTAGAAACTAAACTATCAATCTCATTAACTCTTTCCTTAATCTCTTCCAAGGCCCTATTATAAAATTCAATTTTTTCATCACTACTAAAAATTTTCGTTAAAGAAGAATCTTGATTTAGATCATTAGAAAAATTATCTGAATCCATAATTCGGCAAACAAAATCTAATATATAAGCTTTTCTAATCTATAAAAATAGACATAAATTTCCACAATGTTAATAGAAATAATCGCAATTATGTTAGGATTATTTGCCGGCACCATGACAGGCCTAACCCCTGGAATCCACATAAATTTAGTAGCAATCATAACACTTAGTGTTTCAACATTTATTTTATCAATAACCTCTCCAATAGTCTTAATTATTTTCATAACATCTATGGCCATAACACATACCTTCATGGATTTTATTCCAAGCATTTTCTTAGGGGCACCAGATGAAGATTCTTTTCTATCCATTTTACCAGGACACAAACTTTTACTAAGGGGCAGAGGTTATTATGCAATAATATTCACACTATATGGAAGTTTAACAGCTCTATTAATAATCCTACTATTCACACCAATCTTCCTTTTCCTACTACCCAAATTTTATCCATCTATCCAGAAAATAATGCCTTTCATATTAATTACAATTTCATTATTCCTTATTGGTTCCGAAAAAAACAAAAAATTATGGGCATTATTCATTTTCCTAATAGCAGGATTTCTAGGAATAGCCACATTAAATATCAACATAAAAGAACCATTGCTTCCACTACTAACCGGATTATTTGGATCTAGTAATTTAATAATTGCAATAAAACAAAAAACAAAAATTCCTGAACAAAGAATAACTCCTCTAAGAAATATTAAATTATCTAAGGATTCAATATCTAGGGCCTCATTAGCATCAATAATTGCATCTCCTTTCACAGCATTTCTTCCAGGACTTGGTGCATCTCAAGCAGCATTAATTGGAAGATCTTTCTTAAATATAAAAGATCAAAGAGAATTTTTATTCCTCTTAGGGGCCATTAACACAATAGTAATGGGCCTATCATTCATAGCGCTCTATTCAATAAATAAAACAAGGACTGGAGCTGCTGCAACCATTTCACAAATAATTCCTGAACTAACCTTAAACAACCTAACAATAATCCTCCTAGTAATAATAATCTCTGGCCTATTATCCTTCATTTTAACAATAAACATCTCAAAAATAATTGCAAAAAACATCCATAAGATATCTTATAATAAATTATCTGCAATAATCCTCCTAATAATTATCTTCATAGTATTAATATTCTCAGATCCCACACTGGAAGGAAAATTAATAACCATTTTAATATTTCTAACCTCTACTTCTCTAGGAATTTTCACAATCTCAAAAAATATCAAAAGAATGCACCTCATGGGCAGTTTGATAATTCCCACAATTATTTTTTATCTAATTTGAAAGCATAATTGAAGGACTATTTCCAGAACCTACACATCTAGATTTTCCATCAGACCCAATCTCACAAACCTTATCTAAGTTACTACAATTTGATTTGATATAACCTTCCTTACATTTGGAATCAGGTGTGCACATTTTTTTGCATTGAGGAAATCTCCAAATAGCTGTGTTTCCCTCACATTCATAAGTTTTTGGCCCACAATCCTCATTAGTGCAACATTCAATTGGCCCAATTATGCAATCAGGGATACAATTGTGTGCGTTTTCTCCCCTACCTACATCACAAACCCCATCATGATTGCATGTTGGACAATCAGGACAAATTCCAGGAATCTCTCCATCCTCACATATGCCATCTCCATCACACCCAGGCTCATTACAAGGATCATTTTTTGGACAACAAAAAATCTTTGGAGGATTCATATCTTCTCTCCATCCACAACCATATCTACAATTACTAACCCTATCACAAACATTACATTGTTTATTTGGACGCACCCCCAAACAGCAAGCCCTCTTTCTAACTAATTCGTCATCAACTCCATCTCCATCCCTATCCTCGCAAGAAACTTCATCTTCTGTAGGTGGCAAACTGCAATCCTTAGACACCTTGCATGAAAAATCGGGAGGGGCAGGTCCAGGGCCAGGCCCAGGAGCAGGCAAAAATGGCGGTCCAGGATCAGGAATTCCTGGAGGTTTGGGAGGTTTTGGATCAAAAGGATTACAATCCACACATTTTTCCATATCCTCTCCATATTCACAAATACCATTATCATTACAATTAACTCCCTTTGAACAAACAACATTATCAATTATCCCGTTATTATCAATATCTATTTCATTACAAAAAAAACCAGGATTACATTCCCTCCTATTCATCCCTGCATTATGTATCCCACAATAAGCAGTCTTCATTCCCCGATTAAAGCAAAAAACTCTCGGCATTACCCTAAAATTAGCATCACAATAAGGTGCAGGATCTACAAATCCTCCAGCAATACAATCTGATCTAGAACTGCAAGCACCTACTTTTTTTATGCCTCCTGCTCCAAATAAAAGCTTAAAGGCCTTATGAAAACGATTTTTAAATGAATTAATAATATTTACAAATCCTCCTGCCAAATTATTAGTAAAACCTCCTTTATTTTTACCAGCTACTAGAGGAATATTTTTTAAATTTTTCTTATCTTGATTTAAATCCTCGTTATCATTTAGGTTATTATGTGCAATAGGATCAATATCCAAATCTTCATCAATATCCAAATCTTCATCAATATCCAAATCTTCATCAATATCCAAATCTTCATCAATATCTTCTATCAGAACCATATCTGCTCCCTCACCAATATCTGCAATCATGCCCATGCCCAAATCTTCATTATCAAAATAATTAACCGCCAAAACTAATCCAACCATCACCAAGACTACCAAAGATATTCCTAATAATAATCCTTTTTTCATAATAAAAACAGAAAACAGAATTATATAAATTTAACTAGAACCACTTTTCTATAGATTCTTGTTTCTCAATCTTCTTACCTAATTCTTATCCACCAATAATAAAAACTAAAAGAATATGTGACGTCTGCCCCAGCCTTTAGACTGGGACTTCTATTAAATTTCCCGCCACCACCACAAAAAGAAAAAAACAATATATATTCACCACACCCACTACCATCTAAATCCATTAGAACTCATGACCCAAATTCTAATTATCAGTCTATTTATAATCTAAATACAATTTCCTAATACTCCTCCATTATAGATAATACATCCTGATACCATTATATTCCCACTTACATTTAGATTCCTATTAATCACAACATTTTGAGAAGTATCAATAGTCATGGCTATATTATTTCCATTAGTCCCTAGATGCATTGCACGACTTGATCTAATTGCAAGTGAATCAGTTGACGCCCCTGTGAATATCATTCCACTATTTCCATAGCCAATGATTCCTCTGGCCGCGTTTCCAGTTGGTTCAAAAAATTGGATATACCCTGAGTCATCATCTCCATATATTCTAGCGACTTCTCCTGCTCCTCGAACATCCAGTGTTGCTGCAGGATTCGTCGTCCCAATTCCAACATTACCAGTTCTGAAATTAAATTCACTACCTTCAAACGCTAAAACCGAGTGTGCTCCTGCATCTGTAACTGAGTGGATTGCCATCTCACCCGTTCTCGTTCCTATTCTTAGGTTATCATTTGTTGCATCGCTTATATCTAATATAGCGTTTGGAGCTGTCGTCCCAATCCCCACTTCACCAGAATCAGAATCAACAAACAAAACATCCCCTAAATTAACATTCCCATTATCAATAACTACACTAGCAAAAACCCCTCCAACGACAAGAACACCAACTATAACTATCAACGACAACAAATTATTCCTCAACAATCCCTTAAACTCTAATTTTCTTTTCATATTTTACCTCCTTTCAAAATCATATAGCATTAATAAATATCTGCCCCTTCAAACAAACATCTCCATTATATTTAATATATCCAGCAACACCCCCATCTCCCCCCTTAACACTAACTGCATATTCATCATCACTACTAACTTCCTCACAACTTAAAGCATTCTCAGTCAATAAACCAGTATAATAAAACATACCCTCCTCATCTATATAAGAACTCACATCACCCAAACTATCCTTAACAACCAAAGCCTCTCCAGAAGGAAAATAATCTTTACTCACACTACCCTTCAGTACAATATTCCCATCACTTCCCAACCACGCAACCACTTCTCCAATCGAATCCCTAACTTCAAACTTATAAACATCACCTTGAATAGGAGGTTCTGGATCATCTATCACAGTATTACAATTATAACATCCAGTATGTTGAGGGTCATATTGAAACATAGGCCAACTCATACCAGAATCATCAGCCACCCCATCAGTCTCCCAAACATAAACACTACCTCTATGTTTAATTTCCTTTTTGCCCCGATCATACTCATTAAAAGAACTTGCAATAATTTCATTAAATCCATCCCCATCTAAATCTTCAATAGTAGCCCCAGCATCAGGTTGATTACCTATAATCAAAGGATACCCCTCCAAAATCTTCCCATCTATATCCAACCCAACAACACCTCCATAAACCCTAGAAGATGTATAAAAACCACTACCCATCACACCTACTATTTCAATATCCATATCAGAATCAATATTTCCTGTAACAGAAGTCCTTCTATTATAACCAATGCCCCTAGAATATGGCCAACCATCAACCACTGTTCCATCACCTTTAAGAAGAAACTGCTGCCGAATATTAGCACTTGATCTTGATCCATCCCCATAGGATGCAACAAATAATGGAATCTCCAAATTACCATCATTGTCAATATCAACAACTGAAGGAGTATTCTTTACTCTTGCTCCATCCAATATTTCCCAATCCATAATGATATTACCAACATTATTCACAACAAAAACACCTCCTCTGAAACTAATCGGACCATTTTCAGAATTAGTCAAGATAATATCTCTCTCTCCATCATTATTTATATCTGCAATAATCGGTGAAGCAAAAACCCGCCCATTAAAATCAACCGGAAATCCCTCTTTATAAGAACCATCCATATTAAAAACATGCAAACGAGATCTACACTCAAATTTATCTAACGGATCATTAATATCCCAATCATCCTCATAATGATTCAAAGAACTGAAATCAACTATTTCCTTAAATCCATCCCCATCTATATCTCCAACAGCAGGAGATGGATGCGTATCCCAAGACAGACAACGAATAATAACGCCTCTCCCATTATCAGTTTCATATATCCTTTTTGGCCAACCTTCCTTTACATTACCATTTACATCTGTTATCACGATTTCCCTTCCCTCCCGACTTACTTCGTACCGCCTTATTATCTCCATATTACCATCATTGTCAATATCTGAGATTACATTAGAAACAGGGAATAAAGTATTATCATCAGTCTCTCTATACAAAGTTCCATCGTGATTTAAGATCATAATTTTATTCTGTCCATTAACAATCATCTCAGCCATTCCATCCCCATCTAAATCTCCAGCAACAACCCCATTTTCATTATACCTAAAAAATGCTTTCAAACCATCAATTTCTATCGGCCAACCAGGATAATCAGAACCATCTGCATTAAAAACATATAATTTTGGAGGATTTCCATCTGAAATAACTATTATTTCCTTATCTCCATCGTTATCAAGATCAATTACATTCGGTTCCAAAAAGAATGCAGGATATCCACTAGACCTAGTATTAGGAATAATCCTTGGCCACCCCTCCTTCAACCTATCATCCACATATATTTGTTTAACATAATAATATTTAACAGATTCTCCTAAAAATAAACCTACTCTAATTGTATAAAAATCTGAATCTATAAAAGAGGTATCCCACCTTGCGATTAGACCATTATCCACCCCAACAATTCCCTCACCTTCTAAAATAATTCCTTCAGAAGACCAACTTTCAGGAAGAAATTGCTCATTCTCCCAAACACCATACTCAACACTATATCTATCAAATCTCCCTCTTACAGTTCCCTTAATATCTACAATTTTCCCTAATTTATAAGAATCACTTCCAATAGGCTCTACAATATCCGCATCATAAAGCACCACATCAATCCTATCTCTAACTTCCATACCTTCAACATTATTCACTAAAAGAAGAAAACTCACATGCGAATTAGAATATGGATCCATATCAATATTATTAATTAAAACCCCTTCTTCAACTCTTTCAAAACTTTCCTTTAATAATATCCAGTCCTGAGGATTTTTTCCTAATCCAAGATAAACACTATAGGATTGAAATGACCTTCCAGAAGCCGTTCCTTCTATGATTACATCTCCTTCAATAAATCCACCCTCGGTAGAAATATCTGCAATTGAAGGATAATCCTTATACGCAATTGCATTTTCCACTTCAATCCCCCCATATCCCTGAGTATTAATTTCCTCTCCAATATCAATTGCAGTATTCATCAATGCAATTTTTACCTCTCTAGAAGTCCAATCCTTATTCTTTTGTATCAACAAAGCAACCGCACCAGAAACATGAGGAGTAGCCATACTAGTTCCAGAAATCTGCACATGCTCCTCATCAACCAATCCCTCACATTTTCTATCATCCCAAGCACCATCCCATTGAGCAGCGCAAATATTAACCCCTGGAGCAACAATATCTGGCTTATTCAAAATTCTATGAACACTTTGCTCATCATCCCACTCAACAGGCCCCCTAGAACTAAAACTAGCCATACCATTACCTTTATTAATAGCACCCACAGTAATAGCCTTCCTAGCAGTACCTGGAGTTCCAATACTATTTTCCTTTGGACCAGAATTCCCAGCAGCTATAACAGCAACAACTCCAGCATCAACAGCATTATCAATAGATTTAGATAAAGAATCATCTGGACCACAATTAGATCTATAATTACCCCCACAATTTCCACCCAAACTCAAACTAATCACATCCAAATGATCTGAAGTATCTCCATCTTGATTAGGATCAACACTCCTCTCAATCGAAGCAATTATATTTGAGAAACTACCACTCCCT
>NZCB01000030.1 GCA_002688165.1 Candidatus Pacearchaeota archaeon | reverse complement strand
GACAATTAGAGATAGTATTAAGGAAGGTAAAAGTCTTAAGGAGTTTACTGAGAAATATACTAAAGCTTTCTTTGAAGATGAAAAGAGTTTGAATATAATAAAGGCTGATAAGTATCCTCGAGCAACTGAGCATATAAAAGAAATAGTTAAGATTATTGAAAAGTTATTGAAAAAAGGAATTGCATATAAATCAGATGATGGAATTTATTTTAATGTTAAGAAATTTAAAAGTTATGGGAAGTTATCAGGTGTTAAGTTAGATAAGTTGAAAAGTAGTGATAGGGTGGATAGTGATGAATATGATAAAGAGAATGTTAGTGATTTTGCTTTATGGAAGTTTTATGATAATGAAGATGGAAATGTTTTTTGGGAGACTAGTTTAGGGAAAGGTAGGCCTGGATGGCATATTGAATGTAGTGCTATGAGCACTAAATATTTAGGACAACCTTTTGATGTTCATTTAGGTGGAGTTGATTTGATATTTCCACATCATGAGAATGAAATTGCTCAATCAGAAGGATGTTGTGATAAGAAGTTTGCCAATTATTGGGTTCATGGTGAATGGATGATTGTTGATGGTAAGAAAATGAGTAAGAGTTTGGGGAATTATTATACTGTTAGAGATTTAGAGGATATGGGTTATAGTCCATTAACATTAAGATATTTTTATTTGATTGGGCATTATAGGAGTCAAGTTAATTTTACTGTTGAAAATTTAAAGAATGCAGGAAATTCATTAGATAGATTGAAGAGGATTGTTGGTGAATTGAAAGATGATGGTAAGGAAAATAGTAAATATTTGAAGTTATTCGAAAAGGCAATGGATGATGATCTTGATACNGTTNGTGCNTTGCAAGTTCTTTGGAGTTTATTAAGAGATGATAAAGCNANTGGAAAGATTAAAACAATTAAAAAAATGGANNAGNTTTTTGGTTTGGATTTNTTGAAGAAAGAAAAATTAGAAATTCCTANTGATGTGATGAAATTAGTNAAAGATAGAGANAAAGCTAGNGGAGATAAAGATTGGAAGAAAGCAGATAANTTNCGTAGTGAGATTGANAAAAAAGGTTGGAAGGTTGANGATACNNGCNAAGGTAGTAAGGTTNAGAAANATTGNNAATTAGCAAGTTATAAATANNAAAGAAAATTAATNTNTNATATGGATTTTGAAACAATCTTTGGAAAAAGTTATAGTGATTATAAGAAAAATTTTAGAGTTATCTTTATTTTAACATTAATACTTGTTGGAATTCCATTAGTTCTTAGTAATCTTATTTTGTTATGGTTTAGTGTCCAGGATCCTGTTTTTTATGAGATGCTGATTGCAGAGGATCCAGAAAATATTAGTGTTAAATTTGCAATGGTTTTATTTTTATTATCTTTAATAACCCTGGCATTATATTTTATTTTTGAAGCAGGTTTAGTTAAGGATAGTATTAAAGGGAAGTTCAAGTTAAATAAGACAATTAATTCTGGTAAGAAATATTTCTGGAAATTTGTTTGGTTTAGTATTGTTATTTTCTCTTTCTTAATTTTGTTATTTTTAGCATTAATAATTCCAGGAATTATATTTGCTGTTTATTGGACTCTTGCAGTTTATATTTATCTTGATAGTAAGAAAACTGTGGTTCAATCTTTATCTGCTAGTTATCATATGATTAAGGGAAATTGGTGGAGAATATTTGGTTATACTGTATTGTTGTTTTTAATATTGGGGGTTGTTGGAATGATTATTAATTTGATAGGATTGCCTATAGAGATGCTGTTTGAGAATTTAGAGCTTCCTGATTTATGGATTTCATTTTTGAATTTTATTTTAAGAGATGTAATTAATCTTGTATATNCNCTNATATCNGTTCCATTTTCAATATTATTTTATAAGAATGTTTATCTTGAGATGAGAGGTAAGAAAGTTAAAAAGAAAAAGAAGTGATTATGGCAGTACAACTAGACTACTTGGCAAAGAAAGGGTGGAAACCTAATGATAATTATTTAGTTACACTTGTGAAGTTAGAGCTTTCAGATGTAGCAATTAAAGAGGCAAAGGGTAAACCTTTGCGGAAGGTTTTTGAAGAGGGTTGTGCAAGTGTTGCAGCTGAATCATCTANGGGAACTTGGACTAAGGTTTTTGATGGAAAGGGTAGTGGAATTCCGATGGCTGTNAAGAAAAAAGCTGTTGCGTTTGATTTAGATTATAAGAATTTAATGTTTAAAGTTGCNTATCCNNTTGATNTATTTGAATTAGATAATGTTAGTGGACTTNTTGGCNGGNATTGTNGGGAATATTGCTGGAATGAAAATGGTTAGTGCTATGAGGGTTTTTGATATTAGGTTTCCTAAGAAAATGGTTAAGGCTTTTTTGGGACCTCGTTTTGGAGTTAAAGGAGTTAGAAAAATGTTAAANAAGAAAAAAGGATGTTTGCTTTGTACAGTTCCTAAACCTAAAATAGGTAGAACAGATAGNGAGCAAGCAGGATTGGCTTGGGATTTGTTTACTGCAGGAGATGGAAGTTATGATGGGATTAANGATGATGAGAATTTNACAAATTTATATTTTAATAAATTTGATAAAAGATGNAAGTTAGTTCATAAGAATTTGAAAAAGGCTGAAAAGTTAACTGGAAAAAAGAAATTCTATTTATGNAATATTACGCATTCTAATATAGATGAGATGGAAAGAAGNGCTCAATTAATTAAGAAAAATAATGGTAAGTTTATGATGGTGGATGTTGTGACNACAGGTTTTGCTGCAGTNGATACTATGAGAAGAAAGAATTTAGGGTTAGCNATTCATGCACATAGGGCGATGCATGGATTTATTACGAGAGATAATAGTCCTGGAGTTCATGGTTATGGATTGTTGGAAGGTTTTAGTATTTCTATGGTGGTTCTTGCTAAATTATTTAGATTGCTCGGTGTAGATTCTATTCATGGAGGGAGTCCATTGGCAAAGATGGAAGATTATGGAGAGTCAGTTTATATTACCAAGGTATTGCAAGAAAAGCATTTAAAACCAGATAAGAAGATCCCTAGTTTAGGGCAAGAATGGTATCATATTAAACCTGTTTGGATGACTGCAAGTGGAGGATTACATCCTGGAGATTTTGAAAGTATCTTGAAACAATTAGGAGAAGATATAATTATACAATGTGGAGGAGGAGTATTAGGACATCCCAAAGGAGTTAGACCTGGAGTAATTGCTGCTCAACAAGCTCGTGATATTTTTGAGAAAGGAATTCCTTTAAGAAAATTTGTTAAAGAGGAAGATTGTAGTGAATTGGCTAGTGCAGTGGATATTTGGGGTTATGGGCCTAGGATTGTGTATTGAGATGGGAAAAAAGATAATTATTGGGATCCTGATTATTGTTTTATTAATTGTTGCAAGTTTATTTTGGGCATTGAGTTATGTTAGGACTGAACATACTGATAATAATGTTGAAACTATGAATAGCAAAATTGAAGATGAAATTAATAAACTTTTTGTAGAAGATCAAAGATTTGTTTTCTATCTTCCAAATAGGCAAGTGAAAGTTGGATTGGGAGAGATTTTTGGTGCTGCATTTGGAATTAAAAATTTATTGGATAGTCAAAGATTTACATGGAAGATATATGTAAATGATAGTGAAGTTTATCGAAAATGTAATTTAGATGGAGAGGATGCAGAAAATTGGATAATTATTGGAAAGAAAGGATTTGTAGATATTCAAAAAGGAGAGGTTTATACAGATATTTTTAGAATTAAACCAATGGGATCAACTCTTGATAATTGTAGAATAAGATTTGGGTTCTTAGTATTGGATGAAAATGGAGAGGAGTATTCTAGAGAGCCCTTTGATGTGGTTGTTAAATAATGATAGGAGGTTTAAAAAAAAATGGTTAAAACAAAATTACAAAAAATAGGGATAATGTCTGTTGCTAAATTTAGTGGAATTTATGGTTTACTTATTGGATTAATTGGAGGAATAATTATTGCAGTTGCATCAGCAATGTTAGATGATCTTGTTCCAGGAGGTGCTTCAATGATGTATGGTTGGGGAGCAATAATTTGGGCCCCGGTGGCATATGGAATTGGAGGATTTTTGTCTGGAATAATAGGAGGATTCTTATTCAATATAATAGCTAAGATGGCTGGCGGAATTGAAATGCATTTTAAGGAACTAGAATAGATTTAAAAATACTAAATAACATTATATAAAATGATATTTGAAAATATTCCTTATTTGAATAATCTTAGTAGTTATCCTAGGGCTTTTGTGATATTTTTTGGGTTGCTAATATTATTGAGATTAATATTATATATTGGGCAGAAAATATTTATTAAGATAACTAGTAAAACTAAAAGTAATCTTGATGATGTAATTTTACAAAAAAGTAATAAACCTCTTAACTTTATTGCATTAATTATTAGTTTGATACTTGCATTACAACAAATAGTCTTTGATGCTAGTGTAGGAAATGTTGTGTTCAAAACTTTGTATTCTTTGCTTGCAATTTCTATTGGTTATCTTGTTTTCCATGTTGCAGATATTAGTTTGATGAGGTTATGGAAGAAGATTTCTGAGCAGACAGATAGCAATATTGATGATACTATTGGGCAATTAGTTCATGAAGTACTTAGAATTACTTTAATATTGATAATTGGCGTTTTTATTTTAAATATTTGGGGAGTTGAAATTGGCCCTTTCTTGGCAGGATTGGGAATTGCAGGGTTGGCAGTTGCATTAGCATTACAGCCAACACTATCTAATATCTTTTCAGGAATTTCAATTGTACTAGATGGCACGTTTAAGGTGGGAGATGTTATTGAAGTAAGTGGTATGAGTGGAGAAGTTTATCAAATTAGTTTGAGGACAAGTAGGATAAAAAGTTTTGATAATGAAATGATAATTATTCCTAATAGTGTTATGGCTGGAAGTACTGTGAAGAATTTTTTTCAGCCAGATATTTCTATAAGAGTCAATTTAGAATTTGGTGTTGAGTATGGGGTTGATCCTGAATATATTAAGAAGATTGTTCTTGAGGAAGTTGAGCAAATTAAAATTATAGATAAAGATAAGGAAATTCAAGTTATCTTTTTAGAGATGGCAGATAGTTCCTTAAATTTTAAAGTTAGATTCTGGGTAGATGATATTAGTAAGAAATGGCCTACACATCAGGAAGCAATAACTAGAATTTATAGAAGATTGTATAAGGAAGGTATTGGAATACCATATCCTCAGAAGACTGTTTGGATGAGGGATGAAAAGAATGTTAAAAGTCCTAGTCCAGAAGATAAGAAGTTTAGTTCTGTTAAGGGCAAATATTTTTCTGATTTTGGGCATGAATATAGTGAGAAAGAAATAGCAAAAGAAAAGAAGGAAGAAGAGAAAGAAAGAAAGAGTTTTTTGAGAAAGTTTAGATTTGGAAAATAAAATTGTTCATAGTAATCCTTAAAAGGGTTGATTATCTGAAATATTTATGTTTAAAAAATTACGTCAAATAAGAGAAGCTAAGGAATATATGAGTTATAGATGGTTCTTTACTTCGGAAGGGAAGTTAGTTGTTGGAGGTAAGAGTGATGAACAAAATGAAAATGTTTTAAGATATTTTAAGAGACCTGGTTATACAATAATGCATACAACAAAACCAGGAAGTCCTTTTATGATAATTCAGAGTGATGATCCTAGTAAGAATGATTTAGATGAATGTGCAGTTTTTTGTGCTTGTTTTTCTAAGGAATGGAAAACTGGAAAAAAGTCAATTGATATTGATGTGTTTAAAGGAGGAGATGTTTTCAAGAATAAAGGTATGAAAACAGGAACCTTTGGAGTTAAGAATAAGAAGAAGGTTAAGGCTAAACCTGAATTAATGGTTATTATCCAGAAAGGTAAAATAAGAGCTGTTCCAAAAGTTAAAAGGAAAGAGGAAAGTTTGGCAGTTATTAAACAAGGCAAGATGGATAAAGAAGCTGCTGCAGAGAAGATTGCTAAGAAGATTAAGGAAAAATATTTATTGCCAGTCAGTAAGGAAGAAGTTATGAGGGCTATCCCTAGTGGGAATATGAGTGTTAGATAGATCTTGAATAAATTAAGGTTTTGATAAGTTATACATTAACGATTTACGCAAGATTATTCGGAGTATTAGTTAATAAGGCGGTAATCAATAGATAATTAAAGGCTTATGAATTATTAAAAAAATGTTACAACAAAAAGAAATTCAGTTGGGTAAGAAAGGCATTACTCCTGAGTTCATTAAAGATATTGAGAATAGATTAGAGAAGCATAGAAACATTACATTGAAGGTTGGTGTTTTGAAATCAATTAGACCTGAAGGTAAGGCAGATGTTAAGAAATATGCTGATGAATTGGTTGAAAAGTTGGGAGAAAAGTATACGGTTAAGACGTTAGGTTTTAGTATTTTTTTGAGAAAATGGCGGAAGGCAAGAGTTCCAAAAGAGTAATTATTCTAATACCTCCTTCGGAAGGAAAGGTTGAAGAGGGGAAGTTTGAATGTTTAGATAAATTTGACCCTATCACTGAAGAGTTGTTAGAAAAATTAAAATCATATGAAGGAAATTTGGAAAAGTTGTATGGAGTCAAAGAGAAGAAATTGCAGAAAGTTAAGGCAATTAATAGTAATATAAAAACTGCTAAAACTCTCCCTGCAATTGAAAGATATTCTGGAGTTGTTTACAAAGGTATTGATTATTCTAGTATAAAGAATAAAGAATTATTTGGTGAAAGAGTTTATATTTTATCTGGATTGTTTGGTTTAATAAATTGTAAAAAGTTGATTCCAGATTATAAGTTTAAGATTGATTTTTTTAATGCTAGTAAATTATGGTATGAAAGGATATCTGAGTTTCTTAAAGATTATTATGTGATTGATTTGTTGCCTTTGGTTCATAGGAAGGCTGTTAGTTATGATGAAGGGATTGCTGTAGAGTTTGTAGTGATTAAAGATGGAGAGAGAAGGTCTGCAGGTCATGAAGGTAAGATTGTAAAAGGTAAATTTGTTCGATGGTTGATTGAGAATAATATTGAAAGTGTTGATAGGTTTAATGGATTTAATGAGGAAGGATATGAATGGGATGGAGAGAAGTTTTTGAAGTTACTTTAATTAATATTTTCATAAATTCTTTCTTTTAATTTGTTGAATGGCTTTTGTTTAAGCTTAGACATTTTTTTAATTATTAGAGTTTTATTAACTGTAAATAACATTTGATGTTTGATATAGCTATCGAAGGGCAATGGTATCTTTTCTAGGTCTCTATTGGAGATAGGAATATCTATCTTATGAGGATTAGTGGTTACTACGCAACATATAACATTAGATGATCCATTTACTTTCTCATTTGAAATAATGATTGCTGGCCTTTTTTTAGATCCAGATAAATCAGAATAGGGAAACGGTATTTGTACAATTTCCCTCTGTTCAAATCTCATTCCACCTCTCGTCCAAATCATTATCCCAAGCGTCTTTAAGTGCTTTTTCAGAAGCTAGCATGGTTAAAAATCCATCATTTTCATTTATTGATTCTAATTCCTCAATTCTTTTTGAAATTATCTTTCTTACAAACTCGCTCCACCTTATTTCTGAGAACTTCTTCATCTTGTTATAGACTTCATCATCAATTGAAAGTGTTATGTTTGTCATATGTAATTAAGTGCGTTCACTTATTTAAAGATTTCTAAAAATTTAATCTAATTTTTTCTCAGCACGTTTAATCATTTCTTTTTTTAGTCCTATGAAAACTCCACCCTCTTTTGCACCTACAAAAGAAGCTTCTCCAGGTTTTAGAATATCATTTAATTCTGGAAGTTCTATATCTATGTGAGTTACACTAGCTCCTGATTTGCCTTTTTCGTGGATGTATACATTGGCTTTTCCTAAAAGTTTTTTTCCTGGTCCTGGTCCTGACATTTTATAGAGAATACTCGAGGATATAAAAAGGTTTATAAAGGCTTTTTCTTCTAAATTATTAAGATCTAACACATAAATATGTGTCTAATTCCGCAAGGAATGGTCTATTAAGAAACAATGATAAAAACAAGCGTAGTATATAGTACTGAAGCGAATGAATATAATACTAAATTAGCTAATGCTCTTAAAGAATTTCCTGAGATTAAAGCTCCTGAATGGATAGCTTTTGTTAAAACAGGTATTGCTAAGAAGAGACCTCCTGTTGATGAAGATTTCTGGCATAAAAGAGCTGCAAGTATAATGAGGCAAGCTTATGTTAGAGGGATTGTTGGAGTTAATAGATTAAAGACCAGATATGGGAGTAAGAAGAATAGAGGTATGCAACCAGAGATTTTTAGAAAGGGAAGTGGAAAAATAGTTAGAGTTATTTTACAGCAAGCTGAAGCTGCTGGATTAATAGAGAAAACTGGAGATGATGCTAAAAAGGCAGGTAGAAAATTAACTGATAAAGGTAAAGAATTAATGGAGGGATTGAAATGACAACAAAACATCCTCCTATGCCAGGTTATTTGAAATTAACTAGAAATCCTACAGATCCCCCTATAATTATATTTAGAGAAGATGATAATGGAGAGATTATTTTAGATCCAAGAGAAATCGGAATAATTAAAACAAGAATCTATGGTTCAAAAACCACATTAGGATTTGATTCAGATAATAACTATAAATTTATGAGATACGAGGTATTGGAAAATAGCCCTGATTATTCTGAACTTAAGAAAGTAGTTGATGAAAAATTATCAAGATTAGAAGAAAAAGTAAGGGGGTCTTAATAAAATGTATGAAAAACGAAGACAGCAGAAGAAGAATAAGCTAAGTAAGGCTAATAAAAGGACTAAGTGGGCTCCGGTTTGGGTAGTTTTGAAGAAATTTGGAGCTGGAAAGAGAGTGCATCCATCTGCAGTTACTAAGATTAGAAGACAATGGAGAAGAACAAAATTAAAGATTAAACCAAGGAGAACTGGACAGGCTAGAGGATAAATGGCAAAGAAAGATACTGCACCAAAGATGGAATATGAAAGGGAATATATAGTTCCACTTAGAAAGGGTTGGTTGAAAGTGCCCTCATATAAGAGAGGTAATAAGGCAGTTAAAACTTTGAAAGAATTTATTGCTAGACATATGAAGGTTTATGATAGGGATTTGAGAAAGATTAAAGTTGAAGTTGATTTAAATAATGAAATAAGATTTAGAGGTATGACAAAGCCTCCTGCAAAGATCAAAGTTAAAGCTAAGAAATTTGATGATGGTAATGTTAGTGTGGAATTAGTTGATTTGCCAAAGCATATTGAGTTTAAGAGAAGTAGGGAGTTGAAGAAGAAGGCTAAAGCTGTTGTTGAAAGTGGGAAGAAAACTGAAAAAGTTGAAGAGAAGAAAGAAGAGAAAACTGAGGAAGAGAAG
>NZCB01000029.1 GCA_002688165.1 Candidatus Pacearchaeota archaeon | reverse complement strand
GACCTCCAATACCTGGAACTGAAGGAACAACTCCACCTGGAAGTCCACCAGGGTCAACGCCACCAGGCGGTTTTCCACCTATGCCTCCTGGAGGAGGTGAAGGAGGGATTTTTGGAGGTTTTTTGAATAATCAAGTTGTAGGAAATGCTCTTTATTGGGGTGGTGCTGGTGCAGGAATATTTGGAACGATAGGTGCTTTGGCTGGAGGAGATGATGGTGCGCAATGGGGTGCAATTGCTGGAGCTATTGGGGGAGCAGTTGTTGCATTTGCACAAGCTAGTGGAGCAACTCAAACAGATTCAATGGTTTTGGGGTTGGTTGTGGCGGGATTGATATTTGCTTTTACATATAAGAAAGCTAGCCAGGAAATAACTGAATTTTATTGTTTGCCTTGGCAAGCTCCAATAGGTGGAGGAGATTGTGAATTATGTAATGAGTTTGAGGAATGTAGTGAATATACTTGTAGAAGTTTAGGGCAAGCTTGTCAGATTGTTAATGCAGGAAGTGAAGAACAAAGATGTGTTTGGGTAAATCCTGGAGATGTTAATAGTCCAATAATTGAATTTAAGGAAGTAAGTAGAGATCATGATTTTAAGCCAGATAATAGTATAAGGCCTCCTGCTACAGGAGTTATTATTAAACCAAAAGATAATGAATGTATAAGAGCGTTCTTTCCATTAAGTTTTACTTTTGATACTAATGAACCTGCACAATGTAAGATAGATTATAATTTGACAACTAGTTATGAGGATATGAATTTCTTTGTTAATGGAAGTAATTTGTTTACATATAATCATAGTGAGAAGTTATCATTACCAGGACCTGATGCATTGAATGCTGAGAATCCTGAATTACAAAATGATGGAGAATATACTTTGTTTATTAGATGTCAAGATGCTAATGGTAATTTTAATCAAGATGCTTATAGCGTTAATTTCTGTGTTGAAGCAGGACCTGATACAACCCCTCCAATAATTGCTGAAGTTAATATTCCAAGCGGTAATCCAGTTAGATTTAATCAGAGTGATTTTGATTTAGAAGTTTATGTAAATGAACCTAGTGAATGTAAGTGGAGTAGAACAGATCAGAGTTATGATAATATGGAACAGCAAATGAGTTGTGCTACGAGAGTGTTCCAGATGAATAATAAGAATTTGTATACTTGTAAAACTACATTGACTGGAATACAAGATAGGATAGATAATGATTATTATTTTAGATGTAAAGATCAGCCTCAAAAGCCAGAAGGAGATAGGAATGTGAATACTCAAAGTTATTCTTATAAATTGATTGGGACTCAACCTTTGAATATTTTAGAAATTACTCCTAATGAAACAATAAGGGGGGCTGCTGATGTATTGCCAGTTGAGTTGAAGATAAAAACAGATAATGGTCATGAGAATGGTAATGCGCTTTGTTATTATTATAATGATGCAGATAATGAACCTCCATTGAATGAAGAAGATTATGTGTTGTTCCATGATACAAAGACTAGCGTTCATACTCAAAGACAAGATTTAGTTGAAGGTAGTTATACATATTATTTCAAGTGTGTAGATCTTGGTGGAAATGCAGATTATAGATCTAGTAGTTTTAATGTTCAAACAGATAGAAGTAGTCCGAAGATTGTTAGAGTTTATAGGGAAACTGAGTTGAAGATAATTACTGATGAAAAGGCAGAGTGTACTTATTCAAATACTGATTGTAATTTTGAGGTTGAATCTGGGATTCAGATGACAAGTCTTGATAGTTATATACATACTTCAGAATGGCAGTTGAATAAAAATTATTATGTTAGATGCAAGGATAGATATAATAATCAACCATTCCCTAATAGTTGTTCTATAATTGTGAGGCCCTCACAATCTAATGTTCAGACAAGTAGTGGAGAGTTCTTAGAGTTTGGATTTTAAATGAAAAATGTGTAGTAATATAATAAATTTCTTTAAATAATTAGTTTGTAGGTACTCCAATTATTCCGCCAGGTTTTCTTACTCTAAATCCATCTATTAATGTTCTGCCCTCTGGTAAATTCAGATTAAGACTATACTCTCCTGGATTTAACATTCCTGGCTTTACTTTAATATGTTTTGTTTGTCCTTGGGTTAAATTCATCTTAGAATCCTGGCCCCAATTGATTCCTTCGCCAACTAGATTGTAACTTAAATTCCTTCCCCGATTTGTCCCATAATTTGCGAAGACTATATGAAATTCTTCATTTGAAGGAAAACCACCTTCCCTGTTTAATTGTAAGTAATCATTAATTTGTATCCCTGGGCTTCCATTAGAATCTACTGCTCCTTGAGCAGTGAATACGCAATATCCATCATGGTTTGAGACTTCAAAATCATCTGGAGTTTCTGGTTTGAAAGGAACTCCTGAACAGATTAATCTGTTGTCTTCATGAGATACAGTATCTATTAATCTAAATCTATCTTCTCCAATTCTTCTTCCACCTTCCGTTCTTTTTCCATCAATATCTCTTCCTCCAATTTTTCCAGTTATGCAATAACTACCAGGACCTTGATTATTAATTATATTACCTACATAAATTGGTGCCCAAGGTATTCTATGTTTTTGAACAACTTCAGCATGTCTATCTATGAATTTCCAACTTCCATTTGTTCCCTTGTATAATTCAAATGTTGCTAGACATCCAGCATTTCTATTTAAATCAACATTAAATCCAGAGAAAGGTACTTGTCCGCTAGAGAAAGAGCTTTCATTGTATCCGACAAACTCATCTGGCTCAGCACAATTATTCCCATTATCATCTTCAAAGTAATGGCAAGTGAATACAGGTTTTATTCCTGGAATTGTTCTTGATTCTTGATATTGTCTGGTAATTCTTGAATTATTTGTTGTGTGTATTCTTCTTCCGAAGTGAGGGTTAAAAGGAATGTAACTGTTAAATGTTATTCCCACAGGAGTTCTAAAACTTTGTATTGCGAATGATTGTCCTGGAAAAGGTGATGCAAAGAATTGATAGCTAGTTCCAAAAGATCTTAATCTAGGAATTCTAGGATGGGCGTTTCCCTCATCAGCTAATAGTGAAATAAGTGAAGGAGCTGCTAAAGCGGAAGCTACAAAGTTTCTTCTTGATAGTTTATTTTCTGCCATTTTTCTTAATTTTTAGAGGAATTTTTGCTATATAAAGCTTTCTTTTTGTTGTTACTCCTTAGTTATTATTAATAATTTTAAAATTTAGTATTGATAAAAATATTTTTATCCTCAATGAGAATTTGTAGGGTATATTTTAGGAAAGGATTTAAATAATTACAAATATATTATCAAATATGAATAAAAGAGGGCAGTTAACTGTTTTTATAGTTGTTGCTATTGTAATTGTAGCGGGGCTTTTGATTTATCTTAGTGTTAGACCTGGATTTAAGGTTAGTGTAGATCCTGAAGTTGTTCCTATCTATAATTTTGTCCAGAATTGTGTTGATAAATCTGCAGAAGATGCAATTTATTATATCGGTCAATATGGAGGATATTATATTGTTCCAGAGAGATCTAGTGAGGAGGCTATTCCCTATTATTTTGAAAATGGTAAGAGTTATTTGTTATCAAAAGTACAGTTAGAATTTGAGTTAAGTAAAGCTATGAATGATTTATTATTTTTTTGTTATCAAAATTTTGCTAGTTTTCCAGATTTTGATATTAAACAGGGAGAAATAGAAAGTAAGGTTATTATTCAGAAAGAAAAAATTACTTTTGAAACAATTTCACCTCTAAGTATAAATAAAGGAGAGTTAACAATTTCATTGGAATCTTTTACAACCGAAATCCCTTCTAATCTTCTTAGTATTTATGAAGTTGCATCATTTATCGTTGAAGAACAAGTTAAAAATAAAGATGCTATTTGCGTCAATTGTTTGTCTGAGATATCATTGGAGAAAGAAATTTATATATCATTTTTTGATCATCCGAATGATGAGGATACAATTATTTTTGAATTGATTGATGAAGATAAAAAAATAAATGGAGAGGACTATAGGTATTATTTTGCCCATAGATTATCTTAATGAAATTAGATAGATTTTTTATAATTTTTATGTTAATGATAATTGTTTTGTTTAGCGTATTAGTTCATGCAGAGGTTAGTGGAGATAATGTGGTTTCTACTCCTCCTGAACAGGGGTTGGAAAATGTTGAAGCTAATGAAAAGGTTAAAGTAGAAAAATTAGATGATGAGGCAGGACATAAATATACTTTTGAAGATGGAGGATCTCTTAGTGTTACATATACTGATAAGATTGAAGTAACTTATGAAAACTTATTGCCAGTAGGAAATGATGCCGCAAATCTTGTTTTTGGTAATGATGGCTTGATTAAAGAAGCTAAATTTAAAACAGGAAAAGAAATGGAGGTAATACTTGGAAATGAAGAAATATTTTTGCCTAAAGATAGTATTGTTATATTTAAAAATGGTGTTGCAGAGATTGAGTATCCTGCAGGAAATCAGATTAAGTCTGCTAAACCTATTAGAGGTATGAAGGCTAGGGGTATAAAACCTATTGAATATAAGTTTAGGTTATCTGGTAATAATAGGGAATTTGATATTGAAGGTCTTGGAAAACTCACTAGTGAGGGTATTGGTTATCAAGAGGGCAAATATTTTCTAAATAGGGTAGGAAAATCAAATTTTAGGGAAACAATTATTCATAACGATAATGGACAAAGAGTATACTTAGATAATTTGGGTAAAAAAAATACTGAATATGTAGGGGCTTATATATCTATAAATGAAAATACTGGAACTTTTGCTGCAGGAGTTAACACAAATACTATAGGCCCTAGAATAGAGTTTACGTCTCAAAATAAATTTGGGTTATCTTTTGAAGCCAATGATCATTATGTCTTACAAATTTATGGAAATGCTCCTGCAGGAGGGTCTCACTTTGGTATGCAAAAAAGAGATGATCAAAAAAAATTTCCTGAAGTGGCATTTGAGAACCAATTTGCCATGAATCAAAATGATGGTAGTCTTGCATATAATAGTCAAACTGAAAAACTGTATATTTATCCTAAGAAAAATATTGTAGATACAAAAGATATGAATATTCCTAAAGGAGGTACATCAACAGTCCATATTTGGGGCTCTGGATTTAAAAGAAAGGGTGGGGAATTATTACCAGTTATGCCTGGTGCAAATTATTTTGGATTTAGTGGTGCTAATGAATTTGCGGCTGGGAAAAACCCAGAATATATGATTGTTAATTTGCCTCATCAATTTAGAGGAGGAAAATATAAAGAATTTAAAAGGGGTTTTTCTAATCAACATCTTTATTATAATATTAAAGATGAGATTAGTTTTGAAAGATTTTTTAATATTCCACTTGATGATTATATAGGTTATGCTAAAAATCCTAACAATATTAGAATGATAACAGATGTTTTATTGCAGTTACCTGGAAAAACACGAAATAATCTAAAGAGGCTCGAGTTTTATAGCGCTAGTGGTGGTTTTGTTGCATGGGCACATACAAGTGGTAAAATTAGGTTAAGTAATCGGGGCTTTACCCCAGGTACATTTAGACATGAATTAGGCCATTTACAAGACTATAAAATGGGGGGAGTTGATTCAAGATTATATGCAAGTGTTGGAGGACATGACCCTCCTTATATAACGGGTCAGGGAAGGAGAGACTATGGTGAAAGGATAAGTACTTTTGTAGGAGGAGTTTATAAAAGTGATGCTTTCTGGAAGGACCTTATCCAAAAATATCCGAGGGTTAAAGGAAGAATAGCAGTATTAAATAAGATGCAATATATAACTATGGGAGAAACTGAGAGAATTTTGGGTGCAGCAGGATATGCTGCAGATCCTGATTCACTTGCAAAATATATAAGGGAGGCACAGAAATAATGAAATTTAGATTGATATTATTAGTTCTTTTGTTTAGTGTAAGTTTAGTAAGTGCACAATATCATTATGAATTTGATCTTAGTTTTACTGGGAAAGAAGTTAGGGTAGATTCTGTTGGAATCAAATTTAATCATAGAGAAGTAAGGAATTTTGAATTGTTTGAAGAGAATTATCAATTGAAAATTTTTGATGGAAATAATAAAGAATTATTATCTGATAGTTTTGGGTTACCTAGTTTATCTATTTTTGAGGGAATTGAGGGCGAAGAATTAGGTAATGGGGGCAGAGTTGTTGAGGAAAATGGTAGCTTTTCTTTGATATTTCCATATTATGAAAATGCCCATAGTGCCGTGGTTTATTATAATGGAATTGAAAGTGATAGAATCTTATTGAGTCAATATTCTAAACAAGGATTTAATATTGAAGATTTTAAAGGTGATGAGTTAGTTATTGAAGAAGATAAGAGGGAAGAAATTATAAAAAAGGATTTTGAATATGCTGATAATAATAATCTACTTACAGGCATATTATGGATTGTTCTTATAGCTTTGAGCGCATTTTTGTATTTTTTGCTTAAAAAGAAAAAGTGATTACTTGCGGTTAGTTTTATAAAGTTTTATTATTATATCATCGTATGAAAAAGAGAATTTCTNAAAAGGGGAACTCGCGTCAGTACTTTGGAGTTGATAGTATTTTNCCAAAGTCCAAACGCTCGCANGAGACGTTAGGNATTGGTTTTGGAGTTATATTCTCAATNATATTGATAGTATTTTTTATTGTGGTTGCAGGGATTGTTATAAAAANNTTTTNGGATACTAANANATGTGCNGANCTNGGAATATTTGTTGATAGNTTTGGAAGTGAAGTTAAGAAAACTTGGAACTCNCAAAGTTATAAGGGGCAATTTAAANGNAATCTTCCTGGAAGTATAGATTATGTTTGTTTTGCNAATTTATCTAATAGCATTAGTGGAGAGTTTGAGGANGAAGGTTATGATATAGCATTGTATGAGGGAAGAANGGCGAATACATTTTTNTATCCAACTAATAAGGCNTGTGAGATGCCCTTTAATCAAATTAATCATTTAGATNTTGANAGAATAACTAGAGTTAATAATCCNAATTGTGTTCCNNTTGTTAAAANTANGATTGNTCTTGAAATTGAAAAAGGATTGAATGATAGGTTTGTTAATGTTATTATAGAATGAAATCTTTAAGAAAAATTGGTGATAAGAAAGGTATAGCAATGTCTTTTAATTGGATTTTTGCAATTTTGGCAGGAGGCTTTATTTTGTTCTTGGCAATTTTTTCGGCTGGTAAATTTATTAGAACAAGTGAACAAACATTATATACCGAGACTGCTGCAAGTTTAATTAGTTTATTTGATCCTCTTGAAACTGGATTGGCAAGTGGGAAGGCTCATGAAATTGGTTTTAAGAAAAAATCCAAGATATTTTTTGATTGTGAAGAAAATTTAAATCCTCCATTTGGGAAACAAACTATAAGTTTCTCAGAAAAGACATTTGGGGACGAATATGGTGAGAAAGGACAAAGAGTTAGTATAAAGAATAAGTATATTTTTGCAGAAGATGTTGTTGAAGGAGATGATGTTTATATTTTTTCTAAGCCATTTTTTATGCCTTTTAAAATTACAGATTTGGTGATGGTTACTAGTCAAGATCAGGATTATTGTTTTTATGATAGTCCTGAATATATTCAAGAAAGTTTAGAGGGATTGAATATGAAGAATATTATTTTTATGAATTCAACAAGCGAATGTGAAGGAATTGATGTTTGTTTTGGGGCTAGTCAAACTAATTGTGAAGTTAAGGTTCTTGAGGATCAAGGTTATGTATTGAAGAAGAGTTCTGGTAAGAGGGTTTATTATGTTGGTGATATGATTTATGCAGCAATATTTTCTAGCCCTCAAATGTATGAATGTAATGTTAAAAGAATTAAAGTTAAGTTTGATGAACTTGCTAAAATTTATTTAGATAAAATTGAGATTATAAAGAGGAAGGATTGTATTTCAAATATTGGTAGTAAATTGAGTGGGATGTTGGGAGGTATTGAAGATTCTAGAGGGTTAATAGGATTGTATGTTCTAGCAGATGATGTTGATTCAATAAATAGGCAAGCAAAAAGTGGTTGTCAGGTGTATTATAATAGGGGGTTTGATATTTAAAATGGAAAATAAATTGGGTCAACTGAGAATCCAAGTCCTAAAAAATCTTAAAAGATTTTTGGGACTTTCATGCGCAAAAAAGGGTCAACTGAGAATCCAAGAAATGGCATTCATGCTACTAGCTGTGTTTTTATTTTTTGCTTTGGTTGGGTTGTTTGCCTTTACCCTAGTATATATAAATATTAGTGATAGTGCTAGCCAAATTGCTGAAGATAGAACCTTAAGTTCAGTTACTAGTTTGGCAGATACTCCTGAGATGAGTTGTGTTGCTGCTAAATCAAATTGTATTGATGGAGATAAGTTAATTAATTTGGTTGGAAAGGATATCTATGGAAGGTTGTGGCCTTATAGTAGTTTAAGAGTTATCAAGTTTAGCGGATTTAATAAGGAAGAAAATGAATTGATTGTATGTACTAAAGCTAATTATCCTAATTGTGATGCATTTAATGTTTATAATAAGGAAGTAGATAATGAAAGAGCGATTAGTAGTTTTGTTGCTATTTGTAGAAAAGAATTAGAAAATGGTTATACTTATGATAGATGTGAGACTGCTAAGATAATTGCAGGAACTAAATTGATACAGGTGGATGGATGAAAAATAAAGCACAACACGAGATAGTTGGATTTGTATTGATAGTTTTAATAGTTAGTGTTGTAGGAGTTATCTTTATTGCAATTACATTGGGAAGTCCGGAGCCAGAAAGACAGAATAGCGTCGAGGTTTCTAATTTATTGGAAGCTAGTATGTATCATACAACTGGTTGTGCAGTTAATTATATTCCTCAATATAGGAATGTGCAAGATTTAGTTAAGGAATGTTATAAGGATAGAAGTGGAGATTCTAGGGAATGTTTGGATGGAGGAAATGTTTGTGATCAATTGAAAACTGATCTGCAATCAATATTAAGTAATAGTTTGAATGTTGGAGAAGATTCTCCGAATAGAGGATATAATATAGATATTTATTTTACTTCGGATGATGAAGAGATTGCAAATAATTTAATTTTACAATTTGATGAAGGAGTTTTTCTTGAATGTAGTGCTATAGTTGGTGGAGCTCATCCTATTCCAGTTAGTAGTTTTGGATTTGGAAGGATTGAGACAGAGTTGAAGGTTTGTAAGAATTAATTTATATTTTCCACCATATATTTCTTTAAATAGATAAGTTATGATAATTCTGAATAGGTGTTAAAGAGATGAAAGATTATACAATAACTTCGGAATCAGTGACGGAAGGACATCCAGATAAGGTATGTGATCAGATTAGTGATGCTATATTAGATAATTTAATTGCTCAGGATCCGGAATCTCGTGTTGCTGTGGAATGTATGGTTACAACTGGAAGTGTTCACGTCGCTGGAGAGGTTACTACAAAAGGTTTTGTTGATGCGCAAAGGATTGCTAGACAGACTCTTAAGGAGATAGGTTATACAGATCCTAGATATGGAATGGATTGCGAGGATGCTGGTGTTTGGGTTGCTATTCATGGGCAAAGTCAAGATATTAGTCAGGGAGTTACTGCGGGAATGGGAGATGATAAGGAACAAGGTGCAGGAGATCAAGGGATGATGTATGGTTATGCTTGTAATGAAACTGAAGAATTGATGCCCTTGCCCATAATGCTTGCACACAAATTAACTCGTAGGTTGGCAGTTGTTAGAAAGACAGGAATCATAAGAGGAATTGGTCCCGATGGCAAATCGCAAGTTAGTGTTGAATATGTTGATGGTAAACCAAAAAGAGTTAGTGCAGTTGTTATTAGCAATCAACATCTAGAGGAAGTTGATATCGAATTTTTAAGAAGTGAAATTAAAGAAAAAGTAATTAGCCCAATTTGTAAAGATTATATCGATGAGGATACTAAAATTTATATAAACCCTACTGGAAGATTTGTAACGGGAGGGCCTGAAGGTGATGCAGGTTTAACTGGAAGGAAAATTATTGTAGATACTTATGGAGGAATTGGTAGGCATGGAGGGGGAGCTTTTTCTGGGAAGGATCCTAGTAAGGTTGATAGAAGTGCTGCATATGCTGCAAGATATGTTGCAAAAAATGTCGTCGGTGCAGAGTTGGCAGATAAATGTGAGGTGCAATTAAGTTATGCTATTGGAATTGCAAAGCCTACTTCAATAAATATTGATTGTTTTGGAACTAATAAAATTCCTGAAGAGAAAATTGTAAGGTTGGTTTATGATAATTTCAATTTAACTCCTAGAGGGATTATAGAGGGCTTGAATCTTAAGAGGCCCATTTTTAGAAAGACTGCTGCCTATGGACATTTTGGCAGAGAGGATGGAGATTTTAGTTGGGAAGCCCTAGATAAGGTTGAAGTTTTGAAAAAAAGTTTAAATGAAAATAATGCAGGTATTGGCAATCAAATAATCGGAGAGAGGGCTGAAATTAATCAAGACAATAATCTTGGCGTCGGCAAATTAGATCTTGGTGCTGATAAAAAATTACATTATTGATTTCTAAATATATTTTTTTTAGAATAAAAAACTTTATAAAGAAAAGGGTATATTAAATTTGATGAAAAAGAGTGTGTTTGTATTGTTTGCAATTGTTTTGATGGTATTACCAATGGTTTTGGCAGTTGAAATTGATGTTAAAACTCTTTCAGGTCAAACTGTTACAGTGTTTTTAAGGGAGCCTGGCGCATTT
>NZCB01000028.1 GCA_002688165.1 Candidatus Pacearchaeota archaeon | reverse complement strand
GGCAACAAATTCAACTCCAGTTGTAGCAGGGGTTAATTTTACTGGATTAGCAAGTGGAGGAGGATCTTCAACATGGACTACATATTGTAATGATAGTTCGAACACTTTGGCCTCTGATTCTGTTACTTTCTTTGTAGATTTAGATATAGAAACTCATTTGAAAGCTCCAGTAAATGATACCAATACAACAAATGCACTTGTAGAATTTGAAGTTAATGCCTCTACTACTGGATCGTTAAGATTAGAAAATCAAACAATATATATTTATTATTCAAACTCTACTCTATTAACCTCTAATTATTCTGGATTATCTGGCCAAACTTCCAGCAGAAAGTTTAATCATACATTTGCTCAAGATGGTAATTATATTTGGAATGCTTTAACAAAAGGTAATTCATCTGGAGTTTATTTAGAGGATTGGGATGTTAATAGAACGATTTTTATTGATACTACTTCTCCAATAATAGATATTACTTTTCCAACTAAACAGATAGAGTTTGCTAAAGTTGGAGATGTTATTGATCTTAATTATACAATAACCGAAACGAATCCATCTAGTTGTTACTATGTATTTAATGGAACTAACCACACCATTTCCTGTGGAACTAATGCAACTATAGTAGTAGATGATAAGAATTTTACTGCTCAAGTTTGGGCTAATGATACTCTAGGGAATATTGGATTCGATTCTCAAACATGGGCTTTTAGTTTATTAGAAGTTGATCAAACTTTCTCTACTAATATTTTAGAAGGATCTATCAATGAATTTAGATTAAATGTAAGTTATCTATCCTCTAACTTTTCAAATATTCAAGCTTTTATACATTATAATAATACAATGTATGAAGGTGTACAGAGTGCTGGTACAGATAGCGTAGAGTTTTCTAGAAATATATCAGCATCAGTAGTAGCTGCTAAAAATAATGTTAGTTTTTATTGGGAGGTTAAATTAACAAATGCAACTGGAGTTTTTCCTTTTAACATGACATCACAAAATCAATCAGTAAATAATATTAATGTAGATCTTTGTACTTCACATTCTATCCTATTTATTAATTATTCTCTGAAAGATGAAGAAACTCAAGCTTTCCTTAATGGTACTGCAGGAAATTCATCGGTTCAATTCTCTTTGCAGATGTACCCAATAGGATCTAATGAGGCGGTGATTAATCTATCATCTAACTTTAGTAATAACAATAATCCTAAAGTTTGCGTAGAGAATGATTTAGGAGATGCAAGTTATACTATTGATTTAGTAACATCTTATACTGCTGTTGATTATGCTATCGAACATAACTTTATTCAAAATGCAACTATAACTAATAGTTCTCTACCTCAAAATATTGATTTATTAGATCTAAAAAGTGCAGATAGTACAGAGTTTTTAATCACCTTTAAAGATGAGAGTTTCTTATTAATACCAGATGCTTTAATAGATATTCAAAGGAAATATTTAGATGAGGGTGTGTTTAAAACTGTTGAGATTCAAAAAACAGATGAAACTGGTAACGCTGTTGGCCATTTTGATACAGATGGAGTACTTTATACTATAATTGTTACAAAATTCGGTGAAATTCTAGGAATATTCAATAATATTGCCGTAATTTGTCAAGATGCGATCATTGGAGATTGTGATATTAATTTGAAGGCTCAAGGAACTATAACACCTCTAGATGATATAGAAGATATAGGTAATTTAAGTTATACTATGGTATTTGATAAAGATGCGAGAACAGTAACTACTATATTCTCTACAACAGATGGTAGTATTAAAACGGTTAGTATTAATACAACAAAGTATGATAGATTCTCTAATGAAACTGTTTGCTCTCAACAATTAACAGCGTCGAGTGGTACTTTAGTTTGTACGATTCCAGCATCCTTTGGTAATGCAACAATCATCTCAAGTTTATTTATAGGATCATCACCGATGACGCAACTTATACAAAAAGTATTTACAATTCAAGCTAATGTATATCAACAATTTGGCGATGATATGGGGGCGTTAGTAATAATAATGATGCTAACTATTCCATTTATGGCTATTACTTCCACTATAGGATTTTTAATTAGTATAGTAATTGGTTTGGTTATGGCCTCTTTATTGATGGTATTCTCAACGAGTACAATCATTGGTATAGGATCTAGTTTAGTTTGGTTAATAATAGCAGTTGGTATTTTAATATATAAAATAGCGAGGAGGGGTACTCTATAATGGCCAGTTTTGGAGAGTTTGTTATAGGAATAGTATTAGCAGGTTTATTCTTATTTGCATTAATTGGATTCGGTACACAGATGGCCATAGATAATCCCACAAATATCTCCATTAGAGATAACAATATAATTGATGCTGCNTATANNGATGTTGATNNTGCCTTAGATNANGTAAAGATAGATACAGATAAGAATAAAGAATCATTTTTNANTAATTTNCCTCTAGCAGATACCTTTGGNATTGTATTAGATTCTNTNGTTGGAATNGGANCTTTATTAGTAAATGGATTTATGCANTCAATATTNCAAGTTATAGCAAATTTCTTTAGTCAAATTTTAGGATTAAATGATACGGTAGTTTTTGGCGTGTTGATGGCTTTCTTTAGCCTCACAGGGATTCTCCTTGCATGGCGCGTATACCGTGCTGGGACTTAATAAAATGGCTTATCAAACATTCCAAAGCTTTAATCAAACAGGCCTAGCAGGGCTATTAACATATCCAGCAGCGGTAGTACCTCAATTTATACCGATGCTTTTGTTTGCGATCTTTAGTATTACTTTTATGGGTACATTCTTTGGCCAATCAAGAATCTCTGGAAGGAGTGGAGATTTCTTTAGTAGTTTCGCAGTAGCAGGATTTTTTACAGCGATGATATCAATATTAATGACTTTAGTACAAGGCTTAATAGGTATTCCAACTGTAGCTATTTGTATGGGAATCTCTGTAGTTTCAGCATTATTATTATTAGTAACTAAAGCAAGGGATTAAAATGAACTGGAGGATAACACATGAAAATAACTAATATATTATTTTACATAATTACTCTACCTTTAGCTCCTTTATGGATATTCTTTTTAATTAAAAATAAGGAGATTGAAAATGAATATAATAAGTGATAGTAACATGGTTTACATTCCTTTATTAATTAAAAAACCATTGAGGCTTTATGTGTAATAATTTTGTAAGGAGGTTTAATTAATAATGAAACAACAATTTATCAAACCATTGAAAATGGATAAGCGAGGGCAGTTAGGATTAGATACTGTAAAAAGTGTTATGATTAGCTTTCTAGTTTTAGCAGTTATTAGTATTGCAGTAGTTTTAGCTTTAGTATCTCTTAGAGATTCAAATATCTTTACAGCAGGATCACCAGAGGCAGTAGATGTAAACGATACAATAACCAATGTAACTAGGGGTATTACTGGCTTCTTCGACGATACTGGCACGATTTTCGCTATACTAATAGTAGTAGTTATAATTTTAGCAATAAGTATTATAATTGGAGTAGTATCTAGATTCGGCGGCGGAGGTAGAGGCGGCCTGTAAACACACCAATTTTTTATTTTTTTTATTTTTTTTTTATAATCAACAACAAACACAAGGAGGAACAAAGAACATGCCGAAATCAAGAGTAAAGGCCTATTACAGAAAAGTAAGGGGTAGAAAAACTAAAGTTAGAGTTAGAGGACACACTAGAAAAAGAAAATATAAGTAATTTTTATTATATTTTTTTATTACTAAATAGGGAAACAAAACACAAGAAAAACTTAAATATTATAATGGAGGATAAATAGAATGGTAAAAAGAAAAAAAACAACAAGATCACACCCTCTCAAATATAGATTAACATCAAAAATTGGGAAGAAAAAGAAGGTATTAGGTACTTTCAATAAACCATCAAGTGTTGATAAACTCTTAAAAAAAGCAAAAGAACTTAAAAAAACTTTTCCCTTTAAAGAAAAAGCTTATGTAATTATTCAACCAATAAGGAATCATAAGAAAAGCGGAAAGGCAATAATTAAAGGAGTTTAGAATGGTTTTTTTTGTTAATGTCAGCATCCAAACCGAAAATATAGATAATTATAAATAATTTACAAGGGAATAGGGGAAAAAAATAATTATTTTTTTTTTTGAGCATATATATAATATTGTATTTTGTATTACATAATACATAGATATAAATACTACATAGTACTTTTTATTTTAACCTAAAATAAAAAAAAGTTAAATTTTTTCCCCCTATGGCTAAAAAATATCTATCACAAAGAGAAAAAGTACTAAGATGTATAGAAACGCATATCATCCCCACTATTAAAAAGAGAGATCTAGATTATTATGAAGTTGTTAAAGGTTTAAGCCAAGAATTACATGCATCTGAAAAGAATATAAAAGAATGTTTACAACAACAAATAGAATCTGGAAATATTAAAGAACATAGAGTTTTAACAATACCAGATAATGAAATAAGTAGTTTTTTAGAAAAATTAAGAAAGGATAATGAATTAGTGAACGATGAAATAGATGAGGTTTTTGATGGTTCAAAATAGATCTGGTTTAACTGTAGTTTCTTCTGTTAGTTTATCAAAAGAATTTAAACAATTAATGGAAATGTATCATATTTCTCCAACCGATGCGATGCGGAGAGGGATAGCTGTTACTTTATGCGATATTGGAGTAATGCCTTATGATAACCCTTTAAATCGTAAAAGAATGGAGCAATCTCAAAAGATTATAGCATCAATAAGAGAACAAGAAATAATTAAAGAAACTCTAATTAAATTAAAGAAAATATTGGAGGAATTGAATAACTTTTAGGCTATATAAAGATTTAAATAGTTTAGAGTATTAAATAAATTCTAAAAAGGAGGTAAAGATGGACATAACAGATTATACGAAAGGCAAAGGAGAATTTCTCAAAGCCGAAGATATTATTCAAAATCCAGCAGCAGTATTTCTAGTTACAGATCATGGTAATATAGTAGAAAATAAGTTCGGTAATGAGAGATTGCACTTGGGAGGAGAATTTGATGGCCAATGCAAAACATTCGATATATCGAGTACAAACGCAAGGATTCTAGTAAGTATACATGGAGTTGAAACTAAAGAATGGATCGGAAAATCTATAACTTTAGATACATATAAAACTAGAACTTCGGATGGAAAGATGGTAGATGCAATAGCAGTATCAGAACTTCAATAATATGGAAGATTGGAAAAAGGATAAGATGGTAGAAGATATAGATTTAAAAGGAATATCAATAGATCTAGATAACGAAGAAGAAGAAATAGAAGAAGAAATTTAATACTCATTAATTTATGTAGATCAATACAACCAAAGATTAATGAGAGGGAGGAATGATTTTACATCAAACATGAAGGCGTAATACACCTCTTTTTCATCCTCCCTTCATGCTCCCCTAGATTTGTATCACAGCGAGATAGGGGCGGTTTTCTAAGATTGTAACTTTTTTAAGTTACTTGTTGGATCACCTCTTTTTTACCTTCGGATGATGAAGATAATTTAGCGGAATGTTGCTATTATCGAGGGTTCATAACCTGCTAACTTCGGTTAGTATCATCCGAAGGGTTTAACTCAAAATGGATAGAATAATAGAAAGGAAATGCATAATATGTAAAAAAGAATTTTTAAAAAGGGCAAATACAAGAGATAGAGGCAAAGTATTTAGAACATCTAGAGGATATAAATGGAAAAGAATTATAAGGCCTAAGATGAGTTATACTTGTACTCAAGAATGCTCAAAGAGTTATCTTAATGCAATTATCTGGTATAGGCAAAGAGGTAAAAAATTATGATTAAAAAGGCGGTAATTTATACAAGAATCTCTACAAACAAAGAACTCCAGAATATTTCTCAACAAATTAACTATTGTAAAGATTGGGCTGCGAAAAATGGCTATAAAATCGTTAAAGTGTTCAAAGATGAGAGAACAGGCAAAACTAATGATCGTAAGGGCTATAGAAGGATGTTAAAGTATTTAAAAGAGAATCCTATGCCTTTAATCGTTCAAGATACAGATAGGATCTCAAGAAACTTTTATGATTCTGTAGCCTTTGAAAAATTTATAATAACAAATAAGATTAAACTTATCTCCTTATCTGAAACTGTTGATCTTTCAACACCTAATGGCCTTTTGATGTTCAGAATCAAATATGCCTTAAACTCTCAATATGTTGAGAATTTACTCGAAAAGATTAAAGTAGGAGTTGAGAGGGCTAAGCGAGAAGGAAAGTATAAAGGGAGAAAGAAAGGGGCTTTAGGTAGAAAGAATAAAATTTAGATAGGTATCTATTTTATATATCTTTAAATACCCTAATGCTTACATAACCTTATTATAAATGACAACACAAGAGAGGCAGCATAAAAAAGCGATATTGCAGTATAATTCCAATAGATATACACTAACGATTCCTAGATGGTTAGTAAGGAAAGTTTTATGTGCTGAAAAAGGGAGCGTGATTAAATTTGATTTTAAAGGTAATCAAGTTATACTGGAGAAAGAAAGATAATGGGAATTTGCGTTAGATGTGATAAGATATATAAAAAAGATGGAGGCAGAACTCAAAAATTATGTTTAGAGTGTTGGACACTTGCGAGAACTAAAGCAACTATAAAGAGGAGGGAATATTATAAAAAATGTTAAACTTAGTAATAGGAATAGTAATAGGATTTGTAATTGGATTTAAAGTTAGTGAGGTTTTTGAATTTAGAAGGAAAGATAATTTTATTGAAAGAAAGGAGGGGTTTGATAATTCATCTAAATTAAAATGATGCTTATTGTTGCTGGAGTAGTAATATTAACTGTTGGTACAATAATATATGTTATCTATCTCACCCTAAAGGAAATTGAAAGAATGAATCAACAAAAAAAGCCTAAGAAAAAAAGAAGGCAATTAACA
>NZCB01000027.1 GCA_002688165.1 Candidatus Pacearchaeota archaeon | reverse complement strand
CTCCTAATCAATAGAGATTAGAAATTACATTACCTCCTAATCAATAGAGATTAGAAATTACATTACCTCCTAATCAATAGAGATTAGAAATTACATTACCTCCTAATCAATAGATTTCTTAATCAAACTACTTTTATATTTTTCAGGCATATAACTTTCCAATCTAACAATTTTAACTTTCAATTTTCTATCTAACATACCTTTTTCTAAACCTTTAGTATAACTATCTTGATCATACCCCAATGCAATAATATCTGGCTTAATCTCCTCAATAACTTTCCATTTATCTCCCTCATAACCCAATCTAACCTCATCAGCAATTCCTAATTTTTTAACATGCTCAACTCTTTCATTTTCATTAAACTTTGGTTGATGCCCTTTAAAACTATTAATACTAGAATCTCTTGCAACAACTACGTGAAGCGAATCTCCTAATTTTTTAGCTTCATTAAAAAAATGTTTATGTCCTTCATGTAATAAATCAAAACTACCAAATACCAATACCTTAACCATTATAAAATTTCAAGAAATTACTTTAAAAATCTTGCTAATTTCCTTAATCACTCAATAATTAATATTAACATTTATAAATAAAAAAATTCCTAGTAATAACCTACGAGGTGATTAATATGAATGAAAAAGAACCACTTAATTGTGAACTACATAATGATCAATCAGTATTCTCTCATTGGGGAAGATATTATTGTCCGAGATGTAAACAGTGGTACAATATAAAAAAAGATTAACTATCCTGATTTAAAAATAATTTAAATATGTTCAAAATTCATTGAGAGAGATTTAAATTTATTGAGAATAAATTTAAATACCTAACTTAATTATATACTTTATAGAAAATAGGTGATAATGGCAGCAAAAAAACCAAAATTAGATCTAAAAAAATATCCTACACTTAGAATAAAAACTAGGAGAGATATTGCAATGGATTTTGCAGAGAAAATTGTTAAGAAGTTTGATACCTTAGTTAAGGCTGTAATTCTATTTGGTTCAACATCAAAAAGCGCAGCAGGCCCTGGTTCAGACATAGACATAATAATAATAGTTGATGATGCGACAATAATATTTGATGAGAAATTTACTATTTGGTACAGGGAAGAATTAGGAAAAATAGTATCAAAAAATCCCTACAAATCAGATCTTCATATAAATACTATTAAGGTTACAACTTGGTGGGAGGATCTAATGAAGGGAGATCCAGTTATAGTAAATGTCATAAGATATGGGGAAGCCCTAATTGATGTTGGCGGATTCTTTGTTCCGCTTAAAGCGTTATTAAATGCAGGAAAAATAATGCCTTCTCCAGAATCTATATATACTGTATTAAACAGAGTTCCAGGACACATAATAAGATCTAGAATTTCTGAGATGAGTGCAATAGAAGGATGTTATTGGGCTTATGTAGAATCTGCTCAAGCAATTCTAATGGCAATAAAAGTATTGCCTCCAAGTCCAGAACATATTCCAGAACTATTAAATGAACATTTTGTAAAAAAAGGATTCTTAAAAAAACAACATCTAAGGGATTTTGCAGACATATATGAATTACATAAAACAATAGTCCATGGCAAAATAAAAAATCTAGATGGAAAAGTCATCGATCAATTCCAAGAAAAATCAGAAGATTTTTTCAAAAAATGTGTTAAACTATTAAATGAAATCTTATAATTAAGATTTCTTTTTCTTGGCTTCTTCAGCTTTAATATTAAATATTGCACCATAAACTTCAACCATATCCTTTGCCTCAATTCCCAATGATCTCAAGAATGGTTTTATATCCTTCCCAAGTACATCATCTAATTCTTTGTTCTTAGCTGCATAATCAGATTGAACTTTATTAACTTCAGCATTCTCAGAAATTAATTCTTTAAGAATATCTCTAGCATCTTCATTACTAGCATATCTTTTATCATAGTGTGCTTCTCTTGCATCAACTAATTCTTGAACAGCTTCTTCTCTAGTATCTCTATCTTGGATTCTAGCAATTTTAGCCTTTAATTTAGCTTCTTCACCAACTAACTTTTCTAAAGGTTTATATTTATCATTATCAGTCTTATAATTCTTTTTAATAGTATATGGCAAGACAATCTCTCTTAATGTTTTCTCATCAGTAGCATTAATTATTGGATTAGTATGTTTTCCAGTATAATCTACAATAGCAGCTTGATCTTTCTCATACATTACTTTTCCAGGTTTAAAGAAAACTTCTCTATCTCCATTAAGATATTTACTAACTAATTCATCTTGTGAATATGCAATATCATCATCTTTAATACCTAATCTCTTAGAACTAACTTGCCAAAATTCAACTAAATCTCCTAAATCTCCTCTCCCATTAGGATGTTCAGCTACAAAAGACTCAAATCCATAAACTGGAGCATACTTATCATTAAACTTATCTAATGCATTTTTTTTAGGTTTTGCTTTCGCCATTTTTCTTACTATTACTATACATAACCCCTTTATAAATCTTTCTATTTGTATTAATCCAATAGTAGTAACAATTACCAGTCATCAAAATCATAATTATATTTCTTTTTTTCTTCAGTTGTATTAGACTCTTCATCAGGGTTATATACTCCAATTTCCTCAAATTGCTCCCCAGAATCGCCTCCAACACTCTCAGAAGAGCTATCTTCACTACCCTCAATCCTATCTTCCTCCTTAGCAAACTCGTCCTCACCAAATTCTTTTTCTTCATTAATATCTTTCTGATCACCTA
Source organism: Candidatus Pacearchaeota archaeon (assembly GCA_002688165.1). Lineage (GTDB taxonomy): Archaea > Nanobdellota > Nanobdellia > Pacearchaeales > GW2011-AR1 > ARS1285. Next base: position 10,715 of record NZCB01000027.1, on the reverse strand, counting down.
TAATTTCACCCATTTCCTCATTTATCTCTTTAATTTCATCACTTTCTTCAATCTCAGGTACATTAGGCTCATTTTCCTTAGTTTCACTATCTTCTATCTTATCTCCTTCTACAGCACTATTAACATAAGTATTCAAATCTTTTTCAACAACTGCATTTGGATTTTCTAAATCAACACGATTTTCATGCTCATTTAATAATTTATTTTCATTATTTTCTTCAAATTGATCAATATTTTTATCTTCTTTAATTTCTTCAGGAGTTTCACTAGTNANTTCAATTCNATCTCTAGATTCTTNTCTTTCTTCTATAACCTCTTCATTATGTTCNTTAACNTCTTCNGCAATTTCNTCTGNNCTTTCTTCAACATAACTCAAATCATCAANCTTNTCAACANNATTATCTTCATTATCACTACTAGCATCTTCCACATTAGTTTCAGCAGTTATCTGAATATTATCNTGATTCAATAAATTATCCTCATAAGGATTTTCTTCTTTAACTTCTTGATTAAATTTTTGTTCATCTTGTTTAATCTCCTCTTCAACTTTTTCTTTTTCAGTAGAATCTATATTAGATTTTTCTGATGTTAAATCTTCTTTATCAGGTAAACTAATTTCCCCTTGCTTCCCCCAACCACTCTGATTATTATTTTCAGAAGCATTTTCATTTCTAGAATTCTCAGCTTCTCTTTCTTTCCTCTTAGCAATCTTTTCTGCTTTCTTCCTTTCCTTCCATCTCTTAAACTTTTCCCATTTCTTCTTTTTCTTTATTCTTTTTCTTTCTTCAGCATCCAATTCATCATTTTGCTGAACTTGCATTTCTTTCTCTTGCTCAACAGGTTTAGTTTCTTCAACAATTGGAGCAACACTTACTTGGCCTTTTTCACCCCATTCAGATTTTTTCCCAACTTCAGGAACTGGAGGCATACTTTCTTCAACAACAGGAACTGCAGGCGCAGCACTTTCAGCTTCCGGAGCAGCGGCTGGCATAGCACTTTCAACTGGCGGAGTAGCAGGTGGAACTGTAGCAGGTGGCATAGCATTTTCAACAGGCGGAGCAGCAGGAGCAATAGAATCTGTAACTGGTGCAGCAGGTGGAACTGTAGCATCCGGCATAGCTCCTCCAACTTCTGCAACAGGAGGTGCAGCAGGAGCAATAGAATCTGTAACTGGCGCAGCAGGTGGCATAGCTCCTCCAACTTCTGCAACAGCAGGTTTATTCTCTTCAACCGACGGAGCAACACTTACTTGGCCTTTAGTTCCCCATTCTGATTCTTCAACTTTAGATTCATTTTTCTCCAAATCAGCAATTAATTCAGAAATCTCAAAAGCAGCATCTGCATTAACACTTATACTTTTAATCCCTTTCTTATACAAAAATTCAGCCATTTCTTTCTTACTACCTGCCTGACCACAAATACTACTAACAACATTCTTCTTATTACAAACATCAATAACCTGTCCAATCTGAGAAAAAATAGCGGGATGCAATTCATTATACAAATGTTGAACCCTGTCTTCTCCACGATCAACAGCCAATGTAAATTGGGTCAAATCATTTGTACCGAAACTAATAAAGTCAACATGATCGCAAATATCTTCAATAATCTGAACACTTGCAGGAGTCTCAATCATAACTCCAAACTCCATATTATCTGTTCTAAACTCATCAAAATATTTCTTAACTGCAAGAACCTCTTCCATACTAATAATTTGAGGAAACATTAAACCTATCTTTTTATCAGGATTAAATTCAGCAACTTCTTTAATTGCAGTAATTTCAGCTTTCAAAATTTCAGGATGTTTTACACTAAACCTGACTCCATGAAATCCTAACATTGGATTAATCTCTCTTTCAGGAGCCCCTTCCAAACTAGCAAACTCATCAGTCCTAATATCACTAGCCCTTACCCAAACACTCTTAAACGGTTTTATAATTTTACTAAGACCTTCTTGTAATATTTTACTATACTCATTTAACTTGCCTTGTTTTTCATACCATAATGGATGTTTCCCCATACTCGCAATCATTCCTTCTAATCTAGTTAATCCAACAGAATCAATTCCAGATTCTGCAGCTCTTTCAGCATAATCTGGCAAATCAACAATAACTTTCAATTTAACCTTTTCAGTTTCAACAGCTTTCTTAATTTCTGCCATAGTAGTTTCAGCAACTTCTCCCTCAAACACCTTTCCATTAAAACCATCTACTGTAACTTTCATTCCATCTTTCAACTTACCTGTAGCATCACCTGTACCAACTATTGCAGGAATTCCCATCTCTCTACTAACAATGGCTGCATGGCTTGTCATTCCACCTTCATCAGTAACAATAGCAGTAGACTTTTGCATACTAACTACCATATCTGGATTTGTCATTTCTGTAACCATGACATCTCCTTTCTTAACATTAACAAGATCATCCATATCTTTAACAATTTTAACTACTCCAACACCTATACCTGGGCTAGCAGCTAAACCTTCCACAAGGATATTACCTTCCAACTCCTTACCCTCTTGTTTATTTCCAAGAGTTGTAATTGGTCTAGATTGAATTATATAAACCTCTCCCGCCTCTATGGCAAACTCAATATCTTGCGGCTTATCATAATGACTTTCTAGCTTTATGGCAAAATCTGCAACTTCTTTAATTTCTGCACGACTTAAAACCTGACTTTGACTTCTTTCTTCACTTAATTTAACTATCTCATTACTCCCACTAGCCGTCCTAACAATAGCAATCTTCTTATTTGAAACTTTAATATTTTTAATTTCTAAATCTCTCCCTACTATATAATTATCTGGATTTATCTTACCACTAACTATCCCTTCACCCAATCCATAAACAGCTTCCATAGCTATATTTTCATCTTGCTTTATAGGATCTCTTGAGAAAACAACTCCTGATTTTTCACTATCCACCATTTTTTGAATAACAACTGCAATCAAAGCTCCAGAAAATCCCTTCTTCTTTCTATAAAATATAGCTCTAGGAGTATACAATGAAGAAAAACATCTTTTTACATGTTCAATCAAACTAGTTTCCCCCTTAACATTAAGAAAACTTTCTTGCTGTCCAGCAAAACTTGCATCTACCAAATCTTCAGTAGTTGCAGAACTTCTAACAGAAACAAAAATAGGCTCTTGAGAATTTTTCAATATAGACAAAGCATCACTATTAACATGATTATCAAAACTACCAAGATCTTCCGTACTCAATATCTTATAAGATTCTAAAATTTCATCTTTCAAATTTTCTGGCATCTCTCCATTTTCAATTAAACTACGAATTTGTTTAGATGACTCATTTAATGCAGCAGTATCATCAACATCTAAGTTATTAATTATTTCAGAAATCTTATCATGTAGATTAGAATTTTTTAGAAAAAAATCATAAGATTGCGCAGTAATTACATATCCGGGAGGAACTGGGAATTTATTACTAAACATTTCTCCTAAACTAGCACCTTTCCCACCAGCACTTCCAACATCCTTATTAGTTAATTCAGAAAACCATTTAACATAATCAATCTGGCCTACTTGTTCAGCCATAATCGGTTGCACCATGTTCGGCATAGTGCTGCCTTTAGTATCTTTTATCAACGTACCAAAATTCCCCCTCTCATCAAATCTATTCATAGCACTAACTCTATCAACATTACTCCCTCTATTTGGATCTAATGTATCTATCTCATTAAAATTATTGCCATTTGGTTCAACACTATCCCTATTATTAATATCCGAATTTTGAACATCACTAGAAACATTTACAGCCTTTTGAGAATCCTCAACATTAGTATCCATACTACCAATAGCCTCATTAATCAAAGAACTAGGTAGCCCAATCCCCTCTTTTTTATCCATCTTATTATAGCAAACTTGAAATCATATTTAAAGTTTGTGGGAATATAGTATTAACAATCCACCTTTATTAATCAGATTTTACTCTTTCAATTATCTCTTCCAAAACTTTTTTTTCAGCATTCTCAATAGATTCCTTTATCTGATTTCCAAAAGATTTTATACTATTTTTTTTAATAACTACCAAATCCATAGGCCCTCCAGAAAGAATATCATATCTAGATTTTTTTATTGCTCCTGTAGAAAGTCTTATTGCATTTTCTAGATTTATATTATATGAATCAAAAGTTCCTCCCTCAATACTTTCTTCAATATATTTTTCCACCTCCTCCTTACCACTCCCTAAGGAGATATAATTTCTACCTTTAGGTTTTTTTAAATTCCCAAAAATATCTATATGGAAGATATCTACATTAGGCTTATTAACAGCCATAAGAAATTCATGTGTAGAATCAATGTCACTCTCTTCTAACATATAGTTCGCATTTAATTCATTTATTTGATAAAATCTCTTTTTATGAAGTGATTTCATCATCATTTCCTCTAATTTATCACTCCCAAAACTCTTATATCTTTTATCATTCGGATTTCTTAATTTATTATAAAAACTTCTTAATTCATCAGTATCTCCTCCAGAACAAGCCAATGCCCAAAAATCTCCATGGATTATCTTTAATAACGGACGTTTTGCAACCACATTATGTTCATCATCAAAATAATTTAACTGAGTATCTGATGCAAGCACAATAGCCTCTTCTCCAATATTAGTTTTTATCCCTATTATGGTTGTCATTAAAATTTTAAAACTAATAATTATATAAAAATTTATATTTATCCCAACCTATATAAACCAAAAAAACCTTACCACTATATGCCAAAAAAAAGAGGGTCTTCCAGATTACATCAAATTGAATATCCCTCATTCACAAGAAAATACCTATCTCATTTAATTGTATTAATAATATTTCTTTTAATCTTACAATCAGTTTTTTCAATAATGATGTGGAATAAGATAAATACAACAAACAAAAACCTAGAAGACTATCAAGAAAGAGTAAATAGGGAAATAGAAATTAATAATGCAGAAATAAAAAATAAAATAAATGAGCTAACAGAGAATTTATTTGGAATACAAGATTCATTTGAAATTGAAATAAGCAATATAAAAGCAAAAACATCATCTGACTTTTCAGGAATAATAAAACAAACTGTCAATTCAGTGGTAACTATAAAAACAAATACTGCTCAAGGAACTGGATTTGTAATATCTAAAGAAGGATATGTAGTAACAAATGCCCATGTGCTCTCTGGAGGAATATTTGCCAATGCAATAACTGCTCAAAAAGAATCTATCCCTATGAAACTTATAGGCTATAATTCAAAATTAGATATAGCATTATTAAAAATAACTCCTAGAGATTCTTCATTAGATTTTATCTTATCAAAAGATGTAGAAATAGGTGAAAAAGTAATAGCTATAGGAAATCCATTAGGATTATCTTTCTCAGTATCTGAAGGAATAGTCTCTGCAAAGGATAGGCCTGGGATAAATCAGATGCCTGGATATATTCAAACAGATGCAGCACTTAATCCTGGGAACTCTGGAGGGCCTCTAATCAATGATGACGGAAAAGTTGTAGGAATAAATAACTTCAAAGCACAAGGAGAAAACTTGGGATTCGCATTACAAAGCGAACACATAATAACAGCCATAAACAATATAGCTATACAAGCTTTCAATCAAACAATAATATAAAAAAATTCTAAAAAAAAAATTAAATTTATTCTGCAGATTCCTCAGATTTCTCACTTTCATCTGATGTTTCTTCAGCAGGAGCTTCTTCACTTGCTTCCTCAGCAGGTGCTTCAGCAGAAGCTTCTTCAGTAGTTGTTTCTTCAGTAGTTGTTTCTTCTTCCATTTTAACCTCCTTATACTAATTTATAATATAAATTGAATAATCAAAAATTACTTTTAAAGATTTTGGTTGAATCTTATTATATATAAATTTAAAAAGGAATTATTTAGATCTTCCCTCAATAAATTTCTTCAATAATTCTACAATTTCATCTTTTTTATTAGGTATAAAACCTATTGAACCCGCATTCTTATGTCCACCACCTTCACAAAAACTATTTGGGGACTTCTTATTAATAAAAGTAATAAGATCATGAACTGAAAAGTTAGATTCATCAGTAGCTCTTAATGTAATTGCGGTATTCATCACTCCCGCAGTAACTAAATTAGTAACTTTCTTTTCTTTCTGTAAATCATCATGAACCATCCCCACTGACATTCCGGGCTTAGGATAAAAACCGAATCCTGGAAACGTCTTCTCAATCTCAATAGTTTGAAGTGTTGTCTTACCAATCATCTCTTGCTTAGCATTAGCTTTACCAATTGCCAATCCTTTAGCAGACAATTTCCTAATATGAGGTGCCATCAATCTAATTAACTCCTTCTGTTTTTTTCTAGGCTCTCCAAACAAAACCTCAATATATTCTCTAACTTCCATAAATCTAATCTTAGCAGAAACAAAGTCAATCACACTAGCTATTTCATGCAATAAATCCTTAGAATAACCTTCTTTCTCAGCAATTTTCAAATAATCATCAACAGCCTTTTTATTTCCAATATCAATTCTATCTGCTAAACCTGCCATACCAGCTATTTGATTAATATTTTGAACATCCGGATTTACAAATCTAGCAAACTCAGTACATAACATTCCAGCAGAAAAGTGACTTCCATCTTCTCCAATCAAAAATGGGTTAATATGGGTTAAAACTTCCTTAGAGATAACATCTTCATCAGAAAAATGATGATCTATAACAATAAAGTCCATTCCATGAATCTTACCATGCTTAATAGCCATTAAATCTTCCGGACTTGAACCATTGTCTGCAATTATAACTAAAGGCATCTTGTTTGAAAATTTAGCTACATTTCTAAGTGAATTAGCTGAATCTCTAATTGAATCATCAATCTCATAAAATGGCGCAGCACATGGAGCTCTTAAGAAAAATTCCCATGCAGATTTTTCACCACCATGTTCTTTTTGAATCAAAGGCAAAATAGCTCTTTCCAAAGCATAACCTGAACTATAACCATCAGTATCATTATGATGTCTAACTATAATCGGTCTTTGCTGAATAATAGCTAATCTAATTTCGGTAGCTGCTTTAATATACAGATCCCTAAGTTTGTCCAAGATTGGACTTTTAATCAAGAATTCTGGAGCAACAACTTTAGCTCTTTCTAATTGGAGATTTACAATTTTCTTAGCTAATTCTTTCTTTTCTCCCTCAGATAATTTTTCAATATTTTTAATCTCGCCCTCTAACTCTCCATCATATTCACTAACTTCAACAACTGCTTTTACATGATCATCAACATCAATCTCAGGATAAGCTCTATCTCCTGGCTTTTCAAATCCCTTCAAGGCTAAACTTGCAGTACCATCACTAACAATAAATATTGTAGGACCTCCAGTTTGAATAACTCTCTCAACACTTCCCTTAAGTTCAACTCTTTCTTTCAACATATCTTTGTTAACTTCATCAATTGAGAGTGCTTTAACATCTCTAGGATCTTTGAATCTAACTCTATCAAATTTCTTCATTCCACTATTAAAGCCTCGCTTATCATTTCCTTTCTTATTTTTAAAATTATTTTTCTTACTTCCCATTTTATTATTTATTTATGTAATTATTTAAATCTACCTTCTCCTATCTCTATTATTTCTTCTATCCTCACGTCTCCCACTATCTCTTCCTCTTCCAGATGTTCTTCTATCTCCACCACTTCTTCTATCATCTCTGCCTCTATTGTCCCTATTACCATAACTTCTTCTATCTCCACCACGATTATCTCGCCCACGATTATTATCTCTACCTCTTCCCGAGTCTCTACCATAACTTGATCTTCCTCTATCATTTCCTCTTCGATCATCAGATCTACCTGAGCTTCTCCTATCATCTCTGCCAAAATTTCTTCCACGTCCACTATCTCTTCGACCACCATCACTCGCTCTGTCTCTATTTCCTCTATAATTAGAACTTTGTCTTTCATGCCTCATACTCCCGCGCCTGTTATTTCTATCGTCGCGTCTCTCAGGCATCCATCTTATTCTAACTCTTTCAACATGAGGTGGCTCTTCTTGCTTGATATTATAATCTTTACTTTCAATAATTGGCTGAAAATTCTCATAATGTCTACTAGTTAAAATATTGATAACCTTACCATCTTTACCAGCTCTAGCAGTTCTACCAATTCTGTGGGTATATTCACTAGGACTCAAAGGAATATCATAATTGTAAACATGAGTAACACCCTTAATATCTAATCCTCTAGCTGCAACATCTGTAGCAACTAAAATTTTAATCTTATTTTTTTCTGAATTAAACATTTCCAAAAATCTATTTCTTTTATCTTGAGTAAATCCTCCATGAATAGGAACAACATCCATTCCCATAAATCCTAGATTCTTACTTACAAAATCAACATTCTTTCTAGTATTACAAAAAATCATAACCAATCCAGATTTCTCATTTTCTAATAAATATTTTAACAGAGAGAATTTTAGATGATCTTCGACATCATAATAAATTTGGGTCAATTTTTTTGGATCAACATGAACAACAGCATTAATTTCAACAGGAGCCTTCAAATATTTCTTAGACAATCTAATAACATCTGGAGAGATTGTAGCCGAATAAAGTAATGTTTGACGTTTTATTGGAACCTCTCTAATAATTCTTTCAACATCATCTACAAATCCCATTTCAAACATTCTATCAGCCTCATCTAAAACAAAAGTATTAACTCTACTCAAATCTATATTCCCTTTTTCTAAATGATCTAATATTCTTCCAGGGGTTGCAACAACAATTTCAGCATTTGGAAGCATCTTAACCTGATTATAAATAGAAACTCCTCCATAAACACTAACCACATTCAAATCCTTATATTTGGCAAAATCTATCAATTCCTTAGTAATTTGCTCAGCTAATTCTCTAGTGGGCGTTAATACTAGTCCTTGAATCCCTTTGTCCTTCTCAACATTTTTAACTAATCCTGAAGCAAAAGCCAATGTCTTTCCACTACCTGTTGCAGCGCCAGCTATAACATCCTTGCCATTCATAATGGCTGGAATAGATTTCTCTTGTATCTCACTAGGTTCATCAAACCCTCTATCCAAAATTGCTCTGAACAAAGGACTATCTTTTCCCAATAGTTTTTCAAACTTGTTTTCCATTTTTGTTTTCTTTGAAAATNATAAACTAAAAATATTAATTTTTAGGATAATCCATTTTCTTTATTAATAATCAAATACCTTAATATAAGGTGAGAAATAACGTGCAAATAAATGCTGTATCTCTCTGACACATCTAATAATCGTATCTTATTATCTTTATATCTTCTTATCAAAAAAAGGGTTTATAAATCTATGTATCCAAATTAACAGAACTAAGCCTTTCCCTTCTTCCTTCTAACCTTTCTTCTTTGAGCTCTTTTGCTTCTTGCTTTAACCTTTCTTGTAACTCTACTTCGTGGCATAACTATCTAAAAATAAATCCATTTAAAAATCTATCTAATTAAAAAAATAAAAAAAAATTACTAGTNAAAAATTATCTTTTATTAAAACAATCTCTACAATAAACTGGTTTTTCACCATTAGGTTTAAACGGAACTTCACATTCCTGTTTACATTCTGCACAAGTTGCCTTATGCATTTCCCTTGGTCCACCAAAATTTCTTCCACCGCCTCCACCACGTCTATCATTTCTATTAAAATCTCCCATACTAATACCCTCCCTTATAATTAACTAAAGTCCAAATTATTACCATTTATGTACGAAGAAAAAACCATACATATTCTAAAGAATATAATTAATCAATCCTATAATTAAATGATATTTGATCCCTATATAAAACTATCTAATACATACGCCCGCGCCGGAATTGAGTCGGAAGCGTTCGGGTTCCGAATTTGTTAGAGGTCATTGTCTATATCTCCCAGAAAAAATATTATTTAAAACTAACTAAATAAACAACCCCCCTAAAAATCTTATTTCTACACATAGAATATACTAAATTTTACTAAATAAACAATCAGATGATTGTTTATTTCCTATAATGCTCCAACCATNTTCTTGACATTTATACACATTACCTTGACCATCATCAATTTTCATTCCTAAAAGATTTGCCCCTAAAAGATTTGCCCCTAAAAGATTTGCCCCTAAAAGATTTGTCTTTCTAAGATTTGCCCCTAAAAGATCTGCTCTCCAGAGATCTGCCCCTAAAAGATTTGCCCCTAAAAGATTTGCCCCTAAAAGATTTGCCCCTACAAAATATGCATCTTCAAGATTTGCCCATTTAAGATTTGCTCCTACAAGATTTGCTTCTCTAAGATCTGCTCTCCCAAGACGTGCTTTTTCAAGATATGCATCTTCAAGATTTGCTCCTACAAGATTTGCTCCTACAAGATTTGCCCATTTAAGATTTGCCCTTCTAAGATTTCCTCTTCCAAGATTTGCTCCTACAAGATTTGCTTCATTAAGATATGCATCTTCAAGATCTACCCCTACAAGATATGCCTCTTCAAGATCTGCTTCTCTAAGATCTGCTCTCCCAAGACGTGCTTTTTCAAGATATGCATCTTCAAGATTTGCCCATTTAAGATTTGCCCCTACAAGATTTGCCCTCCAAAGATTTGCTTCATTAAGATATGCATCTTCAAGATTTGCCTCTTCAAGATCTGCTTCTCTAAGATCTGCTCCAGGTTTTATTTCATAACCATTTTCTTTTCTTATTTTCATGAAAAATCAAGTATTTTAAGGGTATTTAAAC
>NZCB01000026.1 GCA_002688165.1 Candidatus Pacearchaeota archaeon | reverse complement strand
CCGGACAAACTTCAAAAAACTTAGGTTCAAACATATTAACAATAAAAGCTCTTGCAGAAACATTATCTCCAACATTAAAATCTTTAACTTTCTTTACAAAAACAGGCTTTTCAGTAACTATATTATCAATCTTCTTTTTACTAACCTTTATCTCAGAAAAACTTCCTAAATGCAATTCCCCATTTCTAATACTTGCATTACCAATTTCCACAACCACGTCCATTTTAATATCGCCTTTCCCTATCAAATCAATATGATTCTCATCCCACAATACAGTCCTCACATTACTAGTATCATCTGCCAAAACAAAACTTCCTATTTTTCCACTTCTTCCATTCTTATTATACTCTCTAATTGGAGCCAATTCAATTATCTTCCCAACAAGATTAATCTTCCTCATCCCAGGAACCATCTGAGCAATCTTAATCATTTGTTTGTCAAAATTAACATTCAACTCCGCAGCAATAACCTGTGCAGCACCTTCCTTACTTATCAATCCAGCCAATTTAGCCTGTTTTGCCTCAATTTTCCTCTCAATATCCTCAATAGAAACCCCACTACTTTGACTTATAAATTCAACTAACTGCAGATAATTTCCCTCCATTCAAATACCAACTATCCTCTTTTCAATCATAACAACTGATAATTTACTTTATTTATAAGAATTATTGTCTAGTAAGATAATAATAACATTTAAAAACCAAAAACCATCTATCTCACTATTAAACATAATCTACATTTCTTCAAAATGTAGCTATCTTAAGGGAAGATACATCGAAGAAACCGTAGGTGTCTTAGATATGGGAACAGCACTAATCACAATAAAAATAATGCCAAGCGCTCCAGATTCAAATCTAGAAGAAATTCAATCAAAAGCCGAAGCTATAATTCAAGAACATGAAGGTGAAAAACCAAACGCAAAAACAGAACCAGTTGCATTTGGACTTAATTCATTAAACATTTCATTCTCAAGAGATGAAAATCTAGACAACGATGAAATGCTAGAAAAAATTCAAAATATAGAAAACGTTAGTTCTGCAGAAATTACTGATTTTAGAAGAGCATTCGGATAAAATCTACATACAATAACTATAAAAAATACATTTCATTAATTCTTATATGACATTCACACCAGAAGAATCAGCAGAAGTCAAAAAACAGATAATTGCTCAAGTTGAAAAAATGCCTGGAGAAAACAATAAGGCATTAGTTGAACAAATCAATCAATTAGATGATCCAGGATTAGAAACCTTTCTAAAACAAAATAACATAGATTTCAAGGACGGACAATTACAACAATCAGGTGCTCCCTCAGAACAATCTGAAGGACTTCCCGATAAACCAATATTTGAATCAATAATCTCTGGAGAACTACCTTCTTACAAAATAGCAGAAAATCCAAAAGCATTAGCAATACTAGAATTAAATCCATTATCAAAAGGGCATTCATTAGTAATCCCTAAACAAAAGACTTCTGCAGAAAAAATACCCAAATCAGCATTAACCTTAGCTCAAAAGATAGGAAAAAGAATAAAATCAAAACTAAAACCTGATGACATCAAAATAGAAACATTTTCATTTCAAGATTATCCTGCAATTAACATCATTCCAATTTGGAAAGATAAACAACTAGAAAAAACTAAGGCAGAAGAATCTGAATTAAAAAAACTCCAAAAAAAATTAGAAACAAAAACTAGAGCAAAAAGACAACCTAAACCCAAAACAGAAAATACAAAAACCAAAAGCAATCTACCTACCATAAGAGAAAGATTACCTTATTAATTTTTATCCAACATTCTAGAAAACTTAAATTCTTAGATAAAAGATCAAAACCATCCAATCTTAGCTAAATAAAGAACCAACAAAAAACCAATCAAAAAACTAGGAGTAAAGGGCACTCCATACTTAACCATAACCTTTCTACGATATTTCTTTCTAATTAATTTAAGATCTTTCTCTGAAAGTCCTTCCCAATTTTTCCGAATCTTCCTACCTCCAACATATAAATCTTCATACAACCAATCTCCAACAGTCAATTTATCAACACTAACTGCCTTAATCATACAAACTTCCTCAACAGCCCTAGCAAAAACAAACAACATTGGAAAAATTAGAAAAATTAAACTACTGAAAAACAAATCACTTTCCATAAAATATAATAAACCACCAAATATCAAAGCAAATAATAAACTCAAATTAAAATAATGTTTATACATCTTAACCTGTTTCCCATACTCCTTAACAAAAGAATTGAAATTAACAAAAACTAAAGCTAATGACCATGCAAAAACATACAAACTACCTCCAACTAAAAACCCTCCAATAAAAACTCCAAATATTTTAACATTAACTAACCAACTATAACTCAAAGGCAATATTGGACCTAAAGCTATCACCAATTTAGCATCTCCTCCAGCAAACAATCTACTATAATAAAATAAATTACCTAAAAATAAAAATATACCAAACCCAATCAAACCATTTAAGAAAAACCAATAATTTCCAGTAAACCCACTAACCGCCAACCTATAAGCCAACGCAAATCCAATCAAACTAAAGTTCCATATATTATCTACTTCTCGACGATGCAAGTCCTGTAATATCGCCCCTACAAGCCATACAACAGCCAACACAATCAAAAATATATTCTCACCACTCAATATTAACATCTATCTATTAATAAGAAATAATTTATAAACTATTCTTTTTTCTTCTCATCAGTTCTACCACCAGTCCTTCTCCCTCCACCTTTTTTATATCGACTATATCTAGACTTTTCTTTTTTATCATTCTTACTCTTCCGCTTTCCAGGTGTTTCATAATCCATTCTAATAATAAATAACTATAATTTAAAAAACTATTTGAAAACTATGATATCTTTTTTTATTCTGCTACTGGATTTAAAGGAGCACCTTCCTTAAAATCATTACCTAATCTAGCAGATCTAGTTTCGATACATACACCATCATTTATTCCAGTACATTTATCCAAAGCAACACCCGCATTCTCCAAACCTTTACAAGTATAAAGTCGTTTCTCTCCACCTTTCTCAAACACAACTTCTTTAGCAACACCACAATAATCAACAGTAGATTGAGTTATACATTTCTGCTGACAACCAGAAACAACTTGCTGAACATTAACTTTACCACCCCCATAAGTATCTATCCCTCCAAACAAAGGATTAGTACCAGTCGCAAGTGCATAAATAAATATTGCCAAAACTGCTAGTGCTAAAATAATACCAATAATCTTCCACGGAATTTGACCTCTTTTATTTGTCATAGAATATATAATTAATTAATCTTTATAAAGCTTTGTAAAAAACTAACATCTTTCCTCACTAGCAANNCATTTTTGAGTCATTTCAGTACATTGAGTNCTACCACANCTACAAGGNACNNTCTCAACATTAGCACTCCCATCATCAGGACTNCATNCNGGNATANTTCCNACATTAAATTTAATTAAATTAGANCCAGAACTAAAAGTTTTATCATAATTATATTCAATAAACAATCTATCAGCNTTACCAAACTGAATAAAATCAAAATTCAANCTAAAACTAATCTCATCAGATATATCCACATAATCTATAATATCATTTTCCAAAATTCTAAGTTCTGTTTTTGCCAATGCATTCACAGGATACTTCCCATTTTCATCCTTATAAATTCTTAATTCCCTCTTAAACGCTTCAATAAAACCTACCTTTCCCTTATTCCTATCAAACCTCTTCGAGGCTTTATTAAAAATATCTTGCAAATAAAAATCCAAGACCAATTTTTCATAATGGACCTTATCTATCTCATTAGAAATATCAAATATTTCTTGCATATCAGTTTGCTTAACCAAAAAGAATCCTATACTAAGAAGACTTAATGCAACAGTACAAAATGCCAAAATCATTATTGGAATAGAAGCAGCTCTTTTATTCATCTTTCTAATTTTCATAAACATTTNCCCCTAATATAAAATTTAATATCAAATGNTTCTCCNCTATAAGTAGTTCTAAAATTAACAAGAGATCTAGCATTTCCTATTCTAAGTTCATTTAAAGTTTCTGGGTGAATTCCTGGATGAACTCTTGCATATTTAGTATATTCTGCGGAACCCTCATCATTTCCAAATAATTTTACATTATGAATAGTCCCNTGAGGTATTCCTAATATATACATTTCACCAGAATCTATTTTACAATAATTATCTAACTGCTTTGCAATTTTCTCAAATCTCTTAGTTTTCTTAAATCCTTTACTTATGGCCATAATTTCTAGGATTTGTTTATCACTAAATCCTTCTCCCTTTAATCCATTCAAAAGATTAATTGTAACTTGCTTTTTTCTATAGATATATAATTCAGCAGTTAAATTAATTGGATCAATAAAATTAAAAGGATTCTTACCCTCCTTATTTTTTATCTCAAAATAAGGATCTAAAGAGAATCTTATCGCATCAACCACCCTTTCATTTTTGCCATCTACTTTAATCTCCGAATTCAAAAAATTCAAAAAATTCCTATTATCATTAATATCAATACTAGATTCTTTCAAATCTATATTACTCCTCTTCCCAATTTCAGTCTTACCAAAAATAGANACTGTNAAAATCACATGAGATACNAATATNAAANCTATAATNAACATGGCAGGAATCCAAGTAAGTCCGCTTCCAATAGACCCCCTATTATTTCTCATATCTTCCTCCCAAAGCTATTAGATCCTGCAATAACAAAAACATCATACCCTCCAACAAAAATATTACCACTATAACATTTAGGTAATTTTGGTCCAGGTAAATCACAACTTACCTTAAACTCCCTATTTCCTTCAAATATTTGCCTCTTACTAACTCCATCTTTCCTAATATCAATCTCAAAATAAAAATCTCCATTCTTAGCAACACTTTTATCAATATTAGCATTAGCATAAATATCAAAACCATTAATATCAGTCAACCCATTTTCAAAGATACCTTCAACAACATTCCCATATAAAATCTTAGCCTCTTGAGCTCTAATATCAACCTGAGTTGCATAAAATAAATGAATACTAACTCCAATAGTAAGTGCAACTATCGCAAAAGTAATTACAAAAAATATTGTATCTGAAACATCCGTATACCCTTTCTTATTAAACATTTTAAGGTTCTTTAATATCTAATATTAACACTCCTTTATTTTCAATTCTCGCATCAACATGAACATCATTAAAAAAATTATACCTATATCCCTCTCCATTAACCAATTTAACAATAACTAAATTATTTACATTATCTATCAAAACAATCTCTCCCCCAAACCTATTTTTTCTAGCAATATTATAAATATCAAAGATATCCATCTCAAACACCATACCAGGTTTTGCTTTATTTATTGCCAAAGAAATTTGTTTAGCATATATTTGTTCATACAGCGGAGCTTGACTACCTGCTCTTGTAACAAAAAAAAACAATCCCACAACAACAATTAATACAAACAACAAATAAGTTATATTCCCTATAATAAGATTTTCAGCTTTTTTATTCATTTTATGGAGCTATTTCAAAACTAGAAATACCTAATTTTTTTAATTGATCTAATTCAAAAGGATATATGACCGGAGGAGAATAAGCATATTTATCCTCAAATCCTCCAGAATAATAAAATGCTGCACTACCAGCAGATCCTGCAAGCAATGCTACTCCTANTGGAGAACCTATTCCAGTCGCTAACAACCCAACCCCTACAACCGCAGTAACTCCTGCACCTATAGACAANTNTNNACCATAATTTNNCTCAACAATACTTGCAATTATTGCATAGCCAAACTTTTGCTCAGGATTAATTCCCCAGTCCCTATAGGATCCAATCCTTCTAGGGATAANNNTCTTANNATNNACATCTTCTNGACTCTCTCCNTNCTCTAAATTCAGTTTAGATTGTTGATGTATCTTAAAAAAATATTCAGCCCCTCCCCTAACACCNGGATATAAATAATTTAATGCAGATTTATCTCCCACAGGTCTACTTTCTAAATATCTATAAAANTCTCCATAAGAGATAATTTCCATTCCTTTTGCTTTCTCATCAAAAACAATTCTTGAACAAATCAACCCATACTTTTCCTCATTCCAATTACCCTTCTGAGGAAGAAAATTCAAATTACCTTCTCCAACCATAGAATGACATCTTATCATAGTGTCTGCAAATACTTCCATAATTTGTTTTCTTGTTTCATGGCAAACACCAACATATTCTTCGGAGCTCTCAGCTTTTACAACTAAATCACCTTTTTCATTCAACACAAATTTTGGAGGATTATTTACATCATAAGGTACATTTTTATATTCTTTTCCAGATATTGTAACATCCTTATTCCCATCACTTCTTCCAACAATCTGAATATAATTTGTATATGTAAAAATTCCCCCTTTAAATATTACATAGGTGTAAACCCTCTTCCCATTATCTTCATCAGGAGTTTCAATTTCTATCCTATCTTTAGTAATAATTCTCACATTTCTCGTTTTGAATATCGCTGAACCTACTATTTCAACATAACCACTTTTCCCATTTAAAGGTTCAAAAGTTCTATCTCCTATTTTTCTAGTTTTAGTAATTTGGATCCCTTTCCCTTTTTCATCATAAGTACCCTCCACTCTATCAATTGGATCACTTGCAGGAGGATCTAAATCTGGGAGAAAACTTCTACGTTCACTACCAGCAGTAGCGCATGGCTTCAATTTCACTTTACGAACAGGATTATCTTTAGTACTAGATAATTCTTCACAATCCTCTCCAGACANTGATAAACAAATTTTTTGAGTTTTACATTTCAAAGGAAGAACCTCAGATGCTCCAATGAGTTTTGCAGTAGCTCGATTCCTAATTGAAAACGAACATTCTTCTTTCTGAGTCTCTGCTACTCCTCCACTCCAAAGAGTATAAACGACAAATAATAAAATAACAAATGCAGCTACAATAAGCAAAATTCCAACTAACTTACTTGTTAATATTTCCCCTTTCCTATTTTTCATTTTATGCAGCAACATTTCTCAATATATAATAAATAACAGTAGACATGATCAATATAAAAAAAGCAATCCAAACTATTACATTTACTAAACTCTCCTCCATTCCTTTTTTATTCATTTTCATATTAAGGCTTAAGGCAATCATTCCATACCCTAAATTTAATTTCCATATCTGCTCCTTTATAATTTATTTCATGAATAGTTGGAATTGAATAAAAATCCTGCAAGGTCATTGGATTAAAAAGAGCATGTACATCTCCTCCCTTCAATCCCCCCTCAGTTATAACTCCCAAAGGAGTTTCTATAATGTATCTATTACTTCTATCAATATTACAAATTTTATCTGCTGCTTCAACAATTTCTTTAACTCCTTCTCCTTTTTGAAAATCAAAATAGATTCTTAGAACCTCCTCATAATTTTCATCACCCCATCCAAAAGTTATCATTTTATCTTTCAAGGTAGTATGACTTTCTCTTAATGAATTTAAACCAAATTTCTCAACAAAATTTTTCCCATAATCAGGAGAACCTTCTCGATCATTTTTTATTTCAAAAAGAGGATCAAAAGTACTCGTTATTGCATTAACCAATTTTTCTTGTTCATCTACTTCTGGATCCAAGAACTCTTCAATTTCTTCCTGTTTTGCCTCTGTTCTCTTTATTACTTCAATAATACCTGGTTCAACTATACTTACCAATTCTTCAGATCCTATTTCCCCCTTAGAAATTTCAAATTGATAGATGGCATCCCTTAGATAAAAACTTTGAAGATTATAACCTAGCCTCACTTTAAAATCAAACCATCTACAATCAAACTTATCCTTGCAATTAACCTGATCACAAACACATAAACAACTCTCTGCACGATTATCAACACAAGCTCCAATAGGAAAATCAAAATCTGGAAAAGTCTTCAAATACCATCCCTTAATGGGAAAAAAATCCACTGTAGATAATTTACCACTCTGATGAACTTTTTTTGTAATTTCCTCTAATTTATCCATCTGTTTCTTTATTTTTTGAAGTTCATTCTCTGCAACCAAAATATAATAAACAGCAATCAACAATCCAATTAACATAACCAAGACCAATACAGATATAACTAATTTAACAGAAGCTTCAGATATCAAACGACCTTTTTTATTATTCATTTAAATAACCTCGTTCGTTGATTAATTCTAATTATAAGACTATCCATTTCACTTAATTGTCCCTGATGACGTTTTTCTCCAAGATTATATTCAAATGAGCCAAAATCTATCTTTTCTCCAGTCCCTCTACGAGCAAAACCAATCTTAAATTCTATACTATAAACCAAATTACCTTCCTTATAGTTAGCGGATTCACTATTTGCTGAATTAACCACCCTTTTAAGTATATGTTCTAATCCCTGTTCAGCATTCTTTCCTTTTAATCCATTTAAGAAATTTATATTTTTATCAACAATTTTATTCGCTGTAGAATCCCATGTGAACCATGTGAAAAAACCTTTATGATACTCAAAAAGATAGTTTCTCCTATTATAATGATCTATGGGATACCAATCTTCATAGGTTCTTAATTGAGTGTTTACATTTTTAAATTCCCATTTTTTAGAATTTACATCATAATTTAACAACATGCTTCCATGACTTCCCGTAAATAAATAATGAATCAAACCAGGATGCGACAACTTCTGCCTACCATCATATTGAACAACATTCTCATCTAAAATATAATCAGGAAATATTCCTAAAGGATCTGATGAATAATAACTAGCAATTAAATAATATGCAACAAATACCACTGCTATCATCAATATTAATGCGACAAGTTTTCCCGAAATACCTGTACCTCCTTCTTCAGCTTTTTTATTCATATTTACCCCCACTTAAATAAATTTTTAATATATTCCAAAGCACCAATATTTTTTGGGAGTAATGTCTTATACATAAGAAATCCAATTACTAAAGCTCCCAAAGCCAATAAAATATAACCTATATAACTAATTGTAATTCCCCTTTTATCAACCTTAAAAAAATAAAACCTCATCAACAGTTCACCTTTTCACAATTTAATGTTCCTACCCCACCAAATCTTTCATTAACCTCTAAACAATTAAATTTTCCACTTTCCTTCTCGCCATCTTCCAAATATTTAACATTTTTCTTTTCACAACAATAACTATATTCTGCATCAGTATCAACATAAAAATTACAATTATCTATAACTGCATCAACATTAAAATCATCCTGATAAACACCAATCTTACTCAAAAAATTATTACCAGCACCTGTAAAAAATAATACCGAAAAAATTAAAACCATTATTGAAAGTACTAAAATTACAATAGTATTTATAGCCATCTCCAAACCTTTCTTATCCATCACCTTTCTTTTCATNATNTNANCAACAATTTTTCATTTATATTACTTACTATNCNCNNCCAANTCCCCTTAAAGCTATACTCGCCAATAAAGATAANGNNACNACNGAAATAAATGCCATTATCAAATACAACATACTNCCTNTCANCAAACTTCTTCCAATCTCATGAGTNTTCCTCAATTTATCTTCTCCAGCATCAATAGTTACTAATGCTCCAGTTAAAATAAAAATAATTTCTATAATATAAATTCCAATAGCTATTTGCATTTGATAAGGGGGAATCATATTCTCTACATTAAACAATTGAGTTATCGTACCCAAATTCCCCAACCCAGTTATAGCCCCTTCAGCCCCAATCTCAGTCAATTCTTTCAATTGACTCAAAATACCTGTTATCATAGCAGTTAATCCTACAACTATCCCTGCCAACAATGGAGCCAAGAAAGTCATATTACTTCTCATATCACTAACTACATCTGCCAACAAATCCCTTAACCTCTCATTAATCTTCTGTATATTCCTAACATATTCTGAAATACTCATCAAACTTTGAGCAGCAACCTTCAATCCTTTTTTTGCACTTTCAATTAAAATCCTCATACTAGTTCCAATTAAATTACTAGGATAAAATATCAAAGCACCCCTCCTNGGATCAAAAATAGCAGTCTCAATACTCATCCCCATAGATTGAATATTTGTATTAACAATTCTAAAAAAATCACTTGTCTTCTGACCCTTAGTCGATTGAGCAACTTTGGCAAAAGCAACTTCTGCAGGAGTACCATCTCCCAACCTATTACCTAANGTAAACAAACTACTATTAAATTCCTTCTCCAAATCTCTAGTATCATCCCTAGATTTAATCAAATTCTTTGTCCTCATTCTAAAACTAATAATAAAAAATAAACTAACTGAAAATGGAACTAAAAATCCTAACAAAAGTGCAAAGGCACTAAATGGCCCNACNTTNTCTCCAGCAACATCNATAAACCCAAAAGCATTAGTAGCNAAAGTACTCAGAAAACCAGGCAACTGGAAATCTGTTGGCCATCCAAACCANCCAGGTATTGGAGTATATCCAAATATCAAAGGAGTTATACCAATCAAAAACAAAGGCACACAAATAAAACTTGCAATCCAATAAGGCCTCTTAGAAGTATATTCATGGTAATTTGGATTCTTCTGCAAAATATCCGATTGACCATATCCTCCAGGCCTCTTAAGTAAAACCTGACTAACTAAATAAAAAACAAAGAAAGGAATTATTATATTAAATCCAACAAAAACATGATAAGTCTTAATTGCTCCTCCTAACAACGTAGAAGCTAAAGGCAACAATGC
The DNA here is from genome assembly GCA_002688165.1 of Candidatus Pacearchaeota archaeon. Taxonomy (GTDB): domain Archaea; phylum Nanobdellota; class Nanobdellia; order Pacearchaeales; family GW2011-AR1; genus ARS1285. The sequence goes on along the minus strand of NZCB01000026.1, from coordinate 17,261 downwards.
CAANCCTAATGTAGGCAACACAATTCCCAACATATACAGATTTGTCAAAGGAGATTTTATAGTATGAGTATATTTCAACATTCTTTCATAAACTCCATCTAAAATAACCCTCAAACTTCTCTCTAAAATCTGAACCCTTCTCGCTTCACTTGGCTCATACAAACTACTTTCTATCAAATGAAAACTTTCAACAAATTCAATATTACTATCTTTCCAAAAATCCAGATAATTATCCAAACTATCTTTAATATTTGAAAACCTTCCAGTCTGCACATCCCANAATATTTTCTTAAAATCTAAAGCCAACGGAGCTTCAATATGTTGACTAACAAAACTAATGGCTCTTTCCAAATTACTAGTATGTTTCATATAAATTACAGTATACAAAACTGCAGGAACCATCTGACTACTAGCTTTCAATTTCCATTTTAATGCCAATCTAGTAGGCATCGTATAATAATAATAAAAAACAAACATACTCATTACCAATATTAAAAATAAAAAGAAAACAGGATATTCTAACAATGNNGTTCCCTCAATAAACCAGATCCCTGTAGCCAATAAAGTTCCCAAAAACATCAATATAACAAAACTCATAACTGCAAATCCAACTACCTCTCCTGGTTCAACATCAAGATGAGCTGTCTGAAGTTTGCCTCTAATTATCTTATCATCTTTAGCAGAAACTTTTAATTTAATCATCTTCCCAAAGGTTTTCACCCATCTTTCATATCTACTAAACTCCGGCAATAATTCTTGTTTAAATTTCTGATAATCTCTACTAACGCCACTAACATCTTGCTTACTTTCACTATTCATCTCATTTCCAATCTTCTTAGAATATTTCGCCAACACGTCTTTTACATCCATTCACATCACACTCTTACTAATTCATAGAACTTACAATAATTAAAGGTTTTCTTTTAGAATTTTCGTCAAAATTTCTTACCCTTTATCTCCTTCATCAACCATTTCTGCCACTTAGGAAAAACCACATCACTAGTTGGCAGACCAATATCTTGCTGAACTTCTTGAGAAAATTGATGAAACATATTATTGCTTAATGAATTAAATTCTGATTCTAAAATATCTGGCCTATTCAACTTATCTGCAACATCTACAATTTCTTGTTTTATCATNCCCCTCAAATTAATATTATCATTAACNGCATCCCAATTACCNGCCCATCCCTTAACNNTACTCGCTATATNCTTAATTATCTCAGAATCTCCATTAATCAATTCTTCAGTGGGTTCCAAAACATCTTTATCAACATTATATCTTAAAAGATCTACAAACCCTCCTTCTGCCTGAGGATCTTCATTCCAATGTTTCCTAACTTCTGCCATTTGCACCATTCTCTTCTTACTTTTTAATCCATCAGTACTTTTAACAGGATTAGCAACAACAACAATATCTGTAGCCTTAAAACTAGTCACCGGAACTCCCAAATCATTAACAACCCTATCAAAAACCCCGTAAGGACTTGCACCATGAATAGTTCCTGCAACAACATTTGCCAAGGCACCAATCCTCATAGCCTCATACAATGCCTTAGCCTCTAATGACCTTACCTCTCCAACTATCAAACTACTATCNCCCAATCTTAAACTTGTTCTAATTCCCTCATCTGCTCCAATTTCCGCACTCTCCTTCAATAAACTACTCCTAACCTTCATTCTTTGAATGTCATAATTCAACTTCCTAATAGCATTGACTGGCAATTCTAACGTATCTTCAATAACAATAATTCTATACTTAGGCATAATCTCTAACAACAAGCTTCCCAACAAACTAGTCTTTCCAGAACTCCTAGTTCCAGCAATTAACATTGTCCTCGCGCCATCAATCAAAAAACTAAACAATCCAGCAGTATAACTTGTAATCATTTTATTTTTAATAAATAAATTTAANGTCCAAGGTTTTTCACGTGCACGCCTTATAGCATATGCCAAACCATCAGGCGATAAGGGTTGTTGAATAACTGCAATTCTAGCACTAACCTTCCCTAACTGCAAATCTGTATCTAAAATAGGATTAGCCTCATCTAAAGGTCTCCCACTTATCATCCTAAACTTCGCAGCCCAACTATCTGCATCCTCCCTACTAGGAATAATATTTGTAACGCATTCTTCATATTCTCCATGNCTCAAAAAAACAGAATTAGAAGAAATTGGACTATTCAAAACTATATCTTGCAAATTTCTATCTTGCAATAAAACCTCAATCAAACCAAACCCAATAGTATGTCTAACTAAAATTTTAGCCAACATATTAAGATCTTCATATTCCAGCTTCATCTGCTTACTCTCAGCTAACTCTCTAAGAAGATCTCTACTAACATTAAAAAAAACTTGTCTAGTTTTCTCAGGATCTGTAAATTCCTCTGCCTTGGGCTGATGTTCTATCAAAACATTTCTAGCAAGATTTAACAAATCTTGCATATTTTCTTCCAGCCCATATTCTGGAGGCATTAAATGATAAATAGGTTTAGCGTCCCTATCTCTCTTCAAAATAGTAACTGTCGAATGATCGAAATCATCTCCAATAATATATTGATCCAAAATATCTGCATCTTCAGGCAAACTACTAACCAACCTAGTAAACGTAAAATTAGGAATTATTTCGGGCCTAAAAAAATGATAATAAATATTTCTATTATAATCATATTCTTCCAGATACTTTTCCATCTTTTTCATTAATTCGGTACCTGCCAATAATTTATGAAAATTCTCCAACAGCCTAATATAACTCAACTGATCTACCTTCATACTCTCTGGAACAACTCCCATCCTATTACTCTCTTCCTTAACAAATCTCTTAAGTTCCATAAAACAAGCAACAGGATCTCTTTTCAAATTAATTAACAAATAACCTACATCATTATATCTCTGTCCTAATGAAGGAGAACTCAAAATAGACAATTTACTAGGGCTCAATATTTTCTCCTGTTTTGTTAAATAAGTATAAAGGTTAGCAATTTCCTGCAACATAAATGTTTCTTGCGCATTATAACTATAATTTCTTTGTTGAACCAAAACAACTCTAGAAATCCCTGGACTCTCTATCAACAAATCCATAACCTGATTCATAACCTCTGCATTATCAGCAATATTTGGAACAAAATTTGCCCCCATATAATTAACATAAAGAATCTTATTACCAGACTCTCTAGAAATCTCATAAGCATACAACGCAGTCCCTGGTTTAAATAACATTCTTCACCTCATCGATAAAAAGAACTATTAGTTATTAAAATTATCTGTACTAACTTATAAAAAATCATATCTAAAACAAAAACAATTTTAAACTAAGAATTCCTTAATTACACATAAAAAAGAGAATATGGCTGAAGAACAAGTACAAAATCCAATAAACGCATTATTAGCTGAATTTGGAACCAGATTAAATGAGGTCGAAGAGAAACAAAGACTTGTCAGAGATCGCGCATTATTAATTGGAGAAAATTTAATATCTACAAAGGAAGAATCAGAAAAAAAAGATTTCGAACTAAAAACCCATATTAATGAGGTAAACTTAGAAATTAGAAATCTAAAACAATTAGTACATAGAATCGTTAATGAAATTCCAAATTTTGCAAGAAGATCCGAAATTGAAATTTTAGAAAGTCAATATAAAATATTTCAACCATTAGAACTAACAACTAAAAAAGAAGTAGAATCAATGATTCAAAAAGCAATGAAAAAATCAAAAGGGAGAACAACTAAATAGATTTATTAATAAAGAAGAATTATTAATAAAAATTAAATACTCATAAAATGGTGCTCGATCAAATAAACAGCATGAAACAACAAGGAATGCAATCAAATCAAATTATACAAAATTTGAAACAGCAAGGAATTTCTCCAAAAGAAATTAATGAAGCCTTATCTCAATCAGAGATAAAATCTGAGATAAATAGTAATCAAAATATCTTCCCAGAATCTCCTGGATCTAATATGAATAATCCTCCTTCAGCAATGGGGCAACAACCTTCAATGTCTCAACAACCAGCTGCGGGACAACAACCTCCTGCAATGGGGCAATCTTCAATACAACAAACCCCTTCAACAGCACAAATGGAACCCTCATTAGGACAACAGCCAGCGCAACAACAAGGACAACCCCCAGCGCAACAGCCAGCGCAACAACCTGCAATGGGGCAACCTGCAATGCAAATGTCTTCTGAACAACAGATGATGCAACCAGCAGTACTTCAACCACAAACACAAGACTTTTCCCAATATCAAGAATATGCTCCAGAGGGAGATTATGATTATCCAGAATATTCTGGCGGAGGAGGTGGAGGAGCAGACATTGAAACAATTAATGACATATCTTCACAACTAATAGATGAAAAAACAAAACACTTCAAAAAAGAAGTTACAGAATTTACAAATTTCAAAAAAGAATCTCATAACAAATTAGAAGAATTAGATAAAAGATTAATCAAAATCGAAGACACTATAGAAGACTTAAAAATGGCAATAATAAGAAAAATAGGCGAATATGGAGAAGATATACAAAATCTATCTAATGAAATGAAAGCAACTCAAAATTCATTTGCAAAAATAATTAACCCATTAACAACCAATGCCAAAGCAGTACAAGAAAAAACAACAACACAAAACCCTTCAACAAATAATCAAACTTCAAAAAAAACTAATACTAAAAAAGCAGACTCTTTTGAAAATTATCTAAGATAAATTTTATTTACTTCTTAACTAAAACCCAACTAACTACTCCGGCAATTATTATGAGTAAAATTGTTCCAAAAATAGTACCATCTGCACCATACCTAATCTGTTCGATCAAACTAGTTCCTTCGCCACTAGTAATAATTAAATCTGGATGAAATACCGGATTAAAAACCTTAATAGCTGAGACTAAGAAAATTATCAATAATAAAACAATAGTAACCCATCCAAAATTATTTGTCATTAATTTAGTAACATCCTTCGTCGCCAGCCCACCTAAAAGCAATACTAAAAATACACATACAAATAATGCAATAAACCAAGGAATAATCGTTCTAACATATAAATCTAACGAAGAAAAACTCATAAAAATAACTGCCATAATCAGACTAATAAATAAATTAACAAAAGGCGCATCACCTAATAATTTAGTTTTAACTAAAATACTCCACACAATCATAAATACAAAAAGAAAACTAAACACAGGCATAAAAAAGAATATACCTGAAATATCTATGGCCATATTATGATTTATTTCCTCCACCAAAGATAATAAATCCTAAAATCCCTAAAACCAACAAAATAGCCAATAATGCGGGACCTGCTCCGGCCAAATTATATCCGACTCCACCTAACCAATAAGTATCTCCTAAAGACGCAAATAATACAAATAAGAATATCACCACCCCTATTCCTAACCAAATCTTATTATCGCTCCCTCCTCCACCCATTAACCCTAACAAAATCATAGCTATTAACAAAACAGCTAATCCCATACCAGCATATGGAAAAATACTTGCATAAAATCCACTAACATAATCAAACTGTAAAGCCAACAATCCAAAAGCCAAAGCAATGGTAGCATTAACCCCTTTATTATCTCCCAAAATTTGAGTTTTAAGTAAAATTCCATAAACCAATGCAAAAATCATTAAAAAAGGAAGCACATAAGCAAAAACACCAAGGTCTGCCCATCTATTCAATACATCCCCAATTGAATACCCAAAAAATCCTCCTACTTGATAAAACAAAATTGACATTTTAATACACTCTCTTTCAATTACTAAAAGAATTCCTCTTTATATATATTTCTATTTACTGCCCCAAAGAACTGCTCCAACTGCTGCAGCAATAGCAACTATCAAAACTATATTTGCCCAAACTTGACTAGAATTACTTCCAAAGAAAAAATAATAAACCATATCCCAATAACCAGTTATCATTAGAAAAAAAGTTACCAATGCTACAAATAAAATTGCTCCAAAAGTTACTTGCCAGGCCTTACCTAAAACAGGATCCCCTTCTTTTTTCCCAAGTATAAAACCATATAACAACATAAATACCAAAAGTAAAACTGCACTAACTGCCAAAAAAGGCATTAATAAAACAACAATGCTCCTCGCTGCAGGAAATGCGATTAGCATCAAACCTGCAACCCCTCCAATCAAAGCATCAATCTGCCTTTTATCATCTCCCAATATCTGAGTCTTTTGCAATATTGCAAAAATCAATGTAAAAACTAAAACAAATGGAAGTACAAAATCCAAAAAATACGGATGAATTAAAAACGGGTCTGGCATATAAATTTCCTCTCTTAACCTAATTAATCAACAACTATTTATAAATCTTTTTAGAACCTAATTACATCACAGGCCCTTCAACATGACTCTCTTCATGAATCATTTCATCGTCCTCAGATAAATCCACGGTCTCCTGAACTTCAGCATTAGATTCATCTAAAGGCAAACTAGCCCTACTAATTATAAGTACATCTCCTATAGCTCTAACAAATTGATGGGGAATAATAACTCCTCTAGCCCCGCCTAAAAAACTACCCATACTACTAACAACCTTAATTCTCCAACTCTCCACCTTATTTTCAACCAAATTGCTCTCCTCAACCTCTCCAAAATAATCTCCAGTATCAGTATAGACTTTCTTGCCAATAACGTCAGTCAACTTTTTTATCTTCAACATGCAAATCCAAATCTAAACATGTTTAAATAGTTTTCCATATTACAACAATATAACGCTACAATAACTTTATTAACTATTTTTTACTAATTAAATTTATATTAAAAATACTTATTTATCAAAAAAAGATGGTTCTAAAATTTCAACAAAAAACATTTAGAAAACACAAAATAGATGTAGCAGACCCTGTATTTTGGGTATTCACAAAAAAAGAAATAATCTGGATGTCGATATTTATAGTAATTGGAAGCTTCATAAGTTTTGTACCCTTAATTCCAAATGATGATCCAATAAAAATTTCACTAACGCTCCTAGTATTTTCGATTATAATCATAACAAACATTGCAACAAAAAAAATTATTGCGCCACATTTTGCAATTAAAATAGAACATTCTGATTGGAAACTAATTCAATGGGGTTGGTTTAAAAGAGCTTATTTCAAAAAACCATTACCTCTAGGATTAATAGCTCCATTTTTCCTAGCAATATTTACAATAGGGAAATTAAAACCATTCACATTCTTTCAATTTGAATCAAAAAACATTGAAGAAAAAAGAATTTTAAAAAGACATGGCCCGAGACCAACTAGAAGAAAAGAACTAATTAATGAAGAAGACCTAGGATACACTGCTGCATCTGGCATGTATGCATTATTAATCTTAGCAATAATAGGAACATTACTAAAACCTTACTTTCCATCATTTGGCGCAGACCTTGCTAAATATTCTATATACTATGGAATTTGGAACCTTCTACCCCTAGGACAATTAGATGGAACAAAAATATTTTTCGGGACAACAGTATTATGGTTCTTCTTAGCAATAATCTATACAATCTCAACTTTCATCATTCTAATACCCTAAACAACAATAAACTATTTATACTCCTCATTTCTATTTAAAAAAATGAGAAAATTTTCTATTAAAAAAAGCGGAATAATTTTAGAGGATCCAATTATAAAATCTAAAACAAATAAAAATCAAATACAATTAGAAAATCAACAATCTTCATTTAATGAAAAAATTTCACTACATGCTGTTCAAAAACATCTTTCAATTCTAAAATTAGAAGAAGCACTCATAATATTAACTTTAATCACTACTGCAGTTCTAGGAAGAATATTACTACAACCTCTACCTAGTGTTGAACCAATTACATTCATAGCGCTAATAGCAGGTTCGCTATTTGGAATAAGAAANGGAGCNTTAGTCGGAGCATCTAGTTGGTANCTTTCAAATTTCTTCATGTTTGGAGGCCAAGGNCCNTGGACATTAATNCATATTGGAAGNGGAATAGTAGCTGGAACNCTTGGAGGATTAATGTTAAAAAAACCAACAATAATAAAATCAATGATAGCAATAACAATTGCAACAATAATATTTGAACTATCNATGAATATAATGTCTGGATTAATCTTCTNNGGAATACTTACTTCATTCATAACNGCAATACCTTTNGCCCTAACNCATTTAACNTCNAACATAATANTNTCNNCAANATTNCCTAAATCAAGAACAACAATCCTTAAAAAAGGTAAANTAGATGANATNACTATGTGNAAACAATTTATAAAAAAATTAAAACAAAAAAGAGCAAAAACTAATGAACTATAAACAATTATTAGTGTTATTGACAATACTAATAATCCCTTTTGTTGCCGCAGATCGCGTAGGTGTTCTAATTGATTTTCCAGACGGATCAATACATGTCGAATGTCTTGAGGCAGATAAAGGGACAGATGGCTACGAACTATTAAGTCAACTTTCATTATCAACTTTATTTAGCAGCCCGGGTTCATTCGGACATCAACTTTGTCAAATAAACAATATTGGAGACTCAGTTTCAGGAACTGGATGTTCTTATTCTGGAAAATATTGGAGATTTTTAAATGGCATAAATAATCTATGGGAATATATGCCCATAGGATTTGATGCAGGGAATTCTTGTTGGAATGGAGATTTATCATCATATGATGGACACTATTGCGTTAACGAAGGCAATGTGATAGGATTAAGTTATGGGGAATACGACGACCCTAGACCAGCCTTCTATAATTTCGATGAAATATGCAATCCAATATCAATAAATAAAATAAAAGTATATGTAGATAATAAAAAGGAATCTGATGCCGATGAATCTGGAGGAGACATTGAAGCAGAACCAGGATCAAAAATAGAATTCAAAATAGAATTAGAAAACATTTTTGAATTTGATGATAATTTAGAAATAGAAGGCATTGAAGCAGAAATAACAATAGAGAATATTAATGACAACAAAGATATTGATGAGGGTGTTAAATTTAAAGATTTAGATGTAGAAGAAGATGATGAAGAAATCATTTCAATAACTCTGCCATTAGTTCTAGAAGATGATAATTATGATATAGAATTAAAAATAACTGGAGAAAATTCTAACGGTGTAAACATAGAAAAAATAATAAATTATGATCTAAACATAGACAAAGAAAACCATAATTTAAGATTTTCAAAATTAAAATTAGATTCAGAGGATTCTTGTCCAAATACCAACAATTTACTTTCAATTGAAATATCAAACCTGGGAGAAAAGGACGAAAATAATGCAAGAATTATTATAAAAAGTCAAGAACTAAACATAGATTTTGCAGATAGATTTGATATAGATGAAGGAGATCCAGATGATACCTATAGAAAAGATATTCCATTTACAATTCCAAACCTCTCTCCAGGAGATTACAAGATAAACCTCAATCTAGATTACTCTGAAATTCTCCATGAGGATATAACTCTAACCATTAATGATTGTAATCAGGCCCCAATTACTGGAAACACTATCCAAAAACTTGATAAGATAACAGCGCAGGCCACTCCAAACAACAAGGCATTCCAAACTCAAACATTCTTACAAAACTATGCCATTCCAATTCTACTGGGGGTTTTCTTACTTCTCCTAATTATTGCTATAATTTATATTGTTAGTATTTTATAATCCGCAAAAACTTAATAACCCTTATTTCCTTTTTTGTCAATGCCACATGAAACCCTTTCAACAATAAAACCAAGAAAATATCAAGAACAAATATTCAATTCTTGCAAAGAAAAAAATTGCTTAGTAGTCTTGCCAACAGGAATTGGAAAAACACTCATAGCACTTATGCTTTCTATCTATACTCAAAAAAAATTCCCTGCAACTAAAACCCTATTCTTAGCACCCACTAAACCCTTAGCAGAACAGCATCTAGCATATTTTCAAAAACATCTTCCAGAATTATTTGCAGAACTAACACTTTTCACAGGAAAAACCCCTGCAAAAGAAAGAAAGAAAATATGGGAGCGAACAGAGATTATTTTCTCAACACCCCAATGCATTTCCAATGATTTAAAAAATGAATTATACTCCTTANAAGACGTATCACTATTAATAGAAGATGAATGTCATCGTTGTCTAAAAAACTACGCATACACTTACATCTCTGAAAAATATAAAGAACAAGCCAAAAATCCAAAACTATTAGGATTAACAGCCAGTCCAGGAACTGAAACTGAAAAGATAAAACAGATAGCAATAAACTTAGGAATTGAAACTATCGAACTTAGAACTAGAGATTCAGAAGATGTTAAAGAATATTTACAAGAATTAGAATTTAATACAATAAGATTAGAATTTCCAGATGAATTTAAAGAAATTGATAAAACAATAAAATCCCTATATGATAGGAAAGTCCAAGAATTAAAAAATCGGCGTTTATTATTTGGCCCTCCAACAAAAACCAATATCATAAAACTCCAAGGACAATTAATGGCAACAATGAATTTTGGGAAAAAAGATTTCAATAAACTTGTAGGAGTCAGTGTAGCTGCTCAAGCAATAAAAATATCTCATTTAATAGAATTATTTGAAACTCAAACCCTATTCACTACCTCAAATTATATACGTTCAATATATGAACAGGCAGCAGCCAAAAAATCAAAAGCAGTAATTAATATTACAAAAAGTAAAGAATTCAATCAAGCTTCAATAAAAATAAATGAACTACTAGCAAAAGACATGGAACATCCCAAACTATTACAATTGATTTCCTTAATAGAAGAATCCATCTCTGAAAATCCAAAAAACAAAACAATTATCTTTAGCCAATTTAGAGACACAGTAGTAAAAATTTCAGAAGAACTAAATAAAATCCCAGGGATAATTTCCAAAACATTCGTAGGTCAGGCTAAAAAAGCAAATTCGGGACTCACCCAAAAAGAACAACAAGAGATAATGAATGAATTCAGAGAAGGAACTATTAATGTAATCTGTGCAACATCAATTGCCGAAGAAGGCCTAGACATTCCTGAAGTAAACTCTGTTATTTTCTATGAACCAATCCCTTCAGCAATACGTTCAATCCAACGTAGAGGGCGAACAGCAAGATTAATGAAGGGAAAATCAATAGTCCTATTAACATTAGATACCTTAGATGAGATATTTTATTATACTTCAATGAGTAGAGAAAAAAGAATGTACAAATCTATTGAATCTGTAAGGGAAGATTTAGATGCAGGGAAAACATTGAAGTTAAGAAAAACTAAAGAACAGAAAACTTTGTTTTAAAATGATACACAATATTTTCAAATCAAAAAATAGAAAAACCAAACCAAAAAAAATGCCAATAATAGTCGCAGACATACATGAAAAAAACTCTCTAGTAATCTCTGAATTACATAAATCGACTCAAGTTAGACTTGAAATTAAATCACTAAAAATAGCAGACTATATAATAAATGATATTGCTATTGAAAGAAAAACAGTTCAAGATTTAATCTCATCTATGATAAACAAACGCTTAATCCAACAACTAACTCAAATGCAATCCTATAAAAAATCACTTTTAATCATCGAAGGAGACTTAGATGAAGTTATCAATGAAGAAAATAATATATCAAAAGCACTAAGAGGATTATTAGTTTCAATCTCAACTAATTATCAAACTTCAATAATAAGAACCCAAGATTATGAGGACACTGCAAAATATCTAATAACTCTAGCAAAACAACAAATAAAACCCAAAACAGAAATATCCCTACATTCGAGAATACCTAAAACTAAGAAAGAACAAAAGTCATACATATTAGAATCTTTTCCAAATATAGGGCCAACAAAGGCTAAACAATTATTAAAAAAATTCAAAACAGTTCAACAAACAATAAATGCAACTGAAGAAGAATTAGAAGAAATTCTAAAATCCAAAACAAAAGATTTTAAGGATCTAACTATTTACTAAAACCATAACAACTAATTAACCTCAACACATCAACACTATATTCTTTAGAGGTTAAATCTCCAAAAGATATTGAAACCTCATAATTATTAGCTTCAAATTTTTCCTCTAAGGCAGATCTAAATTCATTCCCAAGATCTCCACAATTATAAAGAACAATAGGTTGATTTAATCCATTCGTACAAAAATTATCAAAAACAGATTGTATAACATCATCTAAATTCACCGGTTTTTTTTCACTTTCAATTTTCATTAATATCATTCACTAATTATTAATTTATAAACAAACTAATAATCAAAAATATATATTCAAAAACAAAAGTCATTTAAACCCAGATTAACTTTCTAAATTATATTCTCAAAAAATTTGGAGATTATAGAAAATAAAAATCATTTATAATTCAAATTAATCTAATTACTCAAATAAAACCTTGGCCTTTTCTTGAATTTCCAAAGCCAATTCAGATTTTCTTTTATCAAACTCTGCCTGTTTTGCTTTTAACTCTAATTTCAATCGATTATCAAAATTTCTTTTTAACTTACTTCTAATCTCTACAGATCTTTTTTTAACAGCCACCTCAACTTCGGCTTGTTTTTCCAATTCTAATTGACTCATAACTTCTCTCCTATAATTTTCCTCATTAGCTTTTAATTTTCTAACACGCACATCTAATGAATCCTTCAAACTAGCAAGAATGTTCTTCCTATTAGAAAGAGTTCCACTTTCATTAGATAATCTTTCTTTAATCTTGGCGATCTGCCTGTTATGTGTTAAAACCTTATCAGCATATTTCTTATTCACATCTTTAACATGCTCAGTCAAATGCCTATTCATCTTCTTATCTAAAAGAGATTTATGCATCAAAATTTCCTCATCCTTATGTTTTCTAAGTGATTCAATTTCATTTTTCAATTTACCATTAAATTCTTCAGTCAACTGAAAACTTTTCTTATCTATAGAATCTATCAACTTTTTCCCCTCTTCCGCCCTCATTTTAGCCTCGACAGAACTAAGCCATTTAACGTTGCTTTCATCAAGATCTTTCTTTCTTTTAATTAAAGCTTTTTTTATTTTAGAAATTTCATTTAATTTATCCCTCCGCTCCTTATTCAAAATATTAACTTGATTCTTTAATTTAGTATTTTTCTCCTTATTAATCTCGGCGATTTTCTTATTTGTATTTTCAATTAATTTTTTTCTCAATAAATCTAATTTTTCTTGGGATTTTTTTAAATTTGCAACAATCTTCTTTTCATCATCAATAATCTTTTTAATTTTCTGAGAATTAATTTTTTTCTTTTCTTTTAATCTTTTAGATGCTGCCACATTCAATTTTTTCCTATGATCTTTTAATAATTTAGAATCCTTTAATTTCAGTCTCTCTTTTTCCTTGGCTAATTTCTTCTTATACAAATCATTCAAATTTGATTTCTGCCTGTCAGTTTCATCATTTAACTTTTTCAATTGACTCAATTTTTTCTCATATTTCTCCACAAAATTTCTACGAGTTTTCTCCAAACGCTCATTAGAACCCTTTAATTTTTTAATTTTCTCAGCCTCTTCTTTCTTCAAATTTCTACGAAGTCTTTTTAAATTTTCGCTAGAATTTTTAAGTTCCTTAAGTTTTTCAGCCTCCTCCTTCTTCAAAATGCTAATTTGTGTTTTTAACCTAATATCTTCTTTTTTATGAATCTCTGCAATTTTCCTATTTGTATTTTCACTTAATTCCCTCCTATGATTTTTCAACAATCTAGAATCCTTTAATTTCAGTCTCTCTTTTTCCTTGGCTAATTTCACCCTATACAACTCATTTAAATTTGACTTTTCTTTATCAGTTTCCTCTCTCAATTTTTTCAGTTGAGCCATCTTAGCTTCAACTTTTTCTCTAAAATTTTTATGGAGCTGACTAAATCTTCTATGGGATTCCTTCAATTCCCTAATTTTCTTCTCTTTCAAGGCTCTTAAATTCTTTCTTTCATTTTCCAATCTTCTGTTATTATCTCTAATCAATCTGATTTTTATATTTCCAACTCGCTCATTTAAGGTTTTATTAAATCTATTCTTAACTTCTCTTTGAAAAGAATCTCTTAATTTATCCCTATACTTCTTTTCTAAGTCTTTTTCCAAAAGATAATATTTTCTTTCAAAATTCTTTATCTTTGTATGAAAATCTTCTTGTAATTGATTTTCAATAACAGTTTCCTTATTATTAACCTGGTTAGCTAATTCAGCTTTAATCTCACTCAAACTCAAATTAAATTTATCATTTATCAAAAAATTAATATTAGGGTCTAATTTCTTAAGCATTTCAGCTTTCCGGATATCTTCTTTTTTCTTATTATCTACAAATTCTTTAAAATCCCTTATTTGTCTTTGCATTTTAGGAACATTTTTAACCAATTCTACATTCTTCTCAATAGACCTTATTTTTCTACCAAGTTTTTCTTTATCAGGAATATGTTTTTCTAATTCTCTAATCTTCCTATGGATTCCAGAATGATTAGGAACACTTTTCTTCAAATCAGAAACTTTCTTTAGAATATCTTTATGAGCATCACTAACTTTTTTCTTATAGGTGCCAGATAATTTAGCCTTTAAATCTTTAATTTCTCGTTCAATTTGAGGAATATAGGAAACATTTTTTAGTTTGCTTCTAATACTTGCAGCTTCTTGTTCATATCCCTTAGTATTTAAATTATTTAATTCAGCCCTTAATTCTTCTAATCTTTCAACCCCCTTTGCAAAAACCTCAAAATCTCTACGCGTAGATGCTCCAATCTTGACAGAAGAATTTCTCTTTTTTTTAGAATTTCTCTTAACCTTTTTCACACTCTTTTTCTTAGCCATTCTATAATATATAATATAATGATACTTTTAAAACTTACTTCTTAGATATTTTTTTATTTAAAACACTAGTATCATATCCCTTAGATTTCCATTTTTTAACTTGCCTTCTTACATCTCTTACATTAGGCATTTTAAATTTATTTTCAATTACCTTAGTATCATATCCTTTAGATTTCCAAATTTTCAATTGATTAATTAATTTTTTCTTATTTTTTCCAGATTTAATTTTATTAAATTTCTTTACACGTTTTTTATAAATTTCCTTTATGCCCTCAATTCTTTTTTTCTTAATTCTTTCAATTTCTAATTTATAAATTTTCTTTTCTTGAGAATCCTTTAATCTTCCATAAGTCAATTTAGATTTTTCATTGATAAATTCTCGTTGCCTTCTTAATTCTCTATGATATTGAGATTGCAATTCTCTCAATAACTTATCTCTTGTAAAAATTGAGTAAGTAAATAGGGCCACAAATAAGAAGAAAAAGATAGCAATCATCAATATTAAAATTAAATCATTATCTGTATTTAAAACTTCAATTTTTTTATCCGTAACAATAAAGAATGCACTAGAAGTTCCAACAGAATTTCCTTGTATTAAAACTACGCCTACCAGATAATTTCCAGGATTTATATCTTCTGGCAATTGAAGACTTTTAGATATTTCTAAGTTTTTGTCAACAATTAAATCCTCTGATTCAGAAACCAAAGTATTACCTTTGAAATCTTTGATAAAATAATTTAATTTCACACTTTTTTCGCCCATATTAGCTATATCTGCAATCCTTATCTCTGAAGTTATTGTCTCTCCCTGAACAAAGGAGTCTCCCTTTGGAAATAAATTTATATTACTATCAAAGAAAATTTCTTGAGATTGTATCTCCATTAATATAGGAATCCTTTTACTATATCCATTTGAGGCAATTTTCAATTCATCCAAATAAGCTCCTGCAGAACCATCAGCAGGATTAAATTCAATTTCAAGAAATTTAACCTCATTAGGGCTCAATGAAAAATGATCCTCACTTAAAGAAAGTTTATCACTAAAAGACTTAGAAGATATCGAGAAAGATTTTGCTTGATTATTATTTGTTATTTTAATTGTTCTTATCTGATCTTTATTTTCAATCAAACTAACCTTCAAAAAGATAGTATCAACCTCAAAATCTGCTATAATTTCTTTTGTTTGAAAATATTTAAAATAAACTCCAATAATTATCAAAATAACAATTAAAAAAATTATTAAATATTTCCATTTATTATCACGCCTCATTTTTATCTTTTCCTACTTACCTTATGTAATTTAACTTTTTTATATCTTCTTATTTCAGAAATTATGAACCCTATTAAAATAAAGATTCCCAAAACTAAAAAGACCATTAAATAATTAGAGCTGTCTATTTTTATTTCAAATCCTCTTCCTTTAATTTCAAAATGGGAACTTGAAACTGCTACACCATTAGGATATATTAATTCTAATGAAACTATATATTTCCCAGGAGGAAGATTGCCGGTTACAAAGTTTTTCTTAAAAGTTTTCTCTCCTTCAATCAAGAATGTCTTACCTTCAGATAAAAAAGTTCTTCCGTCAAAATTCTTTATAGCATAATTAGTGGTAACATCTAATCTAGGATTTTCTCCCATAGGGATTAATGTTACTTGACTTTCCAAATTATCCCCGCGATTCAACAATTTAAGATCTTCGGAAACTACAATTCCTGCATCAAATAATAATTCCTTCGAACTTACATCATACTTAATTAATACCAATTCTCCATTCACATAGATCTTAGCCGAATATGTACCAGGAACTTCAGGAGCGATCAATTTTAATTTTACAGTATTTTTCTGACCAGGATCCAATCTAAAACTCAAAGTACTAAGATCCATAGACAAGAAACCTCCATCATCCAAAATCACAATACTCACTGTCTTAAATTTAGTATCGTCATTTATTATCTCTAAGTCTCTATCATTTACCTCATTTATAACTCCTGCAACACTCATTACAGTAGGATTTATACGTATTTTCACATCTCCTCCTCCAATTGTTGCAACAACGCCTCCTCCTCCACCTCTGCCTCCAGCTGCAGTCGGAGCTGCAGAAGTGACAACTAAAGGAGCAGTAACTTCGGTAACATTGAATGTAACACTTGTCTTATTCTCATTTCCAAATGAATCATTCACCCAAACTGTAACATTATGCAATCCTTCACTCCAAACCACGGAAGTTATATTTGCACAATTAGAAATTGTAGTATTCACAGTATGACTATCATTACTATACCAACAACTTGCTAAATTACTATCACTTCGAGTAAAGTTAACATCTAATCCAGTATCTGTTGAACTACTCAAATTAGTTGGAGATGTTATATTCAGATCAGGATATATACTATCTATTGTAAAACTAATCGAACTAAAGTTCTCATTTCCACTCGAATCATTTGCCCACACCGTAACATTATGGAATCCTTCAGACCAAACTACCGCAGTAATATTC
>NZCB01000025.1 GCA_002688165.1 Candidatus Pacearchaeota archaeon | reverse complement strand
AAAAAATTTGGTAAAACAATTGAAGAATTAAATAATGAATTACAAAAAAGATCTCATTTACTATATGAAATGCAAAAAAGAAAAATATTTGATTTTAAACAAAATCAAAAAATAATTAATCAATATCATAAAAATCCAGAAGCAGTTTTAACTGCCTTTGGAATAAATATGCTTAATAAAATACAATAATTTATAGAAAATTATTTAGGTTTGCCTAATAAGTAAGTTTAATAAACATTGTTAGTTTATTTTCAATATGGTAATTAAAAAAGAGGATAAATTACAAGACGTGCAAGAATTACAAGTCATTGCACAATTAATTGATAATATGATAATTATTACAGATAAGCTTGAGAAAGCTTATGATAATAAAGATAGTGTTAATTTTAAACAATCTAAGGAAGAAATTTTAAAATCCAAAAAACAAATTGAAAATATGTTAAAATGAGTGATGAATTAAAAGAGAATCTCAGACAGATGAAAGAAATTGTTAGAGAATTAAATACATTTTCTCAACAATATGAAAACATAGGAAATTTTGAATATAGTAGTAACATCGAAGTTGATAGAAGGGAGAAAAAACTATTGAAGGGAGTAATTTTTTTCCTAACCAATCAACTAAAAATATTAAACAAATCCTTGCCAGGATTAATAAACAGAATAGGATTATATAAAGGATTAACCACTAATCAAGAAACCAAGAATACAGGAGGGGATCAACTTACCAAAATCAGATATGAACAAGAAGAAGGTAAGGAAGTTGCATTAGTTATTAGTGTAAAAGATAAAAATAAATTTCTAGAAAACCTTAGTCAAAGTAGATTTTCTATAAAAAAGCTTAAAGATAAATATGCGGTTGAAAAAAAACAGGTCACCCATAAAAAATCAAATAGTTATGCTAAAACATCAAATAAATTTTTCAGAAAATTCTCTAATGAGTTAATTGCTAAAGGGTACTTTAAAAAATTAAATAGATCTCTAAGAAAAATAAATTCCAAATATGTAGTTAGTACTTACATGTCCATGGCATTTTTTACTGGATTTTTAGTAATGTTGGGAAGCATATTTTTATTTATTATATTGCTTTTCTTTGACATAAGCGCACTATATCCCTTCATATCCCTTATAGAGGAACCACTTTATCTAAGAATGATAAAATTCTTCTGGATAATCCCCATTCTACCCACTGCCTGTGTAATCTTATTTTATATTTTTCCTTCAAGTGAAGCAAAAAATTTAGGAAAAAGAATTGATCAAGAATTACCTTTTGTTACAATCCATATGTCTGCAATAGCCAGTTCAGGAGTAGAACCAATTAGCATCTTCAAAATTATATTAAAAGGAGAAGATTACAAGTATACCAATATTGAATTTAAAAAATTAATGAATCTAATAAACTTCCATGGGGAAAGTACTGCTAATGCCCTAAAAAAAATTTCCCGCTCCACACCCTCATTAAAACTAAAATCCTTACTTAATGGACTAGCAGTTACAATTACTTCTGGAGGAGAATTAGGAGAATATCTAAATCAGCATGCTGAAACAATGTTATTTGATTATAAACTGGAAAGAGAGAAAAATAATAAGATCTCGGAAACATTTATGGACATCTATATTAGTGTCGCAATTGCAGCTCCAATGATTTTATTAATGATTTTTGTTATTATTGGGAGCACAGGGCTAATGGGAAATTTATTTAATCTAAGTACCGAGGCACTAAGTATTTTATTAATACTCTCTATTGTTATACTAAATATTTTCTTTTTGGTATTCTTAAGAATGAAACAACCAACAATATAAAATGGAATTAAAAAAAATAGGTAAAAAACCAATAAAAATTATGGGATTTCCCATAAATAAGGCTCAAATAATTGGAATGATAATGGCATTAATCATTGTTATCATAGACGTTATATTCTTTAGAGGTACAAATCTATTTTATTTTGTTGGAGGAATAGCATTCATTATCGGAGGTTTCCCATTCTTCTTATATTTAATCTTTGAGAATAATTCATTAAGAGAGAAAGAAACTATGTTCCTTGAATTTTCTAGAAATTTAGTTGAAAATGTAAGATCTGGAACACCGATTAGCAAATCAATATTAAATATTAGGAAAAAAGATTTTGGTGCATTAAATCCTCATATAAATAAATTAGCTAACCAAATTTCCTTGGGAATTCCAATCCAGATTGCCTTTGAAACCTTCGGTAGAGATTTAAATAGTCAAACAATTAGCAGAGCAATTACAATTATTAGTGAATCAGAAAAGGCTGGAGGGAACATAGAAACTATCTTGGAATCTGTAGTAAAATCCGTAAGTCAAATTGAAAAGTTAAGAAAAGAAAGAAGATCTGCAATTTATAATTTAGTTGTACAGGGATACATCATATTTTTTATTTTCATAATAATCATACTAATCATGGAATTTAAAATCTTACCAATTGCCACAGGATTAACAGATAGTTTAGGAGGGGTTTCCGGAAATGAAGTTGTTGGTGAAATAGGGGGAGCATTAGGAGGAGGAGGGCAAATAGCAACCCCTGAAGAACTAACAAGACCATTTTTATGGTTTATAGTCGTGCAAGGATTTTTTACAGGATTAGTTATAGGAAAATTATCTGAAGGAAAAATACGTCCAGGATTAAAACATAGCTTCATATTAGTAGTAGTAGCCATTTTAATAAACACTGGAAGCAAGGTTTTCATAAAAGGAGCCCTATCTGTAGGTTAAAAATAATATAATTAATTAATAATAGTTCCAACAAAATGTTTATTATTTAAAATCTTATCTAAATTTTTCATATCCTCTCCAATAATAAAAGTCCTTATATTATATTTATGAATAATTTTTGCGGCAGTTTGATCTAATACAAAATGCTGCCCTGGATGAAATGATAATTTATTAGCCATCTTCAAAAATTCTTTATGAGAAATCTCTGGAATAAATTTAGCTGAAAGATTATTCTTAGGGTTCTTATCATATAATCCTTTAACATTAGTCAAATTTATAAAATCACAATTAAATAAACGCGCTAATTTTGCAGCAGTAGAATCTGAAGTCTGTTTAGTTTCATATCTTAAAGCCCCACAAAAAACAATATCATGTTTTGCTAAAAGATTCCTAACTTGCTTCATCTCATGAGGAATTCCCTGATTAGCATCTTTTCCAAAAAAATAAGTCATAAATCTTGCATTTGTCCTTGTTGTAGAGATTCCCAATAAACTTTGTAAATATTTCTTCTTTTTTAATGGTTGATCCTTTAACCCTTCAATATAGGTTCTAGCTATTTTTCCCCCTCCACAAACAACAACAAACTTATACTTTTTTGTATTTTTCAAAATCACTTTCTTAAATAATTCTAAAAACCTTACATCAACCCTATCAGGAATTATCAAACTTCCCCCTAAAGATAAAACAATTATTTTCTTCATACTATCACCACCAAATTTCAAAGAAATAATATTATTTAAATACTACCTTTAATATATCTTATAGACTACAACAATTGTTTTTAAACAAGGATTACAGGTATTTTGAATGTCAAAGAAAGATTATACTCGCGTACAATATGTTACACAAAGATTAAGAGATGGTTTTGATTCTATTTTTCAAGGCAATTTTAGATTAAACCAACATTATCATAAAAAAGAAGGAACCATAGATTTTAATATCCAGGGGATGCCTAATGAAATCTCAATTACTAGAATGGGTGACAGAAGTCAATATGATGTCTTACATAGAGTGGAAACGGAAAAAGGGAATCATTTTTTTGTATATGGTGATCCTGAAGGAACAATAGAGGGCACACTATCAGAAACATATAACCCATTAAAACCCAAAAGAAGTAAAACTGGAAGAATTAGTGATCCTGAATCTGTAAAAATTGCTAAATCATTTCTTAAAGATCTTCGCAAATTCTTATAAACTAAACTGTAAATAGATTATTATCACTAACTTTATAAATTTTTAATCTTGCTCCAGCATCAAGCCATCCATGTGCATAATTCAATGCACCATAAGCTAAAACATATTCTTTATTCTTTTGAAAATGTTGAGAGTCTGACAAATAAGCTTCAACCATTACAAATATTTCTTTAGCCTGAGTTTGCTTACTCTTCACAACAGCCTTTCTAGCTATAGATAAAGCCTTACTTGTTAACTGATAATACTTTTCTAATTTCTGTTTTGTAACTTTATTATTCATATCAGGATACATACTATTTAGTTTAAATACATTTCAGTTAGTATTTTTTAATATAAAGAAAAGAAAATAGGGATTTAAAAAAGGGGTTTGGGATATTTCATATTCCATAACCTAAATCGTTTAAATACTTCTTGATTTCAAATANCTAGAAAAAGAGGATTGGGAGAAGCAATTCTCCCTCCTTTTTATTATAATTTANTCAAAATAATTCAAACTATCATCTATTTCATTAAGAATTTGATCCGTTGTTTCTATATCTTCAAATTCTTCATCTTTTATTTCGTCTATAGCCGATTCTTGTTCTGAACCCTCATAATTAGAATCATCTCCAGAAAATCCCAACAAGAAATAACTAACTACCAATATTGCCAAAACAATTATTATCCACCACAAAAGATTATCTTTTTTAATTTGCATCTTGATCCATTTCTGATTTTAAATCTTTTAATAAAGTCCTTAATTGAAGCATTTTTGGTTTTATATCATTCTTTTTTATTCCATTTAAAATATCTTCTTTTATTTCAACAATCTTATCTATTGCTTCTGCACCTTTATCCACACCTACACGTTCATTTTCTATAGCCTTTTCTATCTTTTCCTGAATATCATATAACAATAAAACTACATAATCTCTAGATTTNTTATTTTTATCTACTTTTTCGTCTTTTAATTTAGCTTTAGCAAAATTAGCTAAACGTTTAAAACATTTATTTTTAGCCCTGCCCTTTTCTACATAACATTTTTGAGATTTTTCATAAAACGTCTTACATCTCTTAATTTTAGCTTTTGATAATCCTCTACACGCTTCTGGAGCCTTATCNTATGAAGCTTTAAACTCTTCTTTGTGTTCCCTAATATACCTCAACCTACATTCTGTCCTCNCTTTTCTATCCNCATAACCCTCACAAACATTCCTAGCAGCATTTTTTTGTTCAGTAGTTAAAATCCTTGGTTTCTCTATAATTTTCTTCTTGGCGATATCCTTTGCAACTTCATCAGTCCCAAAGTTATCAGAGGGAACTATCTTTGAAGAAGTACTAGAACCTGCAGCTATTACTAAAGTTACTAAAAGCAAAACAATTGTCATATTTAGAAAAAACAAACTCTTTTTCATATGCCCTCTAATATTTCAAGGTATATAAATCTTACATCCCTTGAATTAAATCATAAGGATTTCTTTTATTTATAATAAATCTAGAACCTGCATAATCAGATATAACTGCAGAAATCATCATAGACTCTATAGAGGTCTTAAGAATTCCTCCAACGATAGGAATTCTCGCATAATCTGAAAAATAAACAATTACATTTTTTATTTCAGTCTCATTTAAAATCAACTTAGTTAAATTAACATTATTTCTTACCTTCACCAAAATATTTCTGCCAGGTCCTGGACATTCAATCATCTGAACATTTTTATCATTAATTATCTTATTCAAATCAGTTATTATTTCTTCATTAGGTCTTGTTTGATGACCCATAAGTGAATGCTTAATAGTTTTTGGGGAATTCTTCTTAAAGGCATCATGAATTTTTGCAGGAGGCTTTTTTTTATAAAAAACTTGGCGTACAGGTTTAATAGGTTTAGATTTTTGAAATTCTTGATCAAAAACTACTGATTTGCCAATTGGACTTAAATCTACAGGAGGTTCAGGAACTAATTTTCTTTTTATTCTTTCTACTTTAATTAATTTTTTTAATCTTTCATCCTCTGCAGAATGAGTTACCATTTCAGCAACTAATTCTATTAAAAATAATACTCTTTTTTTAGGTTGTAATTGTTGGAGTGACATTTTTAGTATCTAATAAAAATAAACTTGAACCTCATATTTTTTTAATTAATAATTATTTGAATTTTACTCTTATCTAGGCAAAGGTCTTGGCAATCTATTTGTTACTGGAGGAGATCTCATCATTGGCTGCATTCCAGTAGTACGATTCCTTATACGATCCTCCATCATCATAATGCCCTTAGAAATTGTCTTATTTTGATCCAAAAGACTATCTAATTTTTTTAAAAATTCTTGATCAACACCTGGAGTCGTTATAGGTTTATTCGCAAAACTCTTAGCAGACAATTCAAATAATTGCAATAACCTAGAAATATTCCCAGATAAGTCTTCAAATTTTACTGCAAGATTTGTAAGNACATGTTGCAGATTTACAAAATTTTCTAGAAGAGCNTCATCAACATTAACCTTCTTTGNCTTCACATCTTTTTTTACCATGCATATAAGAATAAGATATTATTTATAAATATTGGGGTTTTAAGAAAATCATGGTATCATTAATTGAAGCAGTAATATTGAGCATTATACAAGGAATTACTGAATGGTTTCCAGTTAGTAGTTCAGGGCATCTTGCCCTAATGCAACAATTTTTTGGTTTCCAAAATCTATCCTATGATGTTTTTTTACATTTTGCAGGAATCTTTGCAGTTTTATTTGTCTTTAAAAGAGAAGTTCTAAAATTATTAAGTTTCAATAAAGTAAGTTTAAAATATATCGGTTTACTAATTCTAGCTTTAATCCCTGCAGGATTTGCAGGACTCTTGTTAAGTGATTGGATTGAAAATTTATTTTCTAANATGACNTATCTTGGAATTTTCTTTATTATTTCAGGNNTAGTTGTCTATTCAAGCAAATTCAGTATTGAAAGAAAGAGTGATATTAGCAATAAGGATGCTTGGTTTATTGGCCTATTACAGGCATTAGCCATTCTTCCAGGCATTAGTAGAAGTGGTATGACAATTAGTGCAGGATTATTTAAGGGAATAAGTAAAAGAGCTGCAATTAGATTTTCTTTTTTAATGTCTATTCCATTAATATTAGGTGCCAGCGTTCTAAAANCTAAAGATCTAATTGTNAGTAATATTGATATTTCAATACTCNTTATAAGTTTTATTATTACATTTTTAGTTAGCTTAATTACTATAAAATTATTGATAAGGATAATTAAATCAGATAAGTTTTATTTATTTGGAATATACAACATCCTACTAGGGATAGTTGTCTTAATAATTAGTTAAATGGGCCTGGAGGGAATCAAACCCCCAACTGCGGTTCTNGAGACCGATATGATATCATTTCACTACAGACCCATGCAATTGGTAAAGAATTAGTGTTTTAAAGGTTTTCTACATCTTACCCAAAGCCTGAACTTCTTTTTCACTTATAGAACACCCCTTAAACTTTAAACCATAAACAATAGCTTCAAAAGCCTTAGGATGATCTAAATTAAATAAACCCTTCTTATGAATAATATATGCAAGTTCAGTAGACCTTATTATCTTAAATCCCTTAAATAAATCATAAGAAGCAACATTTGCTTTGATAGAGGTATGTAATTTCTTCTCCATCAATTTCTTTAAATTTCCAGGATTCTCACAAAGTATCCTAGTTGTACGCTCATCAATAACTAAAGGCGCATCCTGTTTGGTTTTCCTTTTCAAAATTGTTGAGAGAGCAAGAGCTGCACACTCTCCCTTATCTAAAAGATGGACATCTCGCTTTTTTGTTTTAAACATAGAATTGGCTTTTTGCAAAAAATTATCTCTTAATCGCCTAAGTTCATCTACTTCTTCCTGATTGATATCTGCTAATTTAAAAACACCTCTATTATAAAGTTGTTCTAATCTAATAGCTCCAAGTTTGAATCTCTTTACAGTTTTTGGATGATCAATAATTTCCTTTTTTACCTCCTTAGTTATTAAAAATTCTCCTTTGAAAGTTTGTTTCAATTTTTCAAATGAATCCAATAAACCATTCATCGAGAAATTAATTAAAGGCCCCGCATCAAATATTAAATATTTCATCTAAAAATTTCCTCCGCTAATTTAATTCTGTCATTTAATTGCATTGTCACCCCTAAATTAACATTCCCTACCCCAGTCCTTCCAGAATATTCAGCAAGCTCCCATAAAGTTATTCCCAAAATTTTTGCAGTTTTCTCCATAGAAATTCCATGTTCATATATTTTTGATGCCTTATTAATTTTAGCTCTGTTAAAAACATCCTTCATATTTTCTTTTAAATTGCCTGAAAGTTTTGATAAAAGTTTTCTATTTAATTTTATTTCATTATGAAATTTTTCGTGATTATTATTCTCTAGGGCAGCAATCATATTTTTTATTGTTCTTAAATAATCATTATAGAATTGTTTCCAGTTTTTTTCTTTCTTATAATCTTCTCGCTCAAGCATTTTACTTAATGAATAGATTATAACTGCAACTGAAATAATATCCGCATCTTGCTGTATTGAACAATGGTGGACAAATTTATTACTCAATTGTTTAATTTTTATATAATCTTTACTTTGAACAGCATCTCTTACTTGTTTTAAAGTATCTAAAATATGTTTTTGTTCTTCCATATCTCACCTCAACAAAATAAAGATAAATAGTTATATAAATGTTATCGTATTTATTATTAAATGAAAGTAATTTTAGATACAAATTTTTTAATTTATTGTGCTAAAGAGAAGTTAGATTATATTGAAGAAATAAATAATATTCTCAATGAAGGTTTTGATTTAGTTGTGCCTGAGCAAGTTATTGAAGAATTAAAAAGATTAAGAATTAAAGCTAAAAAAGGAAAAGACAAAGACGCATGTGATTTAGCATTAAAGATTCTTGATAAGAAAAAAATAAATATAGTCTATCCTGCCGGAAAAAGTGTTGATGATGCGATAATACAATTAGCTCAAGAAAATAGTAANAATATTGTTTGCACATTAGATAGAGAAATGAGATGGGAATTAGGTAGAGTTATCCTAATCAGCCGCGGTAAGAAATTAATATTAACTAGGTAAAAAGGTTTTTAAACCTCTATTTTTTAGTAATTATACAATGTTCTATATAGTTGAAGTTGAAGATTATGTACGTGTTGAGCCAAAGTTATTTGGGCTTAAAACCAGCGATGCTGTTGCTAAACAATTACAAGAAACATACGCTAATTACCACGACAAAGAGATCGGAGAAGTTATAGGAATTATAAGTGTTTTAGAAGTTGGAAACGGTATAATTATCCCAGGAGATGGTGCAGCATATTACAATTCTAAATTTAAATTAATAGTTTGGAAACCAGAAATGCAAGAACTAGTTTATGGACTAACTGAAGAAATTACAAACTTTGGAGCTTTCATTAATTTAGGAGTTATGAAAGGAGTTATTCACATTAGTCAAACAATGGATGATTATGTTACATTTTCTACAACTGGAACATTACTAGGAAAAGATTCAAAAAAAGTCTTGAAAAAAAGAGATCCTTGTTTAGCAAGAATTGTTGCAGTTTCTTATAAAGGAGATCAACCTAAGATTGGATTAACAATGAGACAACCAGGATTAGGAAAATTGGATTGGATAGCTGAAGAAAAAAAAGCTGCTAAAATTAGTAAAAAAAAGGTAACTAAGGGGGCTACAGCATAATGGCAAAAGACAAAGCCTGTAAAACTTGCAAATTAATATATTATGAAGCTAGTTGCCCAAATTGCGGGAAAAAAGAAGTTTCAGAAACTTTTAAGGGAAGAGTAGAAATAATCAATCCAGAAAAATCAATATTAGCAAAAGAGTTGAAAATAAATAAAAATGGCTTTTATGCTATAAAATTATAATTCTAAATGGAAATCATTAAAGATAGCAATAATACATTATTAAAAAGGCAAGAATTAATTTTCGAAGCAGATAATAATGTAAGTTTTGATGAAGCTAAAAAACAAATTGCCAATAAAACAAAAAAATCAGAAGAAGTAATTGATGTTTATAATGTAAAAGGCGGATTTGGTAATCAAAAATTTATAGTTAAGGCTAATATCTATAATTCAAAAGAAGATTTAGAAATTATGAAAAATATGGAATTAAGTAAAAAACAAAAGAAAGAAAAAGAAGAAGCTCAAGCTAAATCAGAAGAAGAAGCCAAAACAGCTACAGAAACTCCATCAGAAGAAACTACTGAAAATGCTGAACAACCTTCTGAAACAAATGAAGAATCAACTACTGCTGAAGAAAAACCAGATACTGCTCCTGTTGAAGAAAGAGAATCTGAAAAAGTTGCTGAAGAAAAGCCGGTAGAAGCTCCTATGGAAGATAGGCCTGAAGAAGAATCAAAAGCGATTAAAGAAGAAGAACAAAAAGAAGAAGAATCAAAAGAATAATTCTAATTAAAACTTAGGGGAATATTTATATAGTATTTGTCAATAAATTGATGATGGCAACCACCTTTAATGATACAAACATTGACTATAATGAAATAAACATAGAAAGGTATAAGAGACTGTATCCTCAATCAGAAATAGATATTAAAGATTTAGATGGAAGAATAGACTATCTTAATAAAAATTTTGGCTACCTACTTTCAGAAGGAGATCATAAAATAATAGATAAAGAAGAACATTCAGAAGACAAATTAAAATATACAGAAAAATTCATAATAGAATATTTCGAACAACCAATCAACTAACCATTAA
>NZCB01000024.1 GCA_002688165.1 Candidatus Pacearchaeota archaeon | reverse complement strand
TGCAAGGACTCTGGAGGGCCATTAGAATTTGTAACACATAATGAAACAGGGTTAATAGCAAATCCCAATCCAGAATCAATTGCGAGAAACTTGAAAATTTTAATTAATAACAAAAAAAAGGCAAAGAATATGGGGGAAAAGGGTTTTGAGAAGATAAAAAATATAAACTGGAAAGAAACAATACTAAAAATAATTTCAAATAGCTGATAAAATGAAAAATAAAAATAATATAATGGGAAAAAATATAGCTTTCATTCATATACCTAGAACTGCGGGAACCTATTTTACATCATATATTACAAATTTTTTAATAAAAAATGAATATAAAATAATAAATTCCTGGAAAAATTTAAAAAGAGATTGGACTAAAAAAGAACTACTATCCTTTCTAAAAATAAAAGATAATCAACCAATATTTGTTCATAATCATCTAGGTAATTGGGACAAGGAGACAATAAAGAAATATAAAGAAAATGGATGGTTTTTAGTTTCTTTTATTAGACATCCTGGAGACAGACTTTGTTCAGAATATTTTTATTTTGAGCATCCTGATGAATGGAATTTTAATTTAGATAAATATATAAAAAATATGTCTCAAATAGAAAGAAAAGGTTCAAAAATTCCAGAATATTGGAAAGAATTTGATTATGTTACAGAATTCAATAAAAAGAATATTACATTTTTTTTTAAAAAATATTTTAATCATGAATATATCCCAATGAATCATCTAAATATTAGTCAGAATAAGGGCTATAATTATTATCTAAGTAAAAACAAAATTTCTAAAGATACAAGAAAAATACTTGAATCTTCAGATGAATTTAAAAAATACATAGAAATAAAAAATAAGGAATTTTTAAAAGATGAATACTTTAAATTATAAAAAGAAATTGTAATTTAATTTTTAAAAATCAATTTCTTCTCAAAAAATTATACAATTTAGGATTTCTTTTCTTTAAACTAAGTCCAATTAATCCTATTTGCTTATCAATACTAAAAAATATCCAATTAAAAAATTTAACCATCCAATTAAAAAATTTAACCATCCAATTAAAGAACTTCTTTATTTCATTAATAACAATTTCAGAGCATTTTAAAAAATTGCTGCAAGATTTTCTTAAATAAAATTTTGACTTATCCTTATTCAAATGGTAATGATGATTTAAATGATGATAAATTCTAACCTTTCTTGGAGATTCCTTTCTAGTCTCCAATTTAATCCTATATGATAATTTTAAACTAGCTTCCCATTCTTGATAATAATAGCTTTTCTTATCCCAAGGTTTTGGAAAATGTAAAAAATGTATAATCGCACCATCAAGCTTATCAAATTTTATTTTAAATGGGGATCTTGGGATTATCCCTCCAAGATAATTTGGAGCGATATTATAAATAAGGGGTAATTTCTTCCATTTATCATATAAAAATAAATTTAAGATTCCTTGTTCCCCGCAAGTACAATACTTTCCATATTTATCATACAAGATTATCAATTTAAAAAAATCTTTCTCTAAGATGATATCTGTATCTATGCTCATGACTCCTGAACAAAAACTTTTCTTTTCTAAATTATATTTCCCATTAGGCATATTAATAAATTCATTCTTCATTTTAAAATTAATATTATCTCCTGCAGCAAACCCCTTAATTTTAATCAAGTTATCTAAAGAACTTCTAACAATTATATCTACGTCCAAATAAATAATCTTTCTCCATTTTTTAAAATAGGGAGTAAATAAATAAAATTTAGATAATACTGAGATTGGAAAATGGGTTTTCCATCTTTTTTTAGAATCAAGGGGAGGACATTTTTTTACAATTATTCCTTTTTCTCGAAACCAAGATAGTTTTTCTTCAGGAACTTCATATGCTAAAAGCATATAATCTCCTTTCCATCCAGAATTATGATAAACACTGCTAAACAACTGCTTCGCTTGCTCAAGATAATTATTATCTGCAAGAGTAACTAACAAATTTCTTCTCTTTTTCATTTATTAGATAANAACACTATAAATTTATAAAGATTTATCAAGTCAGAAAATTAATGAATATCCCTAAAAAAATTGCATTTATACATATTGCAAGAACAGCAGGGGGGAGTATTTTAGTAAATATTCAGCCTTTTCTTGCAAAAAAAAATTACAAGATATTTAATTCCTGGAAAACTATGAATAGAGATTGGAATCAGAAAGAGCTTCTCTCATTCATAGATGAAAATCAAGCGTTTGTTCATAATCACTCTTTTAATTGGAATAGAAAAACTTTTTACAAATATAAAAAAAATGAATGGTTTACTTTTGCATTTGTTAGACATCCAGGAGATAGATTATGTTCAGAATACTTTTACTTTCATTCGAAAAATCCAACTTTCAACC
The DNA here is from genome assembly GCA_002688165.1 of Candidatus Pacearchaeota archaeon. Lineage (GTDB taxonomy): Archaea > Nanobdellota > Nanobdellia > Pacearchaeales > GW2011-AR1 > ARS1285. Next base: position 12,342 of record NZCB01000024.1, on the reverse strand, counting down.
TAGATAAATTCATCAAACATAAATTATTAAAATCAAATAAAAATAAAATTCCAAATTACTGGAAAGATATTGATTTTATAGAAGAATACACCCAAGAAAATATAATTAAATTTCTAAAAAATTACCTCCATATAGATAAAAAACTAAAAATAATAAAAAAAAGTGAAAACAAAGGTTACGAACATTATTATAAAACTAACCAAATATCTAAAGATGCACAAATACTTATTAAAAATTCTAAAGAATATCTAATCTATCTAAAAATAACTGGAAAAAACAAGCAAGAATATTATTTGCTCAGATCAAAAAAATTATTTCAGAAATTTTTTGATTTCATATTTCCAAAAAAACCATTATAAATTTTTTAGCTTTTCCAAAACTCTTTTCCTACTTTTCTGAAAAATTAAAATTCCAAAAAGAAAAGTAAATAAACTTCCATAAATCATAACTAAAATCATCCATAATTCTGGAATCCGATTATGAATTACAATCTCCCTTGAGATATATAAGAAATAAAAAACAGGATTAAATAAATTGATAAAGAATATCATGCTGGTCTTTTCAATAAAATAAAAAGTTGGAGTTATAAACCACAGGGTTCTCATCAAAATACTCCATGCCCGAGGCAAATCTCTAAAATACAAAACAAATATTGACAAAACCAAGGTAACTCCAAAAGTAAATAATAAGAAAAATAAGAATATTATTGGGTAAACTAATAGCCAAATTAACGAAAATTTAAAATAAATCAATAAAATGATTAATAAACAAATTTCAAAAATATGTAAAAATGTAGAATGAAATAGATTTGCTAAAACAGAAATTCCCAAATCAAATTCAGTTCTTTTTTTATTATTATTTACATTATGCAAGGATTGAATAGTGGTAAATCTAAAAAAATTAAAAATAATTAATCCAGTTAATAAATGAAGTGGATAAATATCTTCCTGTACCTTCAAAATAATCTTAAATAGAAATAAGAGTGTTATAAACAGCATTAAAGGGTCCAAAAGATACCAAAAAACTCCCCACCAACTATCTCCATTCTTTTTTTTTAAATTCTCTTTCAAAGTTTTAATACTCGCTTTAAACAATTTAAGCATAAAATTAACATAAAGATTATACTTATAAGATATATTATAAATCATCAACTATTTGGGATTACAAATAAAAACCCTTGATCAATAATTCCTTCTTTAATAACACTTTTTCCAGGTATAAATTTTTTACCTTTTCTAATTTTAACCCCATAACCATCTAATTTCTTTCCATTATTATAAATATAAATTATTTCTTCTAAATGAACATCGTCCCATGCTTTTCCACAATCAACAATCTCACTAATTCCCCAAAATAATTCCCTTCTAATTTCACCCCAGATATCTTCATTAAGAAAATTTTTAGGTACAATCATTGAATTGATTCCATTTTTCTTTGTAATATCCTTTCCAAGTGCCATAAATAAAATTGCACTATAAATACTACCAAGATTATATTTCAAATCTAAATAATCCATCTCTTTATCACTAAAAAATGCCCCATATGGTGGACCCCCTATAACTAAATCAAATTTTTCATCAAATTTTNCTTTCCATAAAAAAGCATTACTACTAATATTAATATTATCTATCAATGCNTTGCCATTTTGTATGTTTTCTGAAAATAGTCTTGTAAATTTTTTAGAAATATTTTTTGATTTTCCAAAAAATCTTATTAAAAAATTAAATCTAATAAGTNAGATAGCTTTTTTATCTAAATCAATTCCATAAATGCANTTNTCAAATATTTTTAATTTTTGAGTCAAACTTAATCTTCCCTTATAATTTTTAAATTCTGTGAATTTTTTAGATCTCTCTCCAAAATTCATTCTTTTTTCAATTTCCTTACAGATAATTTTAAAGGATTTTATCAAAAAACGTCCTGAACCGCAAGAAGGGTCAATAATTCTTACCTTTAGAATCTCATCCAAAGATTTATCTTTTAAATAAATCCTAACAGTATTATTAACTATATAGTCTACAAGATAAAAATGAGTATAATAAATTCCAAAATTCAACCGCTTTCTTCCCTTAGAGAATCTAGACTCTAAAAATTTTTCATATATTTTTCCAGCAAAATCTTCACTAAATAAATTGATTATCTTTAAAAAATTATAAATTAAATCCATTTTTATTCTGNNATCATAAAATCAACTTCCATAATCTCCTNNTTATTCTCATATTTTNTTCTTAANATNTTATTCATTTCCAAATTTGCTAAATATTCCTCTAATTTTCCCCTCGTAAGATCAAATGATCTTAAAAATTCTAAAGGTTTATTTGGCCCAAAAAAATAATGTCCTTCAAATTCATATTCTCTTAAGGGTAATAATACCTTCTTACTAAATTTTCTTTCAAATCCTCCATCCATTTGGCATTTATAGTAGATACTAAATAATCTTCTACTAACATTACTCATAGCAATATCGACCCATAGCCCTTCTTCCTTATAATCTCCTTGAGTATATTTTCCTTTTTTGTCTTTTAATCTGAAGAGTTCTTTATTAACAACCTCCAATTTAATTCCTTCAAGTAAATTTTTTTTAACAATCTTTAATAATGCATTATAATCTTTTTCAGGTAAACTTATGTCAATATCTTTTGATAGGGGTTTCCATCCCTTATGGATAATTGCCCCAATTAAGGTTCCCCCACAAATCCAATATCTTAAATTATTTTTCCTACACAAATAATCTAAATATTTTAAAATTCTAAACATTGCAGAATGACATTTTCTTACATTTGTTTTTTCTAAATTTCTTTCATCAGGAAATAATGAACTAAGATTATTAACATTATTCATAAAAAACTAATATAACAACATATTTTAAAGATTTAGCATATAAAAATCAATAAACTTTATCCAATAAGAACTTATAAATAATTAAGGGCAAATAATATAAAAAATCACAATCAAACATTTAAACAAAGATTTTCTAAGGATATTATGTTCTATAAAACTAAAAATAAAATTGATAAAAATAAATACAAATTCACTGAAGATTGGTTCTCACACGAAAGTGAAAGTAAGGTAGTCATCCAATTTGAAAAATTTTTAAGTCAATATAAAAATAAACCTTGCAGGTTCTTAGAGATTGGATCGTTCGAAGGAATGTCAGCTATTTGGATGCTAGAAAACATTCTAACTCACAAAGATTCAAGACTCTGGTGTTTTGACAAGGGCGAAACATGGACAAAGAATTCGTTTGAAACACTAATAACTAATATATACAAAACAAATAAACAAAATCAGGTAGAAATTACAAAAGGGTCTGCAGAAGAAAATTTAGTAAATTTTCCAAGAAGTTATTTTGATTTTATATACATAGATGGAGATCACGAAGCAGAGACGGTTCTGGAAGATGCAATCCTATCATTCAGGATATTAAAATTAGGAGGAATCATTGCATTAGATGACTATCTATTAGGAATAAGGTGGCCAAAATCTCCTGGAGCAATTGCCTGTAAAAATCCTCCAAAAAAAGCTATTGATTATTTTTTAGAAATATATGCGGAAAAAATAAAAATCTTGTACAAAGATTACCAGGTTTGGATAAAAAAAATAAAAGAATAATATTCACAATAGGATAAAATTATATATAACTCTCTACTAGTTATTAATATGCAAATAAAGAAAAATTATATTCTAATAACAATTTTATTACTTATTTTCTTATTAATTTTATCTCCAAGAATCGATAATTCTTATCCTACCCATATAGACGAATGGCATCATATAACAGAATCAATAAAATTAAACTATCAACTCCCTTCAGGAATCACTGCAGCAAAAGCGGGATTCCACTATGTCTTATTAATATTAGGCTCTTTAACAAATCTTATCTTAATCTATAAATTCCTCCCAGCATTATGGGCAATTTTAACAGCAATAATTTTATTCCATATAATAAAAAATCAAACAAATCATCTAAAATCTAGTTTTTTAATAGCTATAGCAACAATAATCTTCTTCGCATCCATCAAATCTAATGCTAATTTAACTGGACTTTGGTTTTTCACTCCATTAACTTTCTCAATTCCATTTATCTATCTATACATTTATCTATTTTCAAAGGGAATTCAAGAACAAAACAAAAAACTAATTATTTACTCATTAGCAATAATAATCTTTTTAATTCCAATACATTCAATATCTGTACTATTTGCAATTCCATTATTAACTATCTACTTATTATCAAATTTAAACTACTTAAAAAAAGAATATAAGTTTTTCTTAATATTTCTCTTAATACCAATTATTGGAATAATTTTCTATATGCAAATAATGAATCTAGGATTCATGCCCGCAATAGCCGATATCTTATCACAATTGCAATTTAAACATGGATGGGGCGTCTTAGAGGCAAATAATTCTCCATTTGAGCTATATAGTCCTATTGGATATATTTTAGCGATTTTGGGAGTATTTTATCTAACAACAAACAAAGAAAATCTAAAAAAATATCTTATCCATCTAATCTGGCCAATAACAATTCTAATATCTATATTAATCTTTAAACAAACAGGAGTCTCATATCTATCTCCTTATCAAAGAAATTTTTACTATTTTGCAATCTCACTCCCATTCCTAAGTGCTTTAGGATTATATTATCTAATAAAAAAAATAAACCCAAATACTCAAAAAAAGAAAATATTAACATTCATCTTAATCATAATCATCCTATTCCTAACTTTCCAATCTTATTACAAACTTCCAGAAAAAACTCAATTATATGAAAATATTGATCAAGATAATTATGAAGCTTTACAATTTTTAAAAACCCAACCCTTAAATCCTAATACCAAGGTAATAGCTCCAGCATTAATTGCAACAACTATTTATCCAATAACAAATCATCAACCTTTAGCAACCACTTTCTTCTATGGCGATAGAAATTTATTATTTCAGTTCTTCCTTTCAAAAGACTGCAATACCAAAAATCAAATAATCCGGAAATATAATGTATCATATGTGTTAACAAATCAAGCTATAAATTGCAATTGGGAAATTATATATGATAAAAACAATAATGTGATTTACAAAGTTTAATTATTCAACCTTTTCTTTCACTTCTTTTTTCTCTTCTATCTTTTCTTTTTTAGCCTCAGTCTTTTTTTCCTCTACTTTTTCTTCTTTAACTTCAACCTTTTCTTCTTCTTTCTTAGGTTTTTCTAAAACTATTTCTTTAACCTTCTTAACACTCTTGACCCAATTTGTTTTCTTAGGATCTCTTCCTAATTTGGCATTATTTCTACATTTACTAGAACAATAAAAAATACTCTTTCCATCAAAAGTAAAAATAGTTAACCCTCTGGGATTTTCATAATTTTTCTTACAAAAACTACATGCTGGCATTATGCAGCTCCCTTAGAATATTTAGATCTAATTCTTCTTGCCTCAATTTGTGTTTCTCTTAACATTAAAACATCTTTGGTTCTAACAGGTCCTTTAACATTTCTTCTCATAACCTTTCCCTTATCAAATCCTTGAAGAATTCTTGCTTTAACCTGTGTAACTTCCCCTTTAGCTCCAGTTCTACCTACAATAGATTCAACAACTGCTGGAACAGCACCATCTCCAAGTAAAGCGTCCGCTCCTTTTCCACTGCCGCTTCCTTGACCGTCCTTAGTTTTCTGTGTTTTACTTCCCATTTTATCATATCATTAGAGTATTAATTCAAATAACTTAAAAGTTATAAGAATCACTCTTCCTTCTTAGTTTCTTTACCAAGAGTGCTAATAAAACCTTCAAGATCACTAGATGCATCTCCGGCATCTATAACAACAACACTAGCGCAGCCAACATTCAAACCAACTGCAACACCTAGCTTCTCTTTCTTATCTACTTCAACACAAGGTATATTCTTTTCCTTGCATAAAATAGGTATATGTTGTGTAATCTCCTTAGGGTCAACATCAGCACCATAGGCAACCAATTTAGCAGTTCCTCTCTCTACTGCCTTGGTAACTTCGTTTGTACCTTTCTCAACCTTTCCAGTTTTTCTCGCTTTCTCAATCAATTCATATATTGAAACCATTTTCTGTCTCCATTTAATTAATAACTATCAGAATTCAACTCGTAAAAGTGTTTTTCCATTTTGCTTTTTTACCAAAAACACTTTCACTCGCCTCCCAACAGTCATTGGCTACATTTAATTGATAAATTATGCCTATTTAAATCTTTTCACTTCCACCTAACATCAACCATATCCGTCCTTTGCCTAGAATCTATGTCTAAATTATCAATATCCTCCACCCTAATCCCTGCATTAAACATTATTTCTCCAAGATAAGCTATCATTGCGCCATTATCAACTAATAAACTTCTTTCAGGAACAAAAAACTTTGCTCCTCTTTCTTCACACATTAATTTACACATTTCTTGTAATCTAGCATTACAACCAACTCCTCCTCCTAATAATAATTCTTTTTTCCCAGTATGAGCTAATGCCCTTTCAGCAGCTTCAACTAGTGTAGCGAATGCCGTTTCTTGCAACGAAAAAGCCAAATCCTCTTTACTTTCACCTTTTTCATACAATTGTTTTAATTTAGTTAACAAACCAGAAAATGCAACATCCATTCCTTTAATTGTATAAGGTACCTCAATATATTTTCCTTCCTTAGCCAACTTTTCAACCTTAGGGCCTCCTGGAAACCCCAAATCAAAATATCTCGCAAAATTATCGATAAAATTTCCAATTCCTGTATCTAATGTTTCTCCAAAAACTCTATATTTTCCTTCAGCATATGCAATTATCTGAGTATTAGCTCCAGATGCATATAACATAACTGGATCTTTAGCTCCCACTATCTTTCCTATTTCAAGATGAGCGACGCAATGATTAATTGGAACTAATGGAACATCTAACTCTTTAGCTTTTTTCTTAGCAAATCTCATTCCCTCTGCTAAACAGGGAGGTAATCCTGGAGCTTGAGAAATAGCTATAGCATCAATCTTATCTTCATCTATGCCAGCAACTTCAAGCGCCCCTTTCCAGATTTTCTCAGAAACTTCTTTATGATGCGTAGCCGCATCCATTGGAATAATTCCTCCACTTTCAGTAGTATAGGCATCTTTCTCATTAGCCAATATCTTTCCTTTATCAACAATTCCTACACCAAATGTATGTGCAGTGGTTTCTATTCCTATTATCATAATAAAAATTAAAAATTATTAGTATAAATATCTAACTATAGCCCTAAACTATCCACAAATTTCTGTTTATTAAATAATTCTAAATCTTCATAATTCTGCCCAGTCCCTAAATAAAAAATAGGCTTTCCCGTAGCATGAGAAACTGAAATAATTGTTCCACCTTTCTCATCTATATCTGCCTTACTTAAAATAATCCCATCAATATCAACAGCCTCATGGAAAGCTTTTGCTTGATCAACAGCATCATTACCTGCAACACTTTCTGCAACAAATACTTTCAAATTAGGTTCAGTAACTCTAATAATTTTTTCCATCTCTGCCATCAAATTAGATTTAGTATGCATTCTTCCAGCAGTATCAATTAAAACAACATCAATCTTATTTTTCTTAGCATATTGGATAGCATCATATCCCACAGCAGCAGGGTCTGCTCCATAATCTTGTTTAATTAATGGAACATTCAATTTATCCGCATGTTCGCCTATCTGTTCAATACTAGCAGCTCTAAAAGTATCTCCTGCAGCCAACACAACACTAAAACCAGCATTCTTCAAAAAACTAGTAATTTTAGCAATACTAGTAGTTTTTCCAGTCCCATTAATTCCAAAAAATAAAATCTTAAAAGGTTTATCTGCAATTTTAATAAACTCAAGAGGATTATCAGGCTCAATTAAAATATCTTCAATAGCAGCCTTCAATTCATTCTTAATTTCATTCTCAAGTTCTTCTTTTTTTATTTCTCTTCCAACTAACTTCTTTTCTAAATTATTCTTAATATCATCAACAGCATCTAAAGCAACATTATTATCTAATAACAATAATTCTAAATCATCAAAAATATCATTAAATTCATTTTCAGTTATTTTATATGAAAATCCAGACTTCATCCTAGAAAAAAAACTTTTCTTCTCTTCTGATAAATTTTCAGTCTTTACTTCTCCCTTTCCCCTGTCTTCTAAATCTGGAGTATTGGATTTTTCTTCATCTTCTGGAAGTTTTAATTCTTCTTTTTCTTCTTTATCAACTCGCTCTAATTCAGTATCAAATTTTTCAACTTCCTCTTCTTCTTTTTCGGCTTGTTTTTGTTTTTTCTTGGCTTCATCAATCTGTTTCTTAATTCCTTCTGCTTCTTCTTCAATTTTTTCTAAATCAGGAATTGTTTTTCTATTATATGCATCAAATTTGCTGGGAACATTTTGCCCTTTCTTTTCTTTAGACTCTTCAATAATCTTTTCAGCTTTTTTTATTTCTTTTTCTAACTTAATTTTTTCTTTTTCTTTTTCAGTTTCAACTACTTTTGCTTCTTCTTCAATCTTTTCACTAGAATCTTTAAACCAACCTTTAAGTTTATCTTTAAATTTTCCAAACATAAATTTTACAAGAACTACAGATTTATAAGGTTATATAAAACTTCAAAGTTAGATTTTTATACTATCAATTACTATTAATAAGGAGGTAAGCTAATGAAAAAAATACTAATTATACTTGATGGTGCTGCAGACTTGCCAAATAAAATATTAAAAAATAAAACTCCTTTTGAGTCGGCCCAGACTCCCAACTTAGATTTCTTAGCTAAAAATGGACAATTAGGTTTAATGTACCCATTAAATAAAAAAACAATTCCAAGTTCTGCAAATTCTTTAGTGGCCTTATTTGGGAATGATCCAAAGAAATGTCAAAGAGGAGTATATGAGGCAATAGGGGCTGGATTTAATCTAAAACGTGGAGATCTAGCTTTAAGAACAAACTTTGCAACGATAGATAATTTAAAATCTAAAAAATTAATAGATAGAAGGGCTGGAAGAACCCTTACTACTAAGGAATCTAATCAATTAGCCGAATCATTAAACAAAGAAATATCACTTCCCTGTAAATTTGAATTTAAATCGACAATACAACATAGGGGCGCATTAGTTTTAAGAGGAGGTCATTCAGATAATATTTCTAATATGGACTCAGGATGGTCTGGAAATAATAAGGCTAATCAATTTAAATTTCTAGAACCTCTTGATAATGATCCCGATTCAAAATATTCTGCAAATCTTGTAAATAAATTTCTCCATCAGGCTCACCAAATACTTAGCAAACATCCAGTAAATAAGGCTAGAATAAAAAAAGGACTTTTTCCTGCAAATATGATTTTAACAAGAGGAGCTGGATCTGAACTTCCAAAAATAAAACCATATAAAAGTTGGATGTCAATAAATTCAATGCCTTTGGAAGTGGGGATAGCAAAACTTTCTAAAATGAAAAATTTTCCATGCAAAATCCCAAAACAATCTTCAATAGATATTTATGATCATTTATACAAATTACTTAATAAAAAGATAAAACATTCAATAAGAACCTTAAAAAGAAATCATAAGGATTTCATAGGGTGTTATATTCAAATAAAAGAAACTGATCTTCCAGGTCATGATAATAAACCATTAGAAAAAAAGAAGATGATAGAACTTATTGATAAAAAGTTTTTCAGTTTTATAAAAAAAGCAGCAATAAAACATGAATGGAAAGTTATTGTAACATGTGATCATTCAACACCTTGTGAATTGAAGGGTCATTCAAATCACCCTGTTCCAGTTTTAGTTTATAATCCTAAAGAGCCAATTGTTGATCATGCGCATAGGTTTAACGAAATTGAGGCTAGAATAGGTTCACTTAGAACTTTCTTAGGAAAGGATTTTCTGGAAAAGGTTGGACTAAATAGATAACAACACGACAAACATTATAAATCAAAATCCTTTCTCAAGGTTATGATAACTTATAATGAATTATATGATGCGCTCCGTAAGGAAAGATATTCAGAACAATTACAACCCATACCTAAACTTTTTATAAAAGAAGTCTCTGCATATTTGAAAGATAAAAAAGAAATTGCTAATAAAGATGATGATAATTTTTCAGATACAATTTTAAAAACAAAGAAACAATTTGAAAATTCTATATCGATTTTTAAGGAACTAATTCTTCGAAGAAAAAAGAAAATCTTAGAATTAGCTTTTATTGCAGCAGAAACAGGAATATCTAAAAGAGATTTTGAAAATATGTTATTAATTGAAAAAGAAGCATTTGATGAGATAATGAAGGCTTTAGAAAAAAAAGATAAAAAAATAGAAGAACTTTTGAAAGGTAAGGAAACTGAAAATAAGCCTCAAAATAAAATGATTGTATTTATAGAAGATACTGATCCTATTTTAGACTTGGAAGGGAATGAAATAGGGCCCTTCAAAAAAGGAGATATTGCAAATTTGGCAGAAGAAGTCGCAACAATTCTGATAGGTGATAAAAAAGCAGATAGTGTTGATGAGGACTAAATAGATGAGATATTTTTAGATGGAAAATATTTTATTTATATTATGAAGCCACGGGTGAGAGTTGAACTCACGACCTCTACATTACCAATGTAGTGACATTATGTCAGAATACCTAAACCCTTATAAACCCCCTTTTTCTAGTCTTATTATGAAGGACAAATATCCAGTTTATAGGAAGACAGGAGTTCAGTTTATAGAAGACAAACTCAGTAATGACGATAGAAAAATATTGACAGACTATCTTGTTTTTGTGGGTATAACTGCAAGTGAAAGAAAACTTTCACAATATAGAATTTACATGTTGCAATTCATAGACATAATTGAAAAACCATTAAATAAGATTACTAAGGAAGACGCAGATAAGTTTTGGAATCTTGTGAACCATGATACTGACAGGGAAATCTTTACTAAGAATCAAATAAGAATGATGGTCAAAAGATTCTTGAAATGGTATTATAAGGATACTGAAATGCTAGAAAATCTAAGGTCTGAGAAACATCTTGTCAATTTAAAGAAACATAATAAGTCTACACTTATAACTCCTGAAGAACTAGAAGAATTAATTAGAGGGTGTAAGAATTATAGGGATAAAGCTATTGTAACTTTGTTATATGAATCTGCAGGAAGACCAGAAGAAATAAGGTCATTAAAATGGAGTCAGTTAAACATTATGAATAAAACAATACAACTTTATTCTAGTAAGACAAAAGGAACCAGGGAACTTCCAATTCATAAAAGTATTGAAAGACTGGAACAATGGAAACAGGATTTTGCATTTCCAAACTTAAAGGAATCGGACTATATTTTTCCAAGTTTTAAAGATAGGGACAAACCCATTTCAGAAACATTTTTCACCAAATTAATTAAGAGAATCTGTGAAAGAATGGGATTAAGAAAAATTACCCCTTATGATTTTAGAAGGTCTAGGTTAACTGAGTTATATGTAATCAATAAAGTTCCAGACCTAGCACATAGAAAATTTGCAGGACATTCTCCTGATTCTAAAATGACTGCAGTTTATGTTAAAATGGACGAATCGGACATGCAGGAAACTATTAGAGGAATTTATGAAAATAAGAAGTTAAGTCCAGTTCAAAAAGACATTGTTCAGAACCTTCAGGAACAAATGCATAAACTTCTGAGGGAAATGGAAAAGTTGCGAAAACAATCAACCCCCCCAATATCTGCATAATTCCCTATGTGGAAAATGTCATTTCTTCTAAATAAACAATCAGGTGATTATTTGGTTCAAGAGATTATTAAGGAATCTGTTGTTCGGTCTTTGCAAAACAATTTTCTTTCCAAACACCTCGAATATTATGGCACATTTCCCAATCATTAATCTTTATAGCAACTTTCATTAAACAATTATCTTTAGTACTACTTTGTCTTCCATCTTCATCCGGAGAAATTTTTTCACAAAGAGATCCATCTCCCATTTCTTCTGCAACATATATATAACATTCTTCAATTGCACTCTTATCCTCAATTTGATCACACACAAACTCATCTTGTTTTTTGACAGCAACATTTCTAAAACAAGCATTTATTTTATCTCTAGGACCTATTTTATCGCAAACCTCAACATCTTGTTTTTCCCCCGCAACAGCAATTAAACAGTCTTCTTTGGAAGTTATATCATCAAGTTTATTACAAATCTTTTCATCTTGTTTTTCCATAGCTTTTGAGATATAACAATTATCGGACTGGTTTTTACATTCATCTTCCAATAGAAAAAAAGCTCCTCCCAGAATTATTACTAATCCCAAAATAACAATAATTCCAATAACTAATCCTCTTTTCATCTTATTATACAGAATAATTATTATTTAAA
>NZCB01000023.1 GCA_002688165.1 Candidatus Pacearchaeota archaeon | reverse complement strand
TATCAAAAAATTCCAAACCTCTAATAAAATAACCGATAATAAAAGTTAACATTGCACCAATAACTGCAAATGCCCCCATTTGATAGGCAAGTTGATTAACTTTCTCATTAAAATGCATCTTAGGCCTAATAACCTCTTGAATAGATTTTGCTACGACCCCTATCTGAGTTTCATTTCCCGTAGCAACAACTATTGCCTTTGCATCTCCAGAAACAACTAATGTTCCCATAAACACCATATTCTGCCTATCTCCTAATGATGTCTTTGTACTAAGAATCTTCAAATCTTTTTCTTCAGGAAATGACTCTCCTGTTAAGGAAGATTCTTGTGTCCTAAAATTTTTAACATCAAACAAACGAGCATCTGCAGGAATCCTATCTCCTTCTTCTAGAAAAATAACATCTCCTAAAACAATCTGAGAAGCAGGAATCTTAATAATTTCACCATCTCTATAGACTTTTGCATAAGAAATAACCATTCTTTTTAAGGCCTCAATAGCCCTTTCCGCTTTCCTTTCCTGAATAAAGCCAACACTAGCATTAATAAGAACTATTGCAAAAATAACATAGGCATCAATTATGTGATCAAAAGCAAAAGAAATAGCCATTGCTACAAAAAGAATGTAAGCTAAAGGATTATTTAATTGCTTTAAAAATTTTAAAATACCTGAGGTTTTCTTTTTCCTTTCAAGCTCATTTTTACCATATTTTGCTAATCTTTTAACAGCCTCTCTTTTAGCCAATCCCTTTTCAGAACTATTCAATTCAGAGAAAATATTTCTTACCTCTTTTGCATGCCAAGCATTCATAGTAATACATGATTAATCAACCTTAAATATCTTTTTCATTTCGAATTATCTTAAAGAAGATTAATCATAAACTTTATAAACTATAATTTTTAAATAACATTAAGGTTTCTAAGTGTTTATCACTTAGCTAGAGCCTAATTATCCAATGGAAGAAATAGAAGAAAACAAAGAACCTACTGAAACTGATGAGGGATCGACTAGTAGTCATATATTTATAATTAAAGTTACAACTAATAAAGAAGATAGAGCATTAGAATTAATCTCAGATAAAGTTCACAAAAAAGGATTAAATATACATTCTCTTGCTAGACCTCATGGACTTAGAGGATACATTTTTTTAGAAGCTACTGATAGAGATTCTGCAGAAGAAGCAGCATACAACTTACCTTATGTAAAAGGAATAATTGGAAAGACAGTTAGTTATGAGGAAATTAAAAACATGTTAGAGCCAGTTCTTGAAGAAATAAATATTGAAAAGGGAGACATAGTAGAAATTATTGGAGAGCCTTTCAAAAAGGAAAAGGCAAAAGTTATTCGAGTGGATAAATCTAAGGGAGATGCAGTAGTTACACTATTGGCTGCAGTAGTACCAATTCCTGTAACTGTTAAATTAGATAATGTTAAGGTTGTTAGAAGAGATAAAGATGAAGACTCTGGAGAGGAAGATCAAGAAGCTACGGAAGAAGATAAAAAATCTAAAAAATCTGAAGAAAAAGTAGCTGAAGATACTCCACTAGGTGATGCTCCGGATATTAGTCTGGGAGGAGATGATTTTGATGAACCAAGTGGAGGACTTATCCCTGACGATTATTAGATAACTTTAAATAATCTTCAAATTCTAAAAAAAACATGGTAAAAATTAATTTATTAATTGATGGAGGAAACATGAAACCAGGTCCAGCTGTAGCTCAACAATTAGGCCCAATGGGTGTCAACATGGGCAAGGTAATTTCTGATGTTAATGAAGCAACAAAAGAATTTAAGGGTATGAAAGTACCTGTAGAATTAGATGTTGACGAAAAAACAAAAGATTTCACAATTCATACTTCATCTCCTCCAACTTCTGAACTATTAAAGAATGAACTTGGCCTTGAAAAAGGCTCTGATAAACATGCAGAAGTGAAGGTTGGAAATGCTTCAATTGAAGACATGATAAAAATTGCAAAGATTAAACTTCCAAATATGTTAGATAGAGATATGAAAGCTGCAGTAAAATCAGTATTAGGAACCTCTGCAAGTGTTGGAATTCTTGTTGAAAATGAAAATCCTAATAATTTAATTCAGGCAGTTAACGATGGGAAATTTGACTCAGAAATTAATGATGAAAGAACAGAAACCTCTCCAGAGAAAAGAGAAAAACTTAACCAATTCTTCTTAGAAATTAAGTCAGAGCAAGAGGCTAAGGCTGCAGCTGCAGCTAAGGAAGCTGAAGAAGCTGAAGCAAAGAAGGCTGAAGAAGCTGAAGAAGGTACTACTGAAGAAGCAAAGCCAACAGATACGGCCCCTCCAGGAGCAACTCCTGCTGAAGAAAAGAAATAATTTTAACAACAAGTTTATAAAGCATTCAATTCTACATTTATTAACGGGGTAGTGGTCCAGCTTGGTTAGGATTGGAGGTTTGGGACTTCCCGGCCCAGGTTCAAATCCTGGCTACCCCATCGGATAACAGGATTTGAAAGGTTTAAATTCTTCAATTTCTCTGAAGTTGAATGAGTCTGAGACTTTTTCAATCTTAGAATCTAGTTGCCCCTAGCAATTAAATAGAAACATTTAAAACCCATTAATATAAACTTATAAAATGAGAACAAAGAAAGTAAAAGCTGCAGGGAGATTTGGTGCAAGATATGGTGCCAAAGTTAGAAAGAAAACTGCAAGTATAGAATCAGTTCAAAGAAAAAAACAATCTTGCATATTCTGTAACGGAACTGCAAAAAGACTTTCTAAAGGAATTTGGGAATGTAAAAAATGCGATAAAAAATTCGCAAGTCATACCTATTTCACCAAGAAAGAAGAATAGAAACAATTAAATACAAAAAATAATAAATTAAAACATGGCAACATACAAATGCTTCAAATGCGGTAAAAAAATAACCGCAGCAGCTTTAGAAAAAAGATTTTTATGTCCTAATTGTAGATACAAAATATTCTACAAACCAAGGAAACATGTAGTAAAGATTAAAGCAGTATAAAACCAATAAACTTAAATAACCACTATTTATAATTCTAAAATGGAAATGGATCAAGAAACACAACAAAAAATTCAAGAGCTTCAAGGTATGGAGCAGAATCTTCATAATTTAGTTATGCAAAAACAAGCTTTCCAAATCGAATTAACAGAAACTGAAAATGCTCTTGGAGAAATATCTAAATCTAATGATGATGTTTTCAAACTTGTTGGAAACATAATGATAAAAGCAGATAAGAAAAAGACTGAAGACGATCTTACTAAGAAAAAAGACCTATTATCTTTAAGACTTAAATCAATAGATTCTGAAGAAAAGGGTCTAACAGATAACGCAGAAGCCTTAAAGAAAGAAGTTATGGCCAAAATCCAAGGCTGATTCTAACAAACTTTTTAAACTAGTTTTACTATTATAATGCATGGCAAAGAGAGGGGTTGACGATTACTTGGCTAGTGCACAAGATTCTTATCATTTAGCTGACGAGCGCGCTAAAAAACTCACTGATGAAGATTCTAATAGGATGCGAAGCCTAAAAAAATCTACATCGAATAGATTCATCAGTTCTGCAAAAGATTTTGCTAATGCTGCAAAAATTTCTGAATCTGAAGGATATGTTGAAGATGCCTCAGATTATTTTCTTATGGCTTCAGAATCAGCTAATAAGGCCCTAGAGATTAACCCTAAAGATTCTATCAAAAATCTAATTAGCATCTATGAATCTAAGAGTAAAAATCTCGAAAAACAAATAGGTGGGGAAGGCAATCTAGAACAAACAATTTTAAGCATAACCCTAGTAGCATCCTTCATTTTTGGTATAGATTTACTCTCTCATAAATTCACTGGGAATGTAATTGGTTCAGGAAACACGCCCGTAGATTTAAGTGTAGGACTCCTATTATTAATAGCAAGTCTTATAGGAATATTCTTCCTATTAAAAAACAAAAATCCTAAGCCTATCCCTCATCCAGAAAGGAAAAAGAAATAATTATTCTATAACATTTTAACAAACACAGTAATATTTATATACTTCTCAAGATAATCTTCAATATGTTTGATAATATAAAAAGGGCGTTTGGTTCAGAAGATAATGGTGCTATGGATGAGTATATTGAAATAGATTTGGGCAAGGAAATGAAAAAATCTAAGGTAATTGTGCGGCCTTTTGTTCTAAAAAGTTTTGAAGACATCAATATCATTCTAAATTCATTAAGGGAGGGATATACTATAGCTGTTATAGATATCAAACCTCTAAGATCTAAAGATATCATCGAATTAAAGAGAGCCATCTCTAAAATAAAGAAAACTGCTGATGCATTAGAGGGAAGTATTGCAGGTTTTGGAGAGAATATAATAATAGTAACTCCTCAATTTGCAGATATCCATAAGGCAGGCAATGGAGACATGCCTCAATAACTTTTAATGCATAAATTTTAGAAATTTTTCATCATTTTTCTCAAAATATTTTACTAAAATTTTATCATTTATCTTAAATGAATGATAGCATGTTATTCCAATATAAATCTTTAAATACTATTTCCTCGTCGATAAAATATGAAAAATTTATTAAATTATAAAAAAAATTATACATTTTACAAAACCATAAAGTTTATAAAGGTGTTGTAACTCCAAAATTATAACATGACAAAAACAAAAATATTTAATATGTTTTTAATGACAGCAATTTTGGCTGTAACTTTAGTTCTTGCAGGTACTTCAAACCCTACAACTTTAACTTTCACTGAACCTACTACTTCATTAAATGCAGCATTAAGCGCACTTAATACTGGTGTTAATTATGATATTACTACTCCTGCTATTAACCAAGCTGATAATGTTCCAATAACATTTACTGTTACTGGATCTGAGGTTGCAGGTACAGTTCTTACAACTTCTGGCGCAACTTCAACAATTACAGTTGCTGCAACAGTAGATTTTAATGAGATTGATATTGGTACTGCTTATACTGGCAATATAGTATTAACAGAACAAGCACCTGGTACAGACACAGTAACAATCCCTGTAGAATTTGTTAGTACTTTCTGTTCAGCTGGAGATGCAGGTTCAGACTTAGAAATTACAGATGTTAAGATTGATAATAAAGATGGAGATGATGACGAATGGAGTCCAAGAGATAAAATTGAAGTTGAAGTTGAAGTTACTAANAATAATAATAATGATAAGATTAAAGATGTAATGGTTGAAATAGGATTATTTGATTCAACTGGTAAAAATATAATCAAAGATATGGAAGACCTAGATGATGAAGAAATCGATTTAGGATCTATAAAAGATGATGATGAAGATACTGCTATGTTCACATTCACAGTGCCTGCTGATTTCCAAGATGATGATTATAAATTAGTTATTAAAACATACAGCGATGATTTAGGTCAAGATATGGAATGTAGTTCAGAATCAAACGATCTTAGCGATGATTTATTTGAATCAATTAATGGTGAAAGAGAAGAAGATGAAGAAAAACACCTAATTTTTGATAACATAAAAGTTTCTCCAAATCCTGCTCAATGTAGTGAAAAGATCCAGGTAACTGGCGAATTATTCAATATTGGAGATGAAGATTATGAGGATCAAGTAAGAGTTACAATGTTCAGTGAAGGTTTAGGAATTAACACTGAAAAAACAATTAGAGAAGATTTCGACCAAGGAGATTCAGAACTAGTTGACTTTGAATTCGATGTTCCAGCTAAAACTGAAGAGAAATTATACACGATAGAATTCAGAACATTCTACGATTATGATGATGATGANGATTCATATGATGAAGTTTCAGATGAGAAATTCACAACTTCAATAAGGGTTGCAGGAAATTGTAATCTTCAAGATACTAATGTTGCTATAGCTGCAACTTTAGATTCAGAAACGCCTGAGGCAGTTCCTGGTAAACAAGTAATAATCAATTCAAAATTAACTAATACTGGAGATGTTGCAACATCATACACAGTTTCAGTATTGGAAAACTCTGAATGGTCTTCACTATTATCAATAGAACCTAAGATGGTTAATTTATTGCCTGGTGAATCAAGAGATATTAGCATAGCTCTAACAGTTAATAATGATGCAACAGGAGATAAAGAATTAACAATCAGGGCTGATTACGATGGAAAGACAACTGATCAAAGAGTTGTTTTAACTATTGGCGAAGGAAAGATGGCATCTGCAGATCTTGGACCTTTCGTAAACCATCTAAGAGATAATTGGTTTATCTACCTAATAATCTTAGTTAATCTTGTATTAATCATAGCTATAATCTTGGTAATAAGAAGCATGGTTTCACCAAGACCTCTTTAATTTTTAGTTTAATTTTTTCTATAAATTTAATTATTCTCTTCTAATTAATACCCTTAATTATATAAGTCAACAGTTGTTATACTTTATATGAAAAAGAGTAAGTCAAAAAATCCCAGAACCATTTATTCAATTTTAATTAGATATTTAATTTTATTAATTATTGTTGCCTTAGGCTTACCATTAATTTATGCCCTATTTACCCCATTAACTATAAATTTTACAGCTTTAATTTTAGATATTTTCTACGAGATCACTATAAATAAAGATCTAATCATTATTAACACAACAACATTAATCTCTATAATAGATGCATGTGTAGCAGGTTCTGCATATTTATTGTTATTAATTCTAAATCTAACTATAAGGATGAAAAAAGATCTAAGAATCAAATCAATACTTTATTCATTCACATTACTATTTATATTAAATATAATAAGGATTGTTATCTTAGCAGCCCTATATCATCATGAGGTGGCATATTTTGATTTCACTCATGCACTATTCTGGTATGGACTAAGCACTATATTTGTAATAGCTATCTGGTTTGAAACAGTTAGAAAGTTTAAGATTAAAAGAATACCATTCTATTCAGACTACAAAACCTTAACTAATTTTTAACATATCTTCCAACTATCAAAACTAACAAGGCACCTATGAAAAACAATGCTGGCAACATGAATATATTATTACCACCAAAACTAGCTACTTCATAAATCTTAATTATAGGTATCCCCAAGGCCCCTAAAACAAGACCTAACAGAAAATAAAGAGTTTTACATCTATCTTTCTTAAATAAATAACTAATCAATCTACTAATAAAAAATGCTCCAAACACCATCCCTATAATAAATATTGTAAGATNACGTATATTAAGNATGATATCATGTAACATGCCTATAATTGGCTCATATAATCCCATAATAAGCAATATAAACGAACCAGAGATGCCTGGAAGAAACATAGCACTTATAGCAAAGAATCCTCCTAAAAACAAATAACTATTGCTAATAGATACTTCTGCTGGATTTAAGAAGATTAATCCAATACCTATAATAAAACCTATAAAACAATAAACATAATTTTTAAAATTATGCCGACTAATATTCTCATATATAATAAAACTAGAGGCTAATATTAATCCAACAAAAAAACTAATAGTCTCTGCATAATGATTTTCTAATAATCGCTCTATAATCCTAGATCCTAATAATATTGAGAAGATAATCCCTGAAAAAAGAACAAAAAGAAAACCCAAATCCAATTTTTTAATATTATTATTTATTCTTTTCTTATCTAAACTAACTAAACTACTTAATAGCTCTAGAGAAAAACCTTTTACAGCATTTATCAATCTTTCATAAATTCCAGTTATGAATGCTACAGTTCCTCCAGAGATGCCTGGAATCAAATCACAAATTCCCATCAACATCCCCTTAAAAAACAAAATAAATTTATTCTCCATCATCATAAAACCTAATAATAATTTATAAAGTTAGCGGACATTTTGTCCCATAACTTAAAGCGAAAATATTGAACTATTTAATATTAAAAGGCTATTTTTCTATATAAATCAGGCAACATTTCTGGTACAGATTTTGGATTAGAAACTTCTCTGTAAACTGTATGATCTGCTAGAGAACGAACCCTATCATCTATCCCTTGTCCAAATGCTAAGACTATGGGAATACAATTTCTTTGCTTTGCTTCAATCAACGATCTTTTTGTGTCTTCTATAGCGTATTCATCTTTATATTCATAGTCATGTGGAACTCCCTCCATTAAATAAAAAAGTAATTTTGTTCTTTCTGGCTGTTGTGATAGAACTCTTGTTGCGTGTCTCACTCCAGCACCATCTCTATTCTGTTGTAATGGTTTTACTGAGCCAATAGCATTTCTAACCATTAGATTATAATCACTATCAAATTCCTTAATAAAATGAAAATTAACATTTTTTTCAGTCTCTCCTGAAAAAGTAGCTAAAGCATATCTATCTCCAACAGAGTCCAATGCTTCTGAAAAGTATATTTGAGAATGTTTTATAACATCTAAAATTCTCAAATCCGGATTTTCTATGTCTACAAACCTTCTTAGTGAACCACTACTTTCTGCTAAAACTAATGAAGCTACTGATCTTGTATTTTTATATTCCCTTGTATAAAGTTTTTCTGATGGGGTGATCCCTGCTGTTAATTCAGCTCTTGCCCTCACAGCAGAATCATAATCAATGTCTCCTGATAGTTGTTTTCTAACAACCTCAAATTCTTCTGGTCTTAATAGTTCAAATTGTCTTCTAATATTTTGAATTGCGATACTATTATCAGTAACAACTCTCCTTACATAGTCGTTATCAGAAACATTTGGAAAAGGAGCTTCTACTACTTGAACAAAATCTTCCTTATACTTTCCATCATTTGTATCCCATTCATCATAACGAAACTTTTTACCATTTAATGTTTCTTCTGAAGGAGCTGCTATTAAGTAACCTGCCTCTCTTTCATTAGAGTTGAGGACAATGTTCTCTGGTTCAATGTCTATTAATAATTCTAAATCTACAGGTCTTGATAGGTCTATTCTGCCATTTAAATAATTATAAATAGTATCAACTGAACTTAGCGTATCATTTACTGTAGATGAAGCTTGAATACTACTTAATTGTTTAACAACTTGAGAATCTAATTTCTTTCTGCTTTTTAATCCACATATATGTCTTTTAATAGAATTTAATGCTAAATTAGCCTCGTTTTTGTTTTGAGATTCCTCAGATCCAATATGAGATTTGTAAACGTCCAAATCATTTTGTAATCCTGGAAAACTGTCATGCAGTCTACTATCTAAACGGGCAAATTCAACTAAGTCAAATAATCCTCTAACAAAATCAGAATGTTCATATGATCTAAAAAAAGAGTCTAAGTTCTCTCCAGGAAATCTCTTAGTTAATTCTTTTTCCATTGAAGAAGTATCAACTCTATAAGTCCCAAACATTAAAGAAGCTGCTTGATATGAGGCAAGAGCTTTATAGACTCCAAAATTTTCTCTTTCACTTTCTCCTACATTAACAGTTGGGGGTATAAAGAATGTATCTCCTTCAAATGAGCATTTTAAATCGTTTGATTCAGCAGATTCTATCTTAATGTTTCCACCAGTAAGAGCTCTAGTATAAGATAATAATCTTCCATGTATTTGAGAAAGTGGTAATCCTCCAGAAATGCTCTCTAAATCTCCTTTAAAATATCCGTGCTCGTCTTCCATATATTGAGTAAAGTCTGATAATGTTTTTGTTCTTTCTAATGCTAACTTAGTCCATTCTGTAAATTTATTTCTGATCAATCCAGCATTGCTTGAAACAAATCTAGAGTATTTTGTTATAAGTTTATTTTTTTCAGAAGAAATATTTCCTGTAGTTCCTTTTTCTTCTGGAAATCTCCTTTTAGAAAGCTTAAGTATATTTTCTAAAACTTCTTGTCTCTGGTTCTTAGGAATCTGAGCTAAATCATCTTTTACCTGATCAAAATATTCCATAACATTGGGGCATCTTCCAGTAGGGGTTTGGTACATTGATAAAAAAACATCGTGGGTGGCTGATAATTCCTTATCTGATAAATTATATCCACTGATAATTGAATCTAATATAACTGTCTCTAAATCAACAGTTCCATCATGATAGTCTTCTTTAACCTCTCTAATTTTAGATAATTCATCCAAACAATAACGCATTCTTTGAATCGGTAATGTTTGAAGACTTTTTACAAAGTCTCCAACAAATGAAACTGAGCTATTTCTACCATCATAGATTATATCTAATGATCTTTGCCATTCTTTGATATCTATCTTTGTTAATAGATCTGGAATTGCTTCTATTAACGGGCCTAAGTGACCCTGCATTGATTTTTGTTCCTCAGTTACCATTCTCTTCCTCTCTCGTATTCTACAACAGCATTTACGAAATCTCCAGCTTTTTGCGAATCAATTGAAAACGATTTAGTGATATTTGCAAAAACCTCATCAATAAGAACAGAATTGTCTGGAACTAGTCTTCCACTTCTTTCCACATTATCGATTAGGTTAGATAGAGTGTTAATCACAATCTCTCTATCTTGTCCTTCAAGTTCTGATAATTCCTTACTACAAGCATTATATCTATCTCTTACATTACCTACATCATAATCATCTCTCAGAGCATAATCTCTAAAAATTTGTGCTGCAAGTCTTGCATTAAAAAACCTTTCATCTTCTCCATCAGCGGTGTTTGGTATTGTTGATATCGTCTCAAGATAAGGTCTTACTATAGGTCTTTTTTTATAAGCTTCTAATGATAGTAAATTCTCAGACAACCTTAAAGTTTTTCTTAGCAACTGCCGATCCCCTTTTATAGCTTCAGCGAGAACTGGAGCTATCTCCAACATTTCATCAACATTCTTGTGTTGTTCAGAGTAACTTCTTAGAAAAGAAGAAATATTTATTCTAGTTTCTTTGTCATGTTCAGGTATAGCGTACAATTCATAAATAGCATTATCTAATTCTTCAGAGTGTAATGACTCTCTTATTGAATTAATATCTCTTCTTGCACTTGAAGGTAGTACCCTCAATACTTTATAATAATCCCATATGTCTGCTTCTTCTAACTCATTAGCCTTTGAGAGATCAAATAAAAAATCCTCGATCTCAAAAAGTGATGCCTTTAAGTCTGATTTTTTACCTAGAATATCAAAAACAAATTTATATGTGGAATGATATTCATGAAATTTGCTCTTAGATAATTTTAGATATCTTAGTAATCTCTGATCTTTATTTATGTATACATCCTTAGGTTTTTGAGTTACACAATCTAAACTTTTGTTCCAAATCTTAATTAAATCTTCATCAAATTTTAATAAATTTTCATATAATTGGAAAACAGGTGTTAAACTTGTTGGTACACTTGCATATTGAATAGCTTTTAGCATACCTTCATTGAATAATTTTCTTTTGTCTCTAGAATTTGTATCATAAACATGCATATAATTATTGAAAAATGTAAGAAAGTTCTCATCTTTTGTTTTACTTCTTCCAGGTTTGTCTGCAAAGGACCCTCCAGTAATGTTAGTACCGTGATCTAATTTAAAGTATCCAACAAAAACTTCCCTAGAATTGTTTCTATCACCTACTTCAATCTGAGAATATAAATGAGGTATTGAAGCAACATCACTAATTCTTAATAAACTATTATTTCTTTTATCTCTATATTGAGTTCCAGATAAATCTACAATAGGCTCTGTGCTTTCTGCAGATTTTCTTATTATCTTCTCTAGCGATACCATTGTGATATAATTTTGTAACCATTCTATTAACCTTAAGGAAAGAAATTCTGGACAACATCTTCAAGTCCTTTCCTTATATCTTGATAAACATCAATGTCATCTGTAATTGGATTTAATAGAGCGATCTCACAAGCCTGAGCAGGTTCAATTCCATTTTTAATTAATTTTCCAGCGTTAATTAATAATCTTGTACTTGCTCCTTCATCAAGTCCTTTTCCTTTTAAGTTTCTTAAATAAGTTCCTATCTCTGTAAGATATTCTGCAGTCTTACCGTCTACTCCAGATTCGTGTTCAACGATTCCTTTCTCAACATCTGGAGAAGGATAATCAAAATTAATAGCAACAAATCTCTGTTTTGTGCTTTGTTTTAAATCTTTTATCTTTCTTTGATAACCTGGATTGTATGAAATAACTAACATAAATGAATCAGGGGCTTCATATACTTTTCCTAATTTTTCTATAGCTAAACTTCTTCTATGATCTGCTAATGGATGAATAACAACAGTAGTATCATTTCTTGCTTCAACAATCTCATCTAAATATAATATCCCTCCACTTTTTACAGATACTAGAGCAGGACCGTCCATATATTCACCATTCATTAAGTGCCTTCCCTTAAGATCATCTGCATTCAAATCTTCATGACAAGGAACAGTTACCAGTGGGAATTTAGTTTTTGAATCTTTATTAAGTTCATGAGCCATTCTTTCAACAAACCTACTTTTTCCACAGCCAGTAGGCCCTTTAAGCATTACTGGAAGGTTTTCTTGATAAGCCGTTCTAAAAATATTTGTTTCCCCATTTACATCTACATAAAAAGGCTCTTTATCTGGAGAATATTCAGAAATATCATATTCTAATGTAATTTTTTGTGCCATTTTCTCTTATTGAGAAGAAGAAACAAGTTTATTTGAGCCTCTTGGTAATAGTGATTCACCTCGCTCAACTCTATCATACATTAACTGTAGAATAACCTGATTGTTGACATTTTCCATGCTAGTTTCTTCCTCTAATTGTTTTCTTAACTCTGTGTATCTTTCAGATCCTTCATGAGCAGACATCCATCTTAAAGATTCATCAACATCTAATTCTATGAACTGATCTTTCATAGTAAAAACTCTTCTATAACTTACTAAATTTCCAGGATTAGTTTCAGTCTTATAATCCCACATCTTACCATCTACTTCAATAAGTCCCGAAATAACATGTTCAGGTAGTCCAGGCCCTACAACATATTGGTCGTCCCTTCTCATAGACGAATATCCATCTCTTAATCTCTTATTGTTAATTAAAGATTGTCTTAATGGAGAACCAACTATATTTGTATAAGCATCAGCACCAGGTCTTGTATCATCCGGCATAAAATCTGTTAAATCACTTATTCCGGCGTTAACACGCTCTTCAATTGACATATCACCTGGTCTCTCTGGCATTTTATATGTATGTGTTCAATTTATTTATACTTTTGTATCTTTAAACGTTTATAAAGCTTTTGGTTTTGTAACTTCAGAGTAGTTAATAAATAATCTTATTACTATATTAATTATTTCATCTCCCAACATGTACAGCTAAATTCTCCTATAAAACCTCTATCATATTGAGGTCTAACACTCTCTAATTCACACTCTACTTCCTCAAACCGATTATACCTACTTTCATACTCTCTATCACAGTGAGATGTTCTAGCCTGAGTTATCAACTGATCACTCACATCGACATTGAATCTAACATTCTTGCCTCTAACAGGTCCGCAGTTATAATCCTTAATATGGCTAACAACACCTACCCAAAAACCAAACAACAAGGCCATAATCATAAAACCTAATAATAATTTATAAAACTACTAGCCCTGAAACCTCTTACCATATTGCTCTAAAATATTTAAAACAAACCTCTCACTAACTTTCAATATATCACAATCTTTAAACCTAATCTCATAACATGTTTCACCAATTTCAGTAATCTTATTCTCATTACCCTGAGTCACAAGTATAACTGTACTTTCTTCCTCACACCTTTTATACAATACATCATTTGCTGCAGCATATTCCTTATCCATGCTCGCACTACCTACCTCCAATCCTGAATCCTTCAAAAACCCTGAAAGAGTAAGCAATGCTAAACTACTATCTTCGCAAACTTCCATTAGAGGATCTAAGGAGATATATACCGGATAATACCCAATACTTCCATCCCCATTCTTATAATATCTAAAATCAATATCATCAAAACCTACCTTAACCTCAATATCCTCTATCTCTCTAGGATCATTTCTTAAATTTACNGCATATTCTCCTGTAACCTTTCCTGTAGCAGCAACTACTGGAAATTTAGTAGAATAAAATTCTATTTGACCCAATTGAGTCTTCTGAAATGTCAATCCATGATAATCAAATTTGTTAATAAAATTAGTATTAACAAATGGAACAATAACAATTATTAGTATTATGCTGGCCATTAAAAATACAGCCCATTTAAGCTGTTTATTCTGCATAGCCTCAATATCTTGGTTATCTTGAGGACTATCATCTTTCTTCTCACTAAACAAACTATCTTGTTCCCCACTAGGCCCTTCAATATCTTGCTCTTTTTTATCCTCCGAATGATCATTTAACTTTTCAGTATTTTCTATCTCATTAGATTTATTCTCTTCCAAATTAGATTCTAATTTATCAGAATTATTNTCTTCAATATCTTCTCTTTTNTCATCCATTCTAAAANAAAATTANNNCNCTTTTTAAGNTTATTTAANNTATATTATATACTATTTTATANCTANAAGATTAAACAAATAGGCATCAGNATATTTAACNAAATTNTCTGGNTTAGCNNTTATATAAACACAATTANNNTNNGTAGTTATNCCTTCTTCAATATTACTTTCTTCACTTTCAACAACATCTTNTAAACCAATAACNTCTTCAATAATAATCACATTNTCTATNNCACAATNNTTAATAGGGTAATCTTCTTCACATTCTTCATCTAAACAGGCTCCCCCAATTCTCAATGCAAAATTAGATATTGCCCTATATAATTCCGCAAAACCATCTCCAGCTTCTCCAATAAAATATAATGGTTTCCCAGCATAATTCTGCATTGTTTTATGATTAACAAATTTAATATCTTGAACTTCTTCAGGATTATATACTGTAAAAAAATCATTATTATCTATATTAAAATTCCAATATCCAGTATTAACATCTCTAGAAAATTCAATCCCATTATATTCAATCTCTTCAACAGCATTCCCACTTATACCAAAACTAAATGCAAAACCCACTGTACTAAATAACATCAATAATATAAGAATAATACCTACAATCAATTGATTTCTTCTATTAACTCTTTCCCTATCTTCATTACTAATAATTCTCTTCATTATTATCTCTAAGAATCATTCTTTAAATATATTATGTAACTAAAAATAACTTCCAGTAGAAGTTAAAAAAANNAAAAAAAANAAAAAAAATAAAATTAAGATTTANGCACTAGCTATTGGATAAATACTTTCAGATCCAACATCACTTGTTGCACCTTCCATAGCCTTTCTTACAGCGTTAACTGTATCAGCAGCTTCATAACCAGCAACTAACATTGCAACTTTGTCATTCGCCCAAGGCGAANTAACAGTCTTAATGATATATTGTCCAGCACCAACTCCTGTAGAGTCAGTAAAAGCAGANCCACATAATGGCGAATNACTNTTCNAGANTCTTAGCAGCAGCTGTATTAATACAACTTCCACCAACAACAACCAAGTTCTTTCCTGATACAGAACTCATTTCTGAATCCTTAACAATCAAAACTTGACCGCCTTCTCCAACAGTTCCTCCAGTAGCACCAGGCGTAACAGTAGCACCAACTTCAGCTAAGAAAACCTCAGCATAAGTCTCAGACTTTCCAGATGGATAGTAGATTTCTACATAATCCTCATCAGGTTTTGTGTAGTGCAGTATTCTAGTAGCGACATCATCATCTACATAATTCTCGTAGATGTTTGTACTATCGCCTTTTTCTAGTCCGCCAACACCACCTGATCCAGAAACAGCAGCATCAGTAACATTAGCAAGATTACTTATACTTATATTAACACCAGATACATGCATTTTATCAGAATTATCATCTAGTGAAACACTAAATGTAGTTCCAAGACCTAAGTCATCATCCTTATTTTCAGGAGACATATAAAGAAAGTATTCTGATCCATTTTGTCCTATTAATCCAGATCCTGGGAAAAAAGCTCCCATATCTGCTCTCGCAGTACTCGAATTTGAATTATTAAAAGGCAAATGGATGTGTAATCCTCCTGCAGTAAAAAGGTTGTT
>NZCB01000022.1 GCA_002688165.1 Candidatus Pacearchaeota archaeon | reverse complement strand
TAAGAAATGGGATTGATAATGAAGGTTGTGCTGTTTTTAGAGTCATGAGAAAAGAACATTATTCTCCAAAAGGTAAGGCAATTATTTTAAATAATGATTTTTATGAGAAAATTATTTACAAATGTAATTTGTGTAGAGCTTGTGGAGATGGTCTATGTGCTTCATTTCAGAAGGCTAGGAGAGTTTTAGTGCTTAAAGACAAGGAAATGAATGCTAATAAGGAAATGATTGATAATTTGAAGAGGACAGGCAATATATATGGAATTCAAGAATAATTTTAATTAAGTAATATATTTAAACCGATTTTACTTGTAGTGCAATAGATAGCTTTGGCTTTATCTATATATCCAAAAAATGGTGTACAATGAAAATTAAGGATTTTCAAGCACCCCATTTTAATAGAACAAACAAAAAATGGTGTACAAAAAATACATAAAGAGGAATGGGAAGGTTTTCGGACCTTATTATTATGAAAGTTATAGGGAAAATGGAAAGGTTAAAACGAGATTTATCTCCGGACCTAAGTCGAAGGATAAAATAAATTGGAAAAAATGGGTTATTGGTATTTTTTTGTTATTAATTATAATCGGGGCAGGATATTATTTTTGGAATGATTTTGGTATTAATGAAGAAGTAATAGCAGGAAATATAATATCAATTATTAGCGCAGATAAATTTGATGGAGATGGAAATTTTGTTGGAGATATTTTTAATTTAGTTAATAATAAAGATGATAAATGGGCTTTAATTGAAGATGGGGAATCAATAAAGATTGAGTTTGAAAAAGAGTTGGAAAGTGATAATGATATTAGCTTTTATGCTAGGTCAAAAAATGGTGGAAGAGTTGATGTTTATCCTGAAAATGGAGATTTGTTAATGAGTTTTGATGTTAAGGAAGATAAATTATATAAAAAATTTCTTGAGGGTTTGAAGAAGACCACTAGCATATTCTATTTGAAAATCATTGGAGATATAGAATTTGATTATATTTTTGATCCTGAAGCTATTCCTGAAAGAGCTTGGAATTCAACATTTGGAGAAGGAGATTCCATTCAAAGTGTAGCATATGGGATTGCAACTAGTAATAAAGATAGTGTTTATGTTGTTGGGACTTATGAAGGAGGATGGAAAACTTTAAAATATAATGCGACAAATGGGAGTCTTATTTTTGATCGTGATTATACAGAGAATAATGATGATGTTGCATATGATGTTGCAGTTGATTCTGCGGAGAATATTTATGTTACAGGTTATTATGGGGCTATTGCAGGAGTCGGTAGTGAAGGCTACGGGGGCCAGACTATAAAATATAATTCTAGTGGTGCCCGTAATTGGACCAATTCATTTGCAGTAGGTGGGGCTGTTCAAGTTTTATATGGTGTTGCAGTAGATAATCAATCTAGCGTTTATGTTGCAGGGGTTGCAAATTATTCTGGACACAATGATACATATTTAATAAGATATAATAGTACCAACGGCAGTAATATTTGGAATGTTAGTTATAATGTGGGTACTGGTCATGAGGTAGCTAATGCAGTTGATGTTGATAATAAAGGATTTGTATATATTGCAGGTTCGGACGGGTCAAATAAATTAATTGTTAAATATAATGTGACTGATGGAAGTTATGTTTATAATATTACTGGAGATGATGTTACGGGAGAAGAAAATTTCCTTGACATAGTTTATGATTCTGATGCATTATATGCTTTATTGTATGATCATATTAATTATGCAGTTACGATTTATAAATATAATGCAACAAATCAAAGTNTAATTTGGAATGTAGCGCGATCAGANGNTACTGTNCCAGANTNTTCTAGGTGGGGCATAGATATAGATAGTCAAGGGCATGCATATGCAGCAGGAGATGATGATGGTTTTTTTACTCTTTTTAAATTTAATAATTCGGATGGAAATCTTATTTGGAATACTACTATGTCAGATTTTTCAGGTCAACTTGAAGCTATCTCATTAGATTCTAATGATGATATTTATGTTACTGGAACAAAGAATCCTACTGAAGATGATGAATCCCTTATTGTTACAATGAAATTTAATTCATCAACTCTTACTTCTGTGTGCAAGGTGCTCGATACTGCAAATGCTGTTTATAATCAGAATGCTGATATTATTGATAATAGTTTGACAGATAATTGTTTTAATATAACTGCAGAGAATGTTACATTTAATGGTAATGGCTATTATATAAGTAGTGATGATAATTATGCTGGAATCTATAGTGATAAATATGGTACTAAAGTGAATGGAGTTAATATTAGTATGAATAATACTTTAGGCGGTTATGGGGTTCATATAAGAAGTAACAATGCCAGTAATTGTATTATTGAAAATAGTTTGTTTGATAGACAGTACAGTGGTATATTTTTGGAGGATGGCGTTGATTGTATAATTAGAAATAATATTGTTAAGAATAATTTGACCAATATTGCCGCGTATACAGTTTCTATTGATAATTCTTCAGATAGTAGTTTGATAAATAATACTATTTTTAGTAATGCAAGTTTTGCCCTGGTTTTGTATAATTCTATTAATATTAAGGTTTTAAATAATACCATTAGAGGTAATTCTAGTAAAATCTTTGTTATTAATTCCTCAAATAATAGTTTATTTTCTAATAATAGTGTTAATAGTTCTAGAATAATTGGAAAAGGAAATGTAATTTATTTAAGGGGTAGTACTAATAATACTTTTATTAATAATACTGTAAAATCTACTAATAATTCTGGAATTTATATGAGTAAATCATTTAATAATAGTTTTGTTGGTACAATTGTTAAAAATAATGGTTCTAGTGTCCATGGAATAATATTGAATACAAGTTCTCATAAAAATCATTTTCTGCTATTGAATTCTACTGCACTAGGTAATTCTGGAGCTGCAGTTTATATTCATAATTCTAGTAATAATACTTTTGTTGATTCTATTAATTTGGAGGGGAATCCTTCTGATATTACATATAGCCCTAATAGTCATGGTCAGAATAATGTTTTCATAAATTGTAGTTTTAGTAATAATAATGAAACTGTAGATGGTCCAAAAAATGAGTTGGTTAGAAAATGGTACTATCAAGCTCTTGTTAAATGTACTACGGGAGAGGCTATAAGTGGTGCAAATGTTTCTGCATATAATGTGACCAATGGAATGGAATTTAGTGTTTTAACTAATGCAAGTGGTTATACACCTAGAATGAATATTACAGATTATGTGAATCTTGAAAATAATGTAAGTTATTATTCTAATTACATAATTAATGCTACTGATGGAACAGATAGAGCTCAACATGAATATAATGTTACATTCTATGAAAATAATTTAACAGATGTTTTTGAGGTCTCGTGTACTGTTNCTAGTACAGGAGGTGGTGGANGTGGTGGAAGTGGAAGTAGTCCTGATGGTAGTGATCCAGGAGTTGATCCTAGTGTAGATCTTGATACAGAGGATAATGTTGCTGAAGAGAGGGAGATGGAAGATTTCCAAGAAGAATTTGAAGAAAAATTATTTGAAGAATTTGAAGAAGAATTTGATTGTAAATTGGGTGCTTGTGGATCTGATCTAAGGGGTGTCAATTTGATGAGTGATGAAGTAAGTATGACTGGAAAACAAAAATGGACATGTACTGGAAAAGATAGTGGGATAGAGGTAACTGAATTAAGATCATGCTCTCTTAGAGAACCAATTGAATTAGCTGAAGTAGTTACAGTTGAAAAAAAAGTTGTGGATTTTGACGGTAGGAAAACAGTAGAAATAAGTCAATTTATGGCTATTTCTCCCAAAGATAATACAAATGAAAAATCTACAATTGAGTTAAAAACAGATATTCGAACAGGAAAGGTCAGTGTAAATCTGGCATTTGGAGGAAGTGGTGGTGAAAGTGGGGATAGAGCTGGGGGAAGTGGTGGTGGCGGGGGAAGTGGTGGGGGGGGGGGGAGGGGGGGGGGGGGGGGGAAGTGGGGGGGGCGGGGGAAGTGGTGGTGGATGGGAATGTAGATGGTGGATGGAAGATGGAGGAGATTCAGAGTGTTTAGGAGATTTGGTATGTAGTGCAGGTGCATGTATTGAAAATGAGGGAGAGGGGGAGGATGAGGAAAATGGAAAATGTGAGTTTAAGAATGGTGCGTGCGAAGGTAGTTGTGGGGAGGGCAGTCGTTGCACAATGTTTGCTAGAGGGTGTATATGTAAAAAATCTTAAAAAACTATGATAACAAAGAGGGCCGAATATTACTTAGAATTATATTTTAGGATATTTAGAGACTATTGATTTAAATTTTGTCTAATCCTTCATCTCAATCTTTATTGTAATGTTCCTTGGAACATATAATCTCATTACAGAATGTAAAACTCTATCATCTGCTGGTAAATCGATTACTCTAGAATGTATTCTCATCTCGTAATTATCAAAAGTGGCTGTTCCATCTCCACAAGGTGATTTTCTTGTTGTTATCTTAAGTTTCTTAGTTGGTAATGGGATGGGTCCGCTTATGGGTACCCCTAGTTTGCTAGCTATATCTGAGATCTGGCTACAGATCTTGTTAAGATCTTCAATCTTCATACTTTTCAGCTTTATTCTTACTTTTGACATGTTAATAAGATGAAAAAATAGCTTTAAAAACCTTTGTGAAAGGTTTTTAACTCATACAAATTTAAGCAATTTGTAGATTTGAAAAACATTTGTGAGAGGTTTTTAACTCATACAAATTTAAGCAATTTGTAGATTTGAAAAACATTTGTGAGAGGTTTTTAACTCATACAAAATATTAGATGTTTAAAGCTTTGAGATTCTAATATTCCCTATAACTCTTTTCTAAATAATATTTTATAGGTAATAACATTCCGAAGATGAAAGTTAGCCAACCTATAGCAGTTAAAATAATTAATAAGATGTTTCCCAAAATTATTGAGATTATTAGGAGAGCTACCCAATTTATTATTCCTACAATGAATAGTATTATCCATGTCATTTTTTCCTTCCTTTTTATGATATAATCAGAAAGGTATAGAATCATTATTCCTGATGAGAATAATAACGTTCCTATGAGGATGTGGAATAATATAAAGATGTAAGATATCTCAGGATTAAATTTTGAGAAGAAGCCCCACAATTGATTTATAGAATTAAAATTTGCACTCATATTCATATTATCAAATAAAATTATGAATAGTCCTAATAACATCATATAGACTCCATTCGCATAGGTAACTCTCGCACCCTGTTTTACCCTTTGAATATTCATATAAGATTTACAATTCTTAATTTTTTAAGTATTTATATATTTGAAAGGTTTATTAATATAGATTTATTGTTCATATTATGGAAGCATATTGGGATTTGATTGGTAGAATAATAAAGGAATCAGATTTAGTTTTAGAAGTTTTAGATGCTAGATTAGTTGAGCTTTCTAGAAATAATCTGGTTGAGGAAATGGTTGAAGAAATTGGAAGACCTATGTTATTTGTTATTAATAAAAGTGATTTAGTTAGTAAGAAGAGTTTAAGGGAACAAGTTAGAGAATTAAAGAAAAAGGGAGATGTTATCTTTGTTAGTTCTAAAAGGCCAAAAGATGTAAAGGTATTGCTTTATGCAATTAAAAAAATTTTTAAGAAACATGGTAAAAGAGAGAAAACTATTAGGCAAGTTGGAGATCCGAAGATTAAGACCAGGGAAGCGAAAGCAGAAATTGTTGTAGGAGTCTTAGGATATCCAAATGTTGGTAAGTCTAGCATAATTAATGCTTTGGCACATAAGAAAAAAGTAAAAGTTAGTAAGAAGGCTGGGACAACGCATGGCATTCATTGGGTCAAGGTAACTAATGAGATAAAGTTAATTGATAGTCCTGGTGTAATTCCTTTGGTGAAAGGTGATGAAGTTAGATATGGTTTAATTGGAGCTAAAACAGATAAGATTAAAGATCCAAGCATTGTTGCTCATGCTTTAATAAAATTGTTTTTAAAAAATAATCCTAAAAATTTCAATGAATTTTATGGAATTGAAATAAATGAAGATGTAGATGATGTTATTGAGCAAATTGGTAAGAAGAAAAGCTATTTATTAAAAGGGAACAATGTGGATGAATTTAGAACCTCTTCAGATATAATTAGAGATTGGCAATCAGGGAGGTTGAAATTATAAGATGCAATCTTTGTTCGAAGAGTTTTTTAAGAAAGTTTATGGAGTTAGTAAGGGTAAGACTAATTCTATAATGTTGATTTTTTTAATAAGAACTTCTATCTATATGTTCTTTATAGGAGGGATTGCATTAATAGTTTATCTGATATTTACAGGAAAGCATTTAACATTGTTTATTTTAATAGGATTAATTTTTATTGGAGAGATGGCTCATCTTGTTAGAAAGGTTATAGAAAGGAATGCTCATAATAAGATTCCAAAAGATGCTTCTATGGAACATGCTGGAGACATGCTTAAAATTGAGAAAAGTAAGAATAAGAATTTGTTAAAAGATAGCAAGGCCAAAAATAAAAGTTTATTGAGTGAAAATAAGAGATCTTTGAGAAACAAAAAGCCTTAAAAACACTTAAAATCTAATTTTATTACGGACGCATAGTTCAGTGGTAGAATATCTCGTTTACACCGAGAAGGTCCCAGGATCGTTCCCTGGTGCGTCCATATTATAAACATTTATTAATGTAATTCTATTTTGTTAGATATGGTTAAAAAAAAGGTGAGGAGAATTTCTGATGATACTGCTACTTTTGGGAAGGTTATGGAGCCATCTAAAACTAAATTTGGAGTTAAACATATATTGCAAGCCATTGTAGGTGCTACACTTTTGGCTATTCCAATTGGATTTACCGAAGAGACCTGGCGCCTAGGAGAAACATTACCTTTATGGAATATAGTTGTCCTTTTAATTATCTCTTTATTTTTTATTGCTATATTTGTTTATAGAAATTTTTCTAGAAATGTTCCTAATTTTTATTGGATAGATATGGTAAAAAGAATTGTAGTAATTTATATATTATCATTTATGATAGTGGCTATAATTTTGTCAGTCATCCAAAGAGCTCCCTGGGGTGTGGATTGGATGTTAGCTTTTAAGAGGACAGTTATTGTTACTTTTCCTTCTGCATTAAGTGCCGCGATAGCGGGTAATTTGAAATAAATTCTTTAATCCAGGGTTATAAAATATATGATTTTAAATTAATTTTTCTTCCTCATAAGGATTATTGAAAATATTATAAATATTATCGCAATTATGGCTGCAAAGATAAAAACCAAATATTTATTTTGTTCTAAAAATCTTCCATCTGCGCTGTCACATGCGTTCCCAATACCATCCTCATCACCATCTAGTTGATCTCTATTATATTTATCTGGACAATTATCTACAGCATTTTTTACTCCATCTCTATCATCATCTTCGCAGGCATCACCAATGTTATTGTAGTTAATGTCTTTTTGATCTGTGTTTGAGATATATAAACAATTATCATCGTTATTTTTAATAGAATCCTCATCGAAGTCCTCTTCATATAGGCTATTCTTATAGCTGTTAATAGTTATATCAAATTCTACAGGCAAATTTTTTGAGCCAGTTCTTGCATTATTTTCTCCGTATTCTCCGAAGTAAAATCTAAAATTGTTATCACAATTATTGTCTACATAAAAATATACAAATGATTTGTCATTATAATTTTGGTAGTTAAAGAAAGATACTTCCTTAATTTTTATAATGCCATCATATTCTAAAACAAATCTTAATGAATCTGAATTTATAGGATTATTAAAAAATATCTCATAGTGAAAATTGTTTATGTTTTCTACAAAATCTACTTTTTCATTATTATTATATATGGATATAGATTTTATAGAAGAGTCTCTTAAATCTATTGATACTTTTCCAATTGATTGAATGTTTGGATTTTCAAATGTGAATTCTATAGATTCACTATCCTGTGAAACTAGATAAGTATTATGATTATTATCAAATATTTTTTCGACATTAGTTACTGGTTGATTTTCTATTTGTTTAACAAACCAATTTGATTGTTTGTTATAAGATCCTCCTCCAATATTCTTTTCAATATAATGTTCTATCTCCATGTATGAATTTGGAGTTTTTGATGAGAAATATTGATTGGGTAGTTCAAATTTTACATAACCCTTATATTCTTCGCAATGAACCTTAATATCAGAGAAGTATTCATATTCATTAACTTCAAATGCTATGACAATAGGGATTAATAATATTGATCCTATTATTATTAGTAATATGTTTTTAGTGTTTAGCTTCATTTTTAATAAAGTAACCTCCAATTATTAATAATATTCCAAAAATTATAAATCCTATAATTCTAAATATACCTTCAAGATAAAATAGATCATTGAATGCTATTTTTATTAAAGTTATTCCTAATAAAGATCCCACTAACCATTTGCCTTCTTTTGTTTCAACATTTGAGAACATAACTAAAGTGTAAATTAGCCATAAGATAGATAATATTATTTGAGATGTTTCATCCACGATGTTGAAGAACCACAAATATTTATGTAATGAATAAATTAGTGCAAATCCTCCTATTATGAAGCTTGCTGCATTTACCTTGAAATTAATGTTTTTTCTAAATAATACTAAGAAAGATATCACTATAGCTAATAGTATAAACATAAAGAATGTTGCATGTGTAAGTTCGTTTTCAAATCTTAATACAGCAGCATACCAATATACAATAAGTATTAAGAATATATATGAATAGAATCTGTATAATCCTCCATCTTTAGATTTATCCGAGATTACTGAGAATAATACATATTCTACTGCAAATAATATTAAGAAGAAATCTGTATCTACACTATTTATTAGCATTAAGAATCCTAGATTTATTGTTATTATTCCTATAGAGAGTAAGGTATATGAGACAGATTTTAATAAATGAGTCTTATTAGTTTTGAAGTAGAAAATTTCTCCTAAATAAATAAAAGAGAACATCATTGTAAATATTCCATAAGCTACTAAAGACCAATCAAAAAGATTGTAGACATATATTAAGAACATTATAGTTATAGACACTATGATTATTGAATCAAGAATTGATAAATTTTCTTTTTTGTTCTTTGATGAAAAGATTAGTACTGCCAATTTGTATAATATGTAAATGCTTGTTAGGAATGCT
This sequence comes from Candidatus Pacearchaeota archaeon, assembly GCA_002688165.1. Lineage (GTDB taxonomy): Archaea > Nanobdellota > Nanobdellia > Pacearchaeales > GW2011-AR1 > ARS1285. The sequence goes on along the minus strand of NZCB01000022.1, from coordinate 1,373 downwards.
AGAGGGATTAATTTGTTACTAGCAGAAGTGAACTTATCAAATGAGAACATAATAAATAAACTAACTATAACATATGACGTGAATCTTAAGTCATACCAGTTTTCTGCAAAAGATAGGATTACTAGCCCTATACATAGTACAATATATATTAACATTATGAATAAATCGTTTTCAAACATTCCTGTGATAAAAGGCATTAGGAATCCTCCAATTAGTGTGAAATATGCTATGACTCTTGATTTGAATTTTATGCTTAATATTGTTGATGAAATTAAGAATATTATTGATAAAGCTATTCCTATATAATCTGGTAGTACTTCGTATTCTAAGACTCCAATTCCTATAGCTAAATATTCTATGAAGTATGCTCCTCCAAAAACAATATTGGACCATTGCTCTTTATTTTTTCTTAATGCGAAGGCAAAACCAAATAAAATGAATCCTAATAAAACTCCAATCATTACTTGTCCTGTTTCCCCTATCCAGTTATTTGCCACTGCGTAAAGGAAGAATGATATTGCTCCTATAATGATTCCTAGAATTCCTATAAATGTAATTACTTGATTGAATGATAATTTTGGAACTTTTATAGAACTTTCTTTCTTTTCTTTAGGCTCTTCATAATCAATATCTTTGAACAGTTTCTGTTTTTTACCACTAATTCCTAAATGTTCTTCCAAAAGAGATATTCTTTCACTTTGTTTTTCGAGTTTGTTTAGAATATCTTTATTTGTAACCATTGGACTTACATAACAAAAATAGTATATAAAGTTTGTTAGATGATTAAATTTTTAAACCTCTAATAATAGATAGATTTATGCGTGGGTAGTATAGTGGTTAGTATACGTCGTTGCCAACGATGTGACCCGGGTTCGATTCCCGGTCCGCGCATTCATATTCTGTAAAGAATATGAAGAGGAGGGATGGAATCTCACTTTAGAAATTAGAAATTTCTCAGGCTTAATAATTTCTTTTGGAAATTCTTAGGACGTTCAAAATTATAAATTTTGAAGTCTTCAATTCCCAATCTGCCTGTTTTTATTCGTCATCACAATCTTCGAACTTGATTTCATCTATCTTTTCATAGGCCTCTTTTCTTTCTAGGCTACAAGAATCACAATATCTTCTAGGATATCTTGCATTAGGATTGGTTTCGAATTCTTTATCACAATCTCTACATTTTACTATTTTCATGTATTTAAAAAATATTTTTGACTTTTAAAAGTTTCGGTCATTTTTAATCACCAAAATCCTTATATTCTTGATTTAGTTTGTAGGAATATCAAAAAGGTGTCCCTATGAGCTTTGAAGAGATGGTAGGCAACAATGCTGCTAAAGTTCAGCGTCCGTTGTCATATGTAATTAGAATAGTA
>NZCB01000021.1 GCA_002688165.1 Candidatus Pacearchaeota archaeon | reverse complement strand
CCTACAAAATGATCTGATTTCATTTTTTCAGATTCAGGAGTTTTATTTTTTCCAAATTTTTTATACATCAACATAGCCTTTATTACTCCCATCCCTCTATCATTATTTATATTTGTCCTAATTACCTTATTTCCCATAAACTCAAAAATCCTAGACATGCTCTCTCCAAGAGCCATATTTCTTAAGTGCCCTAAATGTAATGGTTTATTAGAATTTGGAGAAGCATATTCAACTAAAATCTTCCTATTCTCCTTACCTTTACCAAAATTATTACCTATTTTTATTATCTTCTGAGCAAGAATTTTCTTATTCAAAAAGAAATTAACATAAGGTCCAACAGCCATAACTCTTTCAATTTCCTTAGGTAATTTCCTATTATTAATCTGATCTGTAAAATGTTTTGCTATATCTACAGGATTTTTTCTTTTGAAAAAATCATGCTCTACATCTTTCCACATAAGGTCATCTTTTTCAGGATTAGTAAACCTAAAACAAGGAAAAGAAAAGTCTCCCATTTCCAATCTCGGAGGAGTTTCCAAAAGATTTTCAACTTCATCATTATGGAGTTTTGTCTCTTCTACTAATAATTCTATGATAATATTCTCAAACATAATAATAAGGATAAAGATAAGTTTATAAAATTTAGTAACTATAGTAATGTAGCCAAAATGAATGAAAAATGTATTTTATGTGAAGAGGCGATAGAAGAAAATTATGGGAAATTATTAGGCACTGTTATTAGGTCTAAAAATGAACTTGGCATTAATGAATTAATTCATGTTTGCAATGGTTGTCAAAAAATCAACGGTTGGCATGAAGCGGCAGCAATTAAAGGGGCCTAACTATTTGCAATACCACTCAATTCCCTAATAGCTTCCTTAGAACTTTCTGCATTTTTAACATAGGAACCAGATACAAAAGCATCAGCATATTTCCTTGCTCTTACGATAGTCTTATCATTAATCCCTCCATCAATCTGAATTTTTATCTTAGGGTTAAATGATTTAATCTTATTCGCTTTTTTTAAGGCTGAAGGAATAAATCTTGAACCATATTTACCTGGACGTACGGTCATTAATAAGACCAAATTAATTTTTTTCGCTAGATGTTGAATGGATTTTACAGGAGTTAATGGATTTAGGGCGATTCCAACTTTTTTATGGTGCTTCTTAATTAGATCAATTGTCTCCTCAATTTTTGCAAATTTATTATAAGATTCTATATGAAAAATTATTGTATCAACCTTATGAGCATTCTTATCTATCCAAGCTAAAGGATGTTTAACCATCAAATGAGCCTGATAATCTCTTTTTTCTCTTGGTAATTTAAATGGAAAATTCAATGATTGTTGTCTAACAAATTTTCCATCCATAATATCTAAATGAATCATAGAAGCAGATTTCACTTTTTCAAAACATTCATCAAATTCTTTTTGACTCTTTGCAATTATTGAAGGAATAATTGATTTCATTTCTCTATTTTCTCCACCTTCCCCAATCTTCTACTATGCCTCCCACTTTGAAACTTAGTATTCAAAAAAACACCTATAACCTCCTTAGCTTCTTCCTCACTAACAAATCTACTCCCCATACATAAAATATTTAAATTATCATGCTCCCGAGCAGTTTTAATAATCTTAGTTGAACCTCCGTGATAATTTCCCGCTTTAATCCCTTTAACTTTATTCGTCGCTATTGTCTCCCCCATCCCTGAACCCGCAATAACTATCCCAGGAGAATAAGAACTCTTAACAACTTTTCTTGCCATTGGAATAACAAAATCTGGATAATCATCTTTCTTATCATAAACTAAAGGGCCAATATCTTCAACTTCATACTTTTCCAACAACCATTTCTTTACATTTTCTTTTAACTTAAATCCTGCATGGTCTCCAGACAAATAGATTTTTTTTATTTTCATTATTTTTTAGTAATTCTCTTTTTAAACTTAAGATTATAATCTGGTTTAGAATTCTCATGATAAATAGTAAGTACTTTCAATTTCTTTCTTCCAGTATTTGTTAACCTATGAGCCCATCCTTCAGATATTAAAGCAATCTTTCCTTTTTTCAACTTAACCTCTTTAGACTTACCTGCCTTCTGCAATACCAAAGAACCCATACCTTCCAACAAAATATAAAATTCAGGAGTCCTATTTTTATGAACATGTCCTTTTGTCAAATAAAATTCCTTACCAACCTTCCCAGGATTAACTACAGTAAGAGTTAATTTCATAGGACTAAAACTTTTTGTGAAAGTTTCATAAACCTCCAAATTACCTTCTTCTTTTAAAATATTTTCAACTTCTTTTCCATCTATAAATCTATCTTTAATATCTTTAAGTTTCCTAGTTCCTTTTTTCTCATATCCTTTTTCAAATTTTCTAATTGTAGATTTATAGTCTGTCATTTTAAGGCTCTTTATGACCTCCAAATGAATGTCTTATAGCCGAAACGAATTTTGTTGCAAAGCTTTGAGTTTTTTGTGATTTTTTTCTCTTAGCCAAAGCATGCTTTAATGTATGAACATCACATCCCAATTCTCCTGCCATTTTAACTGTCCAACGACCCGTCTCTCCCCCACCAATTTTCCCTTTAAATCCTCTTAGTTTATTTTTATGATCAGTAAATTCTTTTTCTGCTAACTCAGTTATCCAAGACCTAATCACAGACCCATGAGACCAAATACGAGAAATCTTTCTGTAATCCAATTTGTATGGAGCTTTGTCTAAAACACCATAACCTTCCGCATAAGCTTCCAAAATTGCATATTCTATCCCATTATGAACTGTTTTCACAAAATTTCCTGCCCCAGATTTTCCCACATAACCATAACCATCTTTTACAGCCAAGTCTTTAAACAAAAACTCAATTTTTCTAAAAATTTTCTCATCACCTCCAATCATTAATGAAGCACCACTTCTTGCACCAACTAAACCTCCTGAGGTACCCATATCCAAAAAATTAACTCCCATTTTCTTCAATAATTTATATCTTCTTATAGAATCCTTATAATAATTATTCCCTCCATCAATAATTATATCTCCCTTAGTTAAATGAGGTATAAGTGATTTTAATACCATATCAACTGGTTTCCCTGCAGTTACCATTAAAATTATTATTCTTGGAGATTTTAATTTAGTTACAAATTCTTCAATAGTATAAGCCGATTTTGCTCCCTTTCTTACAATTTTCCTTATTGGTTCCGGAGACCTATTATGTGCAACAACCTTATATTTATGATCTAGAAGATTTTCCGCCATTAAAGAACCCATTTTCCCCAATCCAATTAAACCAACTACTTTTTTCATCTCCTAACCCCCTCACACATCTTAAATGCATCATCTTGTGGTTTATAACCAACCAACTTCCTAGATGAACTTAGATCCATGTAAAGATGTTTATTATTTGATGATCCTGCCAAAATTCCATATCTTATATTCTTTGGCGCAATTATACACCTATGAATTAATTGACCTAAGTCCCTTTGACTTATAACATAATCAAAATTATCTCTAGTCATACAAACTTTCTTTTTCAAATCATTAGATACATAAGCTCCAATTCTAATAGCTAAACAACTAAGATTATATTTCGTTGAAAATACATTGCATAAAGCTTCTCCAAAAACCTTTGATGCCCCATAAAAATTAAGAGGTTTAGGTGCCTGAGTTTCTTTTACTTTTTTTCCCAATTCATAACCTCTAATAGCATGAACACTACTTGCAAATACAACCCGCTTTACCTTTGCCAATCTTGCTGCTTCAAAAACATTATAAGCACCTAAAAGATTTGGTTTAACAGTATCATCAAAAGAAGCACCCGGATCAGATTCTGCAGCCAAATTAACTACAACATCAATTCCTTTAAACGCATTTTTTAATTTAGATACACTAGTTAAATCTATTTTTTTTGATTTGAAATCTTTTAATTTTGTTTTATGAATTCCAACAATTATTTCATAATCCTTATCATGCTGTCTCAATTCTTCAAGCAAACTCGGACCAATACGCCCCGTCACACCTAAAACTAACACACTCTTTTTTGCCATAATATACCTAAGTATTATTTATTTTTAAACTTGCTTATAAGGTTACTATTATATAAAATATAAATAAATTAATTATTGNAGAANGNNCNNNNTAAATACAATACTTCCTCAATACCCTCGCTTGAACATAAAATAAATATATTGAAAAAATTAATGCAACTCCAGAGATTATCTTAAAATATATTAATAATCCTGTCATTAAATATGTCAACAAGAAATATTCTCCAAAAATTATTAAATAATAAACTAAACCCAGAATATCATTTTTAATTGAAAAGATAGCGCTATATTTACTATCTAAAACATCATTACATTCCTCTGTAAGACATATTAATACCTTATTATATTTTTTTCTTGAATAAATTAAATAACTAGATATAATGATTCCAGATATTGCTAATATTAATAAAAATGTTAATTTCATAATCATAAGTTAAATACTTAATCAAGATATAAAAAGGTTTATAAAAAGTTATAAAAACCTGATTTTATTTATTCTCTTGAGGTGATGAATGGTTGGTTCAAAAGATTTGAAAGATATTGCAAATATTATGAGAAGAGATGTTTTAGAAATGACTACTAAAGCAGGCAGTGGACATCCAACTAGTTGTATGAGCTGTGCTGAAATTATAAGTTGTTTATTTTTTAGCCATATGAAATATGATATTAAAGACCCTCATGCAAATAATAATGATGAATTTATTTTAAGCAAAGGGCATGCAGCCCCAATTTTATATAGTGCATTATTTAGAACAGGAGCTATTAATAATAATTTAATGAGCTTAAGAAGATTTGGCAGCAAATTTGAAGGCCATCCCCTACCATCTGTTTTCCCATGGGCCAANGTAGCTACAGGCAGTTTGGGCCAAGGACTTTCAGTAGGTGTTGGAATGGCTTTAGCTGCTAAACTAGACGGAAGAGACTATAACACATATGTCTTACTTGGAGATTCTGAAATGGCAGAAGGCAGTAATTATGAAGCTATGCAATTAGCTAATTATTACAAATTAAACAATTTAACAGCAATTATTGATATGAATAGGCTAGGTCAAAGAGGAGAAACAATGCTAGGTCATGATGCAATATCCTATAAAAAAAGATTTGAAAGTTTTGGTTGGAAAGCAATCATTATTGATGGTCATAATATCAATGATATAATAAAAGGGCTAAGAAAAAAGAGTAAAACTCCTAAAGTCATTATTGCTATGACTCTTAAAGGGAAGGGTTTTAGTTATATTCAAAATAAAGAGGGATGGCATGGTAAGGCATTGGATGATGGCTTATTAAGATTAGCTTTAAAAAAAATCCCAAATCCAACCATGCCCAAATTTAATATCGAAAAACGTAAAAAGTTTTCTCATAGAATTAAAACTAATCCTGTTAAATTTAATAATTATAGAATTGGAAGTTCAATGGCTACAAGAAAAGCCTATGGTAATATTTTAAATAAACTGGGACAAAGTAATAAAAATATTCTAGCCCTTGATGCTGAAGTTAGTAATAGTACTCATTCCAATAAGATAAATAAAAACCAATTTATAGAATGTTTTATTGCAGAACAAAATATGATTGGGATGTCATTAGGGCTAAGTAAAAAAGGCTACAATATCTTTGCTAGCACATTTGCAGCATTCTTAACTAGAGCTCATGATCAATTAAGAATGGCTACTTTTTCAAATGCAAATTTTACTGTTTGTGGAAGTCATGCAGGAGTATCAATTGGCCAAGATGGTGTAAGCCAAATGGGATTAGAAGATTTAAGTATGTTTAGAAATTTTCCTGAAAGTACAATTTTTTATCCAAGCGATGCAGTTAGTTGTGAAAAACTAACAGTTTTAGCCTCTAGAACAAAAGGACTAAAATACATCAGAACAACTAGAGCTGATACCCCTGTTTTATATAATAAAAAGGAAAAATTTGAGTTAGGAGATTTTAAAATTTTAAAAAAAGGCTCAGATTATACATTGGTTGGTTCAGGCATAACATTACATGAATGTCTAAAAGCTAGTGAAAAATTAAAAGGATGTAGTGTTATTGACTTATATTGCATAAAACCTTTCAAAAAAGAAAAATTTTTAGATTTTGTTAAGAAACATGGTAAAAAAATTGTTATTGTAGAAGACCATTTTAAAGAAGGAGGGATAGGAGAAATGATATCCAGCCTATTAGATAATAATATGAAAATAAAACATTTATGTATTAAAAAAATACCTCATAGTGGAGATAAAGATAAATTAATAGAAAAATATGGCATTAATGAAGATAGTATTATTGAAGCAGTTAAAGGGAAGTGGTAAATGACTAAAAAAAATATTCTAATTTGTATAGATAGAGATGGCACAATGATATATGATGGAGGTAGCTATCATCTAGGCAAACAAAGAAATTGGAAAAAATTAATTAAATTTCTAAGAGGAGTAAACCAAGGAATAAAAGAACTAAGAAAGATAAACAAAGTTAAAATCTACATGATAACCAACCAACCAGGGCCTGCAATAAAAGAATTCCCATTATTAAATGAAAAAAGAGCTATTGAAGTTTGTGAATACCTCATGAGATTATTAAAAGAAAAAGGGACAGAATTAGATGGCTATGAACTATGTGGAAAAGCAAGTTTAGATTATGTTAAAAGAAGAAAAGATAGATATACCTTTGATAAGAAACTTGTAGGAAATTTTTCCTGTGCAAAACCAAAACCTGGAATGGTATATAATGCACTAAAAAAAGAAGGTTGGAATAAAAAAAATACAAAAATTTATGTTATAGGAGATAGGCTTAGCGATGTTCAATGTGGAATTAATGCAGGAGGCCTTGGAATCTTTGTTCCATTCGGCAATAGGTCTGAAGAGTTTGAAAAAGTTAAGAAAATAAAATCTAAGAAAAAATATATTTCTAAAACTTTCTTAGATGCATGCAAATTTATCAAAGAAAAAGAATCACAAATTTAATTTTTATTTTAATATAATTTATATCTTTTATAATTCAAGCATATATTTTTATCGCCTTTTTTATGATGTTCATAAGCTTTATTTATCATCTTCATTGCCTCTTCAGAGTTTTTTGCTAAGAAAACAGAATTCAAATCTTCTTTATTCATTAATTTATTTTTTATAGGGTATTTTTCTAACCATTTAATTAANGGAGCCCACATATTTCCTAAAAGTATAACTGGCACATTNCAAGTTTGTTTTACNTGAATTAATTGCAATGTATAAAANANTTCTAATGTTGTTCCAATTCCTCCTGGAGCAACAACAAAAACATTNGAAAGTTCCATAAAATCATCTAAACGATTTGAGAATTTANAAAATTCTTTTTTAATATNTAAAAATTCTGCAGTTTTTTGTTCTCTTGGCAATTTAATTAATAATCCAATAGAATGAGATTCTTTTTTTGAAATTTTCATCCCCAAATTATGTCCAATTGATGCTGCTTGCATTAATCCCGGTCCTCCACCCGTAACTATATCAATACCTCTCTCTCCAAGCATTTTCGCTAAAGATTTAACTTGGTTAAATCTAGTATCTCCCTTCTTGATCCGTGCAGAACCAAAAATAGTTACACGAAAATGTTTCTTCGCTAACTCCTTTTTTATCACCTTCTTTTTTTGATTCATATTATAACAAACTCAATTTATTTAATAAAACCTTTGNATTTTTTGAATTCATTACTGCACTACTAACTAACACCCCTCTACAACCTAATTTCAAGGCATTTTCTACATCTTCATTTTTATTAATACCTGCCCCGCAGAGAGGAGTACTTTTAGAATCCTTAAAATATTTCATAAATTTCAATAAATTCGTTGGATAATTTGTTATTGCATTTTTTGTACCTATAAATTTAGGATCTTCATAAGCTATCCCCCAAGGTTNAAATTTTATTATTTCATTTAGATTATCAAAATTTTTTACACAAACTATTACCTTCAATTTCAATTTATTACATTCATTAGTAAGCCTTTTAATCTCATCTAACTCCAAAGGATGATCCGAATGATTAAGAAGAGTACCTTGAGCCCCAGTTTTTTTAAGAGCTTGAGGAGTTATATCATTTAAATTTTGAGAAATTACAATTAAATCTGTATTCCTTGCTACTTCAGAAAGATTAACTGTAGGGATTGCTACTATTAAACAAGAATTATTTATCTCCTTAGAAAAAATTAAAACTTCCTTTCCATTCTTAGTATTCTTAAAATTTACAATAATAACAGGACCATTACAAATAGGATTATTCACTTCCATATTATTCTCCTGATATTATTAGCCACACCCAGAGGATCCTTAGCCTGCCAAACATTTCTACCAACGGCAATACCTATTGCTCCAGAATCTATAATATTTTTAACATCCTTCAAAAACTTTTTAGGATTTTTTTTAGTGCCTCCAGCAATTACCACTTTTGTTCTTGCAGCAGATTTTATAGCCCATTTCAAATCATCGGGTTTACCACCATATTTTATTTTTGCAATATCTGCCCCCAATTCCAACGCTGTACGCGCCGCATAAGCCATATTTTTTCTACTAACATCATTCTTAATATCCTTCCCTCTAGGATAAATCCAAGTGATAACTGGAAGATTATTTTTATGAGCTTCTTTTTGTATTTTATCAAAATCTTCAAACATTTCCCCTTCATGAATTGATCCTATATATATTGTGTAACCTACTGCATCTGCACCCAATTTCATTGCTTCCTTAACAGTACAAGTAGGTTTAGAAATATAATTCCCTTTTTTCAAATTAGTCTTTCCATTCAATTTTACTACTAAAGGAACCTTAGATGCTTTTATTTCTTTCTTNTAAGATTCTGCTAACCCCTTATGAAAAACTAATGCAGTAAATCTACCTTTTTTTGCTATATCAATTATATACAAAGGATCAACATTTTTATCATTAAAATCTGATTCAGGTCCATGTTCAAGTCCCTGATCATAAGNTAANATCATAGCCTTTCCTCTTTTTAGAATCTTAGATAAAGATGGTTTCATATTCACTTCCTATTATTAATACTAATTAATAGTTTATTAATTTATTTCTTAACAAATCAACTATATCCTTTAAGTTCCAGACCATCTATTGCCAAATCATCATATATGGAATACATTGCAGTAACTGCCTCTCCAACACCAGTTATAGCTTGTTTAAATTTTAAATCTCCCACATCTCCTGCAGCATATATATTTGGAATATTTGTTCTAGCTTCTCTTGTGATTATTATTTCACCCTTCTTATTTGTTTTAACANCTAATTTTATTGCCAAATCACTTAGAGGAATATGGCCAATTTCTATAAATATTGCGTCCATTTTCAAAGAAGTCGAATTATTTATCGGTTTATCCAAGATAACCTCATTAGCAAATTTATCTCCTTTAATTTCCTTCACCTGAATGCCATCAATTAAATGTATCTTTTTATTTGCTTGAGCACGTTGCATATTAATCGGTTCTGGTTTAAAAGTTGATCGTGCTAAAACATAAACTTCATCAAAATATTCTGCAACTAACAAAGATTCCTTCACTGCTGAATCTCCTCCTCCAACAACAACGGCAGTTTTCTTTCCCTTGTAAAGCGGTGCATCACATGATGCACAATAATGAACTCCCTTATTCTTAAATTCCTCTTCCCCAGGAATATTAAGTTTTTTCCATTTAGAACCAGTAGCAAACAAAACCATCTTAGCCTGATAAGATTCTTTTTTAGTTGATAGCTCAAATAATTTCCCTTTCTTTTTAATATCTAAGACGGCCCTCATAATAATTGTTGAATCATATACTTTGGCATGTGCCAAAATTTTATCCATTAATTCTGGTCCCGATAATGAAATAAATCCCGGATAGTTTTCAACCAAATGTGTTTTGGCTAAAGTTCCTCCGCGTTCATTTCCAAAAACAATTGTTTTCAAATTCATTCTTCGAGCATAAACCGCTCCAGCTAACCCAACAATTCCTGCTCCTATAATCGCTACATCGTATACTTCTTTTCCCGGCATATTAGATAGATCTCTTTTATGTAATGAAGAATAGATAAGAATATTTAAGGGTTTTGGGTTAAATTAATAAACTATTTTGCCATATTCTATCAAGGTGATAACATGAAATTATTCTTAGACTCTGCAAAACTAGAAGAAATTAAAGAAGTCAAAAGTTATGGGATCCTAGATGGAGTAACAACCAATCCTAGTTTAATCAAAAAAGCATCTTCTGCCAATAATCTCAATCTAGAAAAATACATAATTAAAATCTTACAAACTTGTGGAAAACTTCCAGTCAGTTTAGAAGTCATCGGAACTAATTATGAAGATATGGTTACTGAAGGAAAAATTCTAAAAAAGAAATTTGGCAAATATGGAAATGTTTATGTAAAAATTCCGGTTGATCCATGCATTGAAAATAAATGCACAAAAGATGCAGATGGAATTAAAGCAATTAAAGCCTTAAGAAAAGTAGGAATCAAAATAAACTGCACATTAATTTTTACACCAGAACAAGCACTNTTAGCTGCAAAAGCAGGNGCAAANTTTGTTAGNCCATTCATGGGAAGAGAAGATGATTATATTAGAGAAGTAAATANAATTAAATTTGATAAATCTGATTATTTTCCTAAAGAAGGTTATAAGAAAGGAAACAAAATTCTAAGTGATAACGGAATCGTTAGTGGAGTAGATTTAGTTAAAGAATGTGTTAAAGTTTTGAAAGGTAGTAAAACAAAAGTTCTAGCTGCCAGCATTAGAAATGTACAACAATTTAGAGAGGCTGTAGATTCCGGAGCACATATCGCTACAGTTCCTCTTTCAGTCATTAAAAAATTATTAATCCATAAAAAGACTAAAGAGGGAATGAAAAAATTTACTAAAGATGTTATTCCTGAATATGCTAAAATTTTAGGAAAATAGTCATACCAAACATTTTTTAAACTAAATATCATTCTCAAATTTATGCGAGGGTTCCGGAGTGGTCAAACGGGCAGGACTTAAGATCCTGTGGCTTAGTGCCTTCGAGGGTTCGAATCCTTCCCCTCGCATTTGGGACTAAAAGTCCCATCGAGAAGGATTCTCACTCACGTGCAGGGTTCGAATCTCTGAGAATTCTATGAATTCGAAT
>NZCB01000020.1 GCA_002688165.1 Candidatus Pacearchaeota archaeon | reverse complement strand
CAGGCTGAAATAATAATGTTTGAGAATAATCAAACATAGATTTATTTGACCTATATAATTCCTCATTTCCATTATATATTATATTAGTTTTATTTAAAGAAATTCCTGATGATAAATCTGCATATGCAGATTTAAGTTCTGGATGTGTTAAATTAGATAAAACATCTTTTGCAACGTCCCTTTCACTATAATCTCCAGATAAAAATTGTGTAACCTTCATCATTTCATCAAATCTCCCAAATAGTAAGTTGGAAAATTCAATAATTGATAACTTCTTTTTCATAAGGATTCACAATAAATTCCAATATATAAAGGTTGTTATAGGAAACTTTTATAAATGATAGTTAACCCCTATTTTTATGAATTATAGATGGGGCGGGGTGATGTTTGTTGCAATATTCTTATTACTTTTAAGTTTAAGTTTTGTTTCAGCTAGCGCCCCCTTCAATCATAGATATCAAGGAGATCCTCATAAAAGCAGTGCTTCAAATTATAGGAGCAATTATGGTGGAGGGTACTATGATAATTCTGGAAATTATAGATATAATACTATAAATCAGGCACAAAGGCCAACATTTAAAGGAAGTTATGGTAATTATAGGCAGGTCATGTATGCTAACGGAGATTACAGACCAAGCTATTATTTTGTAGACTATCCCGAATCTTATAACCGACCTTATTTTAGCGGAGGTGTTGGAGGGGCTGGATTGAGTTATGGTGGATTTGGTAGAGGATTTGGAGGATTTGGGGGATTTGGTGGATATGGAGGATACGCAGGCTATAGTGGATTTGGTATCGGAGTTAGTAGATACTTTCCAAGTTACAGTTACAATGCATACGGATTAAATTACTATCCATCTTATAGCTACAGTTATGGTGGATGCAGTTTTGGATGTTAAAATGAATAAAAAATTTAATTTAATATTTGGAATATTTCTAATCTTCTCAATAATTGCAAGTAGCCTTGTAAGNGCTAGTTATTACGGCGGAAATTANGGNTATGAAAATTATTATAACAGTTATAATTATGGACATAATTACAGNAATTATAATTATAAATCAAATATCATTTCAACAAGCTCAAGCTATAAAAAAGCTAATCATTTTTTCTATAAAAGCGGAACTAGTAANTATAGAAGTNATAANAGNTATTANNCANNTTNTAGNNNTNTNANATATNNAGATAGAAATTATGTATTANANNTACATTATCCTTATCATAGTTATGTTACAGAAAATAGCTACAAAGAAAGCAATACTCCCTATGGTTATTCAAGACATAAGGAAAGCAATCAAAGATTACTAAGTAGGCCCGAACATCATCTAATATATTGGACCTATCGTTAAATATAACAATCTTTAAATAAATAAAATATCCCAAAGAATGATGAATAAAAAAATATTTATGTTTATATTAAGTGCCTGTTTTCTATTAGCAGTTATTGGAACTGTTGATGCCGCACTTTGCAAAGGATTTAATGGATATTATCACGATTGCAATTACATCTATGGTCATAGTAGCTATAACAGCTATAACAGCTATAACAGCTATAACAGCTATAACAGCTATAACGGCCATAGCAATTATAAATTAAGTTACAAACATCAAAATCACTATAAAGATAATCACCAAAAGATAATTTATTTAAATAATTATAAAAAATATAATTCAATAAACAATTACCATTTTGATAAAGGTCAAAGCCATTCCAACATCAAGATAAGATACATCAAAGATGAAAGAACATATGAACCTAGATATAATGTCAATCCAGGTGGTAAACAATTAAAAGTCTATTTAATAAAAAATACAAACTACATTAAATTAGGCCATAAAAATTCAATACACCACGACGGAGACCCCTATCATAACATTAAAAACCCCGCCCATTTTCAAACCTTCCACTTAAAACACGAAGAGCATTGCCCAGAGGGATTTATTTGCGCAAGCGGTAAGTGGTATTAACTCTTTCTAATAACATAATAAATCTCATTATCAGTTTCAATCAATTCATATTTCAACTGATTTCTATCTAACATCATTTCAAAGCCAATCCTCCTCGGCAATTTCATTGACCTTCTTGTCAAAGTTTTAGTTGCAAAACTAACAACCAGATAGTTAGCTTTCTCTTTCAAAATATTAATAATTTCTTCNCCAAGTTTTTTCAATTTCTTAGCTTTTGGAACTATTAAATCATAAAGTTTAAACATAAAAATTATATCTGTTTTTGGAAGATCCCTTAAATCTTCTAGTTCTCTAACATCAAGGATTTCTGCTTTTCCATTTATCTTGAGAGTTTTAAAAAACTTATTTAAAAATTTTATATCTTCAGTATCAATATCATATGAATGATATTCTGTTGATTTCGACAATCTCATCAAGGGAAATGATAATGGATTCAAACCACATCCAAGATCAGTTATTGATTTTGGTTTTCCAGTTATCTTAAAAATATCCTTATACAGTTTTTCATAATGAGGCAATCTTTCTATTGTGGAGAGTGTTATTTTAAGTAAGGCATTAATAACCTCTAGAACTTCAGATTCGGGAGCGTTCTTATTTTGTAAGATGTCAATATCTTTTAACAGAGAGTCACGTTTCTTCTTCCCCTTAGTTTGATAGCTACTATACAATCTATGCAATTCTTTTCTTATAATCTTAATTGCAAATTTATCATCATAGATATCTTCACTATCAATTTGAAACTTCCGCATATAATTCTCTATCTCTTTTTTAACAATATCGTCGCTGATCGAACTATATTTCTTATTCTCTTTTATTTTTCCTATAAAAGATTTTGACATCTTGTTTTCCATTTTATATTCATCAGAAGATAGAAACCTTTATAAACCTCTTTTTTTAATAAATGATATAATGGCAACAGATAAACCAACAATGAATGTAGTATTCGTAGGTCACGTAGACCACGGAAAATCAACTTGTGTAGGTCAGCTTATGTTCCAAAGCGGAGTTATCCCTGAACAGGAGATGAAGAAGTTAAAAGAAGAAGCTGAGAAACAAGGTAAACCTGGTTTTGAATTTGCTTATATTATGGATCACATTAAAGAAGAAAGAGAAAGAGGAGTTACAATTGACTTAGCATATAAGAAAGTTATAACACCAAAAAGACAAATTACAATAATTGATGCACCAGGTCACAAGGATTTCGTTAAAAACATGATTACTGGAGCCTCACAAGCTGACGCAGCTTTCTTAACTATTGCTGCTAAAGAAGGTGTACAACCTCAAACTAAAGAGCACTTATGGTTATTAAGAACAATGGGTGTTAAAGAAATTGCAGTAAATATTAACAAAATGGATACTGTAGACTATTCTGAAGAAGCTTTCAATAAAGCTAAAGAAGATGTTTCTGCACTTTTGAAGATTGTTGGAATTGATGCTTCAAAAACTACTTTTATTGCTGCTTCAGGTTTAAAGGGAGATAATGTTAAAGAAAAATCAGAAAATATGCCTTGGTACAAAGGTCCTACTCTTTGGGAACAATTAGACTTATTTGAAGAGCCTAAGAAACCAACTGATTTGCCTATGAGAATGCCAGTTCAAGATGTTTACGAAATTACAGGTATTGGAACAGTTCCAGTAGGTAAGATCGAAACAGGTGTAATGAAAGTTGGTCAAAAGGTGATAGTTCTTCCAGGGAGAAGCGGTACAGGTGTAGAAGGGGAAGTTAAGTCAATAGAGATGCATCATGAACAACATCAAGAAGCTCCTGCTGGTTTTAATGTTGGTATTAATGTTAAAGGAGTTGGAAAGAAAGATATTGCTAGAGGAGATGTAATCTGCGATGCAGCTAAGCCTGCTACAATAGCTGAAGAATTCACAGCACAAATCGCTATAATCAATCATCCAACTGTTGTTGCTAAAGGATACACACCAGTATTCCACGTTCATACAGCTCAAGTTCCTTGCCAATTAACTGAAATTTTACATAAAATAGATCCTGCAAGCGGACAACCTTCAGACGAAAAAGTTGACTTCTTGAAAAACGGAGATGTTGCTATGGTTAAGTTCAAACCAATGGGTAATTTAGTTATTGAAAGTTCAAAAGAAAATCCNCATATGGCTAGATTTGCTATAAGAGATGCTGGAGCTACAGTAGCTGCAGGTGTTTGTACTGAATTAGTTGAGAAGAAATTAGGTTAGTTTTTATTAAATTTTAAAATAGTTATTATTTGTTTTAATATGATTTTTATAAATTACTGACAAGTTTATAAAATAAAAAAAAAAGAGAAATGCCCTATTCATTTCTCAATTAGTTAATAAGATTAAAAAAAATTAAAAAAATTACTCGTCGTGTTCTTCTAAATCCAGAGTTTCTAGATCTTCATCAAAATCATCAACCTCAGCCATCTTTAAATTTATCCCTCGTTTTTTAACTACTTCTATATTNNATAAATTCTTTATAAACTTTTTTATTGTAATTTATTAGAATAAAGTTTATAAACTAAAAAGAATTTATCATAACGTTCCCAATTTTGCACAATAATGCAAAGATTTATATATCAATTAATCATTATAGGAACATCAGATATTAAGATTAACAAGAAATATTAGATTAATCATCACATTCATATTCATTTGAATAATTCAATGAAAGTAAACAAAGACCCAATAAAGAGTCTTTACTAATTTTTCTTAGTTCTCTATAATATTTTAAAAATATAAAGAAAATGGCAAAAATATCACCAGTATCGATAAAGTATATCATACATGCAAAATTTGAAGCTAGCGGAGCNATTGAAAAACCAGATATGATNGGNGCTGTTTTTGGNCAAACNGAAGGNNTNNTNGGNGANGATCTTGANATGAGAGAACTACAAAAATCAGGTAAAATAGGCAGAATTGAAGTTAATATTGATTATGGGGAAGGGAAAACAACCGGAGAGATTGAAGTTCCTACTGCTATGGATAAAACTGAAACCACACTGATTGCAGCAGCTCTTGAAACAATTGAAAGAGTAGGTCCAACAGATACAAAAATTACAATTGAAGAAATAGAAGATGTTAGAGGCAGTAAAAGAGATTATATCTTAGAAAGAGCTAAAAAATTAATGGCAAAATTTGGTACTGATGATAAAGAAATAGATGAAATGAGTGAAGAAATTAAAGATTCAGCTAAACTTGCAAAAATGCAAAGCTATGGTACTGAAAATATTCCTTGTGGAGACATCTCAGGAAATGAATTAATAATTGTTGAAGGTCGTGCAGACGTTGTTAACATGTTAAAGAAAGGCATTAAAAACGTTATAGCCATGAATGGTACAAAACTTCCAGAAAGTGTTGTTGAATTAAGTAAAGAAAAAGAATCAGTCATATTATTTGTAGATGGAGATAGNGGNGGAAATTTAATCATAAAAAATGTTACTGAAAATGCAAAAATTGACTATATTGCAATGGCTCCTGATGGTAAAGAAGTTGAAGAACTTACTGGAAAAGAAGCCTTACAAGCTTTAAGAAAAAAAGTCCCTGCTAAAGAATATAAACCAGATAATAGGTCAAGAGGAGTTAGAGATTACAAAGATAATAAAAGTTCAAGATATGATCGAAGAGATACAAATCAATCTAATAGAAAAGCAAAAGATAGCAAAGACATTAAGAAAATGAGCACTAAAGAAAAAGATGAGATCAAAGAAAATGTTCAAGATTTAGTTGGAAGTAAGGGTGCTTTAATCTTTAATGAAAAACTAGAAACTATTAAAAAATTACCTTTGGGAAGATTAGGTAGTTTAGATCTAGAAGAAGATCCTTACATAATTGCAATTGATGGAACTGCAACCCCAAGAGTTATAGAAAATTGTGAAAAATTAGGATGCAGTAATCTAATTGCTAGCAATTTTGTAAGTGCTGATACAAATATAAATCTAGTCAGTATGTAAAAAACATTTAAATAGTTAATTTAATATTTACTAAGATGTATGAAGAGGATCAATTTAATGATAATGAATTCAGCAAGCTATATTCTAAAAGATCTATAGTTCTATCTATTTTTGTGATAATTATAGGGCTGGGAATGTGGTATTATTTTGTTGGATTTAATACAGTTGCCAAATGTGATAGCATAGATTGTTATAGAGAAAATCTCTTAAAATGTAAAAAAAGTTGGGTACTAAATGAAGACAATAATTATGTTTATAGATATGAGATTCTAGATGATAATGGAGATAGTTATTGTGATGTTGATGTTGTTTTATTTAGGGTAACTAATGGAGCAATAGATAGTCAAGATTTGGAAGGATTAAATATGGTCTGTAAAATCAATAAATATGATGACTCATTACCAGAATCAGATATGTTAGTTTGCAGCGGTAAACTAAGAGAAGAATTACAAGAAATAATTATAGAAAGAATGCATAATCAAATCCTACAAAATTTAGATCAAATTAATGAAGGATTTCAAAATTAGATTCTTACAATAGATTTTAATATCTTAAAAATTTATATTTAACATGAGTATTAGATTTGGACCAGCTGGTCTTGGGCCAGTTAAAGACGCAGTAAAAAATTTAGAAGAATATCATAGACTAGGCTTTCGAGCATGCGAGATAGCTTTTACATATAGTGTTTATATAAAAGAAGAAAAAGACATCAAAGCCATTAGAGAGGCCGCTGAACGCTTAGATATCAAATTATCTATCCATGCTCCATATTTTGTAAACCTCAATAGTAAAGAACCGGAAAAAATAGAGAACAGTAAAAAAAGAATATTATCTTGTTGTGAAGTTGGAGAAAAATTAGGATGTTATAGGGTTGTTTTCCATCCAGGATATTATAGTGGCATGGACCCAGAAGAAACTTATAACAATATTAGGGACGCAATTTTAGATATGCAGAAAACAATAAAAGAAAAAGGTTGGAAGATAAAAATTGCTCCAGAAACTATGGGCAAGATAAATGTCTTTGGGAGCTTTGACCAGATTTATAGATTAACAAAAGATACTGGATGTGAATTCTGCATAGATTTTGCACACATCTTAGCCAGAGATAAAATGGTTGATTATCCTGCTTTAAAAAAATTATTCAAAAAGAAAAACTGGCATTGCCATTTTACAGGAATTGTTTATGGAGATAAAGGAGAAAAACACCATAAAAAAACAGAAACTGAAGATTGGAAAGGGATGCTAAAAGAACTGCCCAAAGACAAAGATATTGTCATAATAAATGAAAGTCCAAATATGATTGAAGACAGNAGTGAAGGGTTAAAATTACATTCTAAAAGTTAATTTTCNTTCNCATNTTTCTCGTATACCTCAGTATACTGTTTANNATTTTTCTGACTACTATCTATCCTTCTCATTAAGCTTCTAGCNCTTTGAGGATTNGTTTTNGAAGTATTTAGGATAAACAGAATNTTCTTAAGAACNTCCTCATAAGTTTCCCTATCATTTTCCTTCAGTTTATCCAGTCTTTCCTTCGTTTCCTTATGTATTTTTATCGTCGTTATAGGTTGTTTTNCCATCTTATTNTNANANAGGTATACNNANGTATACTATTTAAATATTANGGTATNTGTAATTATTATATAGTTACTACAANGTAGAAAGCTTTATATAGCAATTTATNGTGNTTTTATTAATTAAATATGAAAACATTTAACATGAAAAGCAAAGCAATTATGGTTTCTTTTATAGCATTATTTGCTATAACTTTTGCCTTAAGTACAGTTGTTGCAAGTGCTCACATTGTTGACGAACCTACTATTGAAGTTGAATTNAATGGTATCGAGTTTAGCAATGTAGCAAACGCTGTTGGCGTTGACGCATCAGAGACTGTTCCTGTTGAAGTTAGATTTACTGCTCCAAGCTCATTACCAAATGGTGCTTTGGAAGATGTAAAACTTAAAGTTTATATCGAAGGTTTCAAAAACGATATTGAAGATGAAACTTCAAGATTTGTTATAGTTGAAGGAAACACTTACGTGAAAAGATTTTCACTTAAGATGCCCTCAACTGAAGACTTTGATGACTTGACTTCTGAGGAACTAGAGCTTTTGGTTAGATTTACTGCTAAGGGTGAACCTTCGCAGGAATTATCTTACCCTCTAAAGATCCAAAGAGATCTTCATAGCTTAAATCTTTTAAGTATTGATTTATCTGATGTTGTTGTAGCTGGTAACAGTGTAGCTGTTGACGTTGTTGTTGAAAACAACGGATATGACAGACTTGACAACGTATATGTTAAAGCCTCTATCCCAGGTTTAGGAGTTTCAAGAAAGGTTTATGCTGGTGACTTAGCACCAACTATTGACGGACTTGATGATAACATCAATGACGCAGTAGTTAAGAGAGTTTACTTGACTATACCTAATAATGCCGCTCCAGGTAATTATGAGATAGAAGTGGAAGCATACAACTACGATGCTAGCATTACTGCGCTTGGAAGAGTTGTTATTGAAGATGTTCAAGGTGGAGTTTTACCATCTAGTACTTCAAAAACAATTAGCCCAGGACAAGAATCAACTTTTGATCTTGTTCTAGTTAATCCAAGCAACAGAATGATTGTTTACAATATTATGCCTGAGGAAACAAAAGGCGTTCTTGTAGAAATATCAGATCCTGTTGTAGCAGTTGGTGCTGACTCAAGTAGAACTGTAAAGGTTAAAGTAAGAGCTACTGAGAATGCTGATGAAGGTACATATATAGTAACTGTTAATGCGAATACTGATACTGGTGTTGCAAAACAAGTTAGTTTCAGCGTAAGCGTTGAAGAGCCTTCAAAAGTAGGTATTACTGGAAATGCTATGGGAACAAACAATACGGTTGTTCTTACAGTTGTTCTAGTAATCATCTTCGCAGTATTACTTATTGTATTGATAGTTTTACTATCAAAGAGACCTGCAGAAACTGAAGAATTCGGAGAAACAAACTACTATTAATTTAGTGGGTTGAATCCTTAATTTTTATTTTTTTATTTTTCTCCTTTTTTCTTTTAATTGATGGATTTTCCATCACAATTATTCTTAAAAAGAAATTTATTATTTATAATATATAAAGAATGTTATTAAAAAAACTGGTTATAGAAAATCTTAGAAGTTATGAAAATCAAACTATCCAATTTCCAAAAGGAAGCACATTATTATCTGGAGATATTGGAAGTGGAAAAACAACAATCTTACTAGCTATTGAATTTGCATTATTTGGATTACAACCCTCTCAAAAAGGAAATAGCCTTCTGAGAAATGGTGCAGATACTGCAAAAGTTATCTTAGAATTTGAAGTTGAAAAAAAAGAAATAATTGTTGAAAGGACCTTAAAAAGAAAAAAACATTCTATCAATCAAGACTATGTTTCTATTACAATAGATAATGAAAAATTTGAAGAGAGTGTTAGTGAAGTAAAAGCCAAAATATTAGACTTACTAAATTATCCAAAAGAGTTTGCTAAAAAGACTAATTTGCTGTATAAATTTACTGTTTATACCCCTCAAGAAGAAATGAAGCAGATTATTATGGAAAGTAAAGATATTAGGTTGAATACCTTAAGGCATGTATTTGGAATTGATAAATACAAAAGAATACAAGAAAATGCTAGCATATTAAATAGTAAATTACGCGAAAGAATTAAGATAAATCAGGCACTATATACGGATTTGGAGGAACTAAAAGAAAGATTAACTGGGAAAAATACAAATTTAATAGAATCTAAAGAGAGCAAGATAGAAAGTGAAGAAGATTATATCAATAAATTTAGAGACAGAGAATTAAAAGAAAAAAATTTAAAAGAAATTAAAGAAAAAATTGATGAAAAGCAAAAGTTTGAATTAGATAAAGAAAAAAATAATATGTTAATAAATGAAAAGAAAAATCAAATATCAAGATATAACCTAGATACTCAAAAACTAAAAGAACAAATTGAAGAGGTTGAAAAATTAAAATTTAGTGATGATGAATACAACTCAGTAAAACAAAGAATAATTGTACAAAAAAATAAACATGAAGAACTACATAATGAGTATATTGAGATTATAAGCAAGATAAAAGCTCTTGATAACAAAAAGGCTGAAGCGAATAGTCTAATTAAACAAATCTCAGGATTAGATAAATGTCCCACTTGCTTACAACAAGTATCTCTAAATTATAAGGATGACATGTTAAACAATGCTAAAAAAGAAATAGATATTGTTGATAATAATATTTATGGTTATGATAAAAGAAAAAATGATTTGATTGAAAAAATCAATGTAGTTAAAAATTTAATTGAAAAGTTTGAAAAGCAAAACAAAGAAATGGACTTATTAAAAATTAAGATAGATAGTTTCAAGGAAAAAGAGAGTAGAATGGAAGAAATTCAAAAACAAATAGTTGGATTAAATGAGGACGTATTAATGTTACAACAACAAATACTTAGATTAAATAAAGAAATCAAAAGTTATGATAAATATGACATTATTTTTAATGAAAGAACTAACGATCTTAAGGAAGCTAAAGATAGGGAAAATAAAGCCTCTATAAGAAAAGCTGAAATTAGTAAAGAAATTGAATTTTTAGAAGAGCAAATAAAAGAACTTAAAGAAAGAATTGAAAAGAAAGAAAATATGAAAAATGATACTGATAAATTGAAAGGATTAGAAAATTGGATTTCTGGAAGATTTTTAGAAATCGTTTTATTCACTGAAAAACAAGTAATGAGCACATTAAAACATGAATTTTCTAACCTATTTTCAAGATGGTTTTCTAATTTGGTCTCTGAAAATCTTACAGCAAGATTAGAAGATGATTTTTCGCCCATCATAGAACAAAATGGATTTGAACTTGACTACCAATTCCTATCTGGAGGAGAAAGAACTGCTATCGCCTTAGCATATAGGCTATCCTTAAATCAAGTTATTAATAGTATATTAAGCAATATTAAAACAAATAATCTAGTTATATTAGATGAACCCACTGACGGTTTTTCTACACAGCAATTAGAAAAGATGCGAGAAGTTTTAGAACAATTGAATACTGAGCAATTAATTTTAGTTTCACATGAACAAAAGATGGAAGATTTCGTAGATAATATAATTAGAATTAAAAAGGAAACAGGGATTAGCAATACAGAATAAAAAACTTTATAAACCTTTAATTCATAAAAAGATTATAAATTCTAAATAGTTTAGATAAATATTAGCTAGAATTATTATTATAAAATGAATAAACAAGAATTAGAACAAAATTTTCTGCATTCAGGTACCACATTAGTGGGAGTTGTTTGTAAAGATGGAATTATAATGGGTTCTGATAGACAAAGTACTGCGGGAAATTTAGTTGTAGGAAAAAACGTTCAAAAATCTATCCAAATAAATGATTATTTGGTCATTAGTGCTACAGGAATGGTTGCAGATATAGAATTACAAAAAAAAGTCATTAGAGCTGAATTAAAATTAAAAGAATTAAAAAGCAAAAGAAGGCCTACAGTCAGAGAGGCAGCCAATCTAATTGGCATGATGACCTATAAGAATATTAGACAACCATCAATGGTTCCTTCAATTGTAGGCACATTAGTTTCAGGGTTTAATGAGGATGGAAGTTTTGAACTTTATACAGTTGAACCTGCGGGAACTGCAATGAAAGTAGAAGATTATGATGCAAATTTCGGTTCAGGTATGCCTTATGTCTTAGGTTTCTTAGAAAGAGAATATAAAAAAGATATTACTGTTGAAGAAGGGATTAAGCTTGCTGTAGAATCATTAAAATCAAGTACTCAAAGAGATACTGGAAGTGGTTTTGGAATTGATGTTTTTGCGATAACAAAAGACAAGATTTCACATGAAGTTGCACAAGAAATTGCTGCAGAGTATAAAGACAAAGAAGGAATGAAAAGATAAACAATCTATAAGAGGTGTATAAATCTTATAATTATTTAAGGAAAGTATGGCAGATATTTTAAAAGATGTTCAAAAAGAATTACCAAAAGTTATTAGTAGTGCTAACTTCGAAGGAGCTAACATAGTTCTCTATACGGATGATATGGATTTTT
Organism: Candidatus Pacearchaeota archaeon; assembly: GCA_002688165.1. Taxonomy (GTDB): domain Archaea; phylum Nanobdellota; class Nanobdellia; order Pacearchaeales; family GW2011-AR1; genus ARS1285. Next base: position 4,493 of record NZCB01000020.1, on the reverse strand, counting down.
TCAAAGACAATGGAGGAAAAATAAGAGAGCTTGTTGGAAAATTTAAAAAAAGAATTGAATTAAGAGCAGACTCAAAACTATTAAAAGATGAAGAAGAAACTAAAAAAATAATTAAAGAAACTGTCCCAGAAGATGCAGAAGTTACAAATATTTTATTTGACCCTCAAAGAGGAATAGTAGTTATTGAAGCCAAAAGACCAGGATTAGTAATTGGAAAAGAGGGAAGCATTTTAAAAGATGTTAAAGATCAAAGTTTTTGGATACCTCAAATTCAAAGAAGTCCGGCTATTCAATCTAAAATAACTGAGAGCATTAGGGCAGTTCTTTATGCCAACAATAATACTAGAAAAAGATTTCTAAATTCTGTCGGTAAAAAAATCTATAAGGAATGGAATCCGGATAAAACTGAGGAATGGATTAGGGTTACATTCTTAGGGGGTGGAAGACAAGTTGGAAGAAGTTGTATTTTATTACAAACTCCAGGCACTAAAATTCTAATGGATTGTGGAATGAACCCTGCCATAAAAGGTAGAGAAAGATTCCCATATTTAGATGCTGCAGAATTTAAAATAAATGAACTAGATGCCATTATCTTAAGTCACGCGCATTTAGATCATTCTGCATTAGTCCCCTATCTATTCAAAATGGGATATAGAGGCCCAGTCTATATGACAGCTCCTACAAGAGATCTAGCAGCAATTTTAGCTCTAGACTTCATAGGTGTTGCCTATAAACAAGCTACAAGCCCCCTATACGGCTCTGTAGACGTTAAGGAAATGGTCAAACACACTATTTGTTTAGATTTCAATGAGGTAACAGATATTGCTCCAGATGTTAGAATTACATTCTATAATGCAGGACATTGTCTAGGTTCAGCAATTACTCATATTAATATTGGAAACGGAGCCCATAATTTAGTTTATTCTGGAGACATAAAATATGTTAATTCTAGATTACTAAACAGGGCCAACGATAAATTCCCAAGGATGGAAACTTTAATTTTAGAAGCAACATATGGAGGAAGAAATAATATTCTTCCACCTAGAAGAGAAGCTGAAGAAAATTTAATTAGAGAAATTACTGAAACTATTGATAAGGGTGGAAAAATTTTAATCCCTGAATTAGGCTTAGGTAGGGCTCAAGAATCTATGATAATCTTAGAAGAAGCTATGAGAAATGGAAAAATGCCAAAGGTTCCAATTTACATTGATGGAATGATTTGGGATATGAATGGAATTCATACCGCATATCCTGACTTCTTACATCATCAAATTAAAAAGGATGTATTTGCAAATAAAAATCCTTTCTTATCAGAAGTTTTTCAAAGAGTTGGAAGCCCTACTGAAAGAAAAGCTGTTGTTGAAGGAGGTCCTTGCGTAGTTTTAGCAACTAGCGGTATGTTAGTTGGAGGTGCTAGTGTAGAATACTTCAGACATTTTGCTCAAAACAAAGATAACAAAATATGTTTTGTTTGTTATCAGGGAGCAGGAAGTTTAGGTAAACAAATTCAGGAAGGGCTAAAAACTGTTCAAATGACAACGAATGATGGTAAAGAAGAATTTGTAAATGTAAATTTAGAAGTATCCACTGTAGAAGGACTGGGAGCTCATGCAGGAAGAAATGAACTTATGGACTATGCAAATAGAACTCAACCAAAAGCATCAAAAATTATTTTAAATCACGGTGAACAAAGTAGATGTTTAGATCTTGCAAGTTCTATTTACAAATTACATCACATAGAAACAAACGTTCCAAAAAACCTAGAAACAATAAGACTAAGGTAGTTTTATATAGTTAATTCTATTTTTTGAATAGAAAAGAGAATGAAACATAATACTAAAGTTACATCGTTATTGGTCTGCATGTTTTTAATTACACAATTAATAGGATTATTTATTGTTAGCAGTTATTCTGATGGAATAGACCTTCCCTTTGGAATGGAACCTCCAGAAGAAATTGAGGAAACAACACTTGCAGGAGGACTAACCACAATTATCATAGCATTTGTTATTGCAGTTTTATTATTCTTCCTTTTAATGAAAATTAATGCACAGACTTTCATTAGATTATGGTATCTCTCTGTAACTATTATTGCATTAGGGCTCAGTTTTTTTGTCATATTATATAAATTAGGAATTAACATGCAACTAGTTGCATTATTAATTGCATTACCATTAGCATACATTAAAGTCTTCAAAAGAAATTTATATGTCCATAATCTCACAGAATTATTAATCTATCCAGGAATTGCAGCAGTTTTCATATCATTCCTAAATAATGTATTTGGAAATAGGGTCATACTTGCTACAGCAATTATACTATTAATAATTTCATTATATGATATGTGGGCAGTTTGGCAATCTGGATTTATGCAAAAAATGGCAGAATTTCAAATGAATAATCTAAAGTTCTTCACAGGATTCTTTATACCTTATGCAGACAAAAAAAATAAAGCAAAGATTAAATTAATCAAAGAGAAATATAAAGGAAATGATGAAAAATTAGAAAAAAATTTCAAGAAATCTAAAATAAAGATAAATCTAGCTATCTTAGGTGGAGGAGATATTATATTCCCAATAATAACTGCAGGAGTATTTTATGAGAAATTTGGATTAAATTCAGGCATATTAATAGCTATAACTAGCACTATTGCCTTAGCAGGATTATTCTTATTAGCTAAAAAAGGCAAATACTATCCCGCTATGCCATTTATCACAGCAGGATTATATATTGGCATGGGCCTAAGCTGGATTTTGTTCTAATTCTTCAGTGACAACAAACAAAAGCTTTATATAGTGTTTTTTATATCATTTTTTATAATAAAATGATAATTAAACAAGAATTAATAAATCAAATTAAAGACCATTTTGCTCTAAACATATACGAGACAAAGGTCTGGTTAGCATTATTGGGGAAAGGTTTAGCTAGCGCAGGAGAAGTTGCTGAGATAAGTGGAGTTCCTAGAAGTAGAACCTATGATGTTTTAGAAAGTTTAGAAAAGAGAGGATTTGCTATAATGAAATTAGGTAAACCTGTTAAATACATAGCTGTAAAACCAAACATAATTATTGAAAAACTTAAATCGAATACTTTAAAAAATGCTAATGAAAGAATTGAGAGCATTAGTAAATTAAAGGACACTAATGAATACAAAGAATTAGAACAACTATACAATGTAGGAATTCAGCCTGTTAAACAAGAAGATATTTCTGGATCTATAAAAGGTAAATTAACAATTTATAATCACATTAAAGAATTACTGGAAAACGCCAAGAAAGAAGTTATCATTTGCACATCAGTTCAAGAGATTCAAGGTAAATCTAGGTTCTTTAGTTTAGTTTTTGATAGATTAAAAAGAGCTAATATAAAAATAAAAATAGCATTATCTGGTGAAGAAAAAGATATTAAAAAAATTAATAACAAGTTTAAAATAAAAGCTAAACAAATCGATGTAGACACTAGATTTTTTATAGCTGATAATGAACAAGTTTTATTTATGATTTCTAAAACTGGTCTTCCTGAGGAAGAAATTGCAGTTTGGTTAAATACACCTTTCTTTGCTACTTCATTAGGATTTATGTTTAATCAAGCTGTTGGAAGTGAATAATTAGTTACTCATTAATTCTGTAATATCCATATCCCTTATAATCTTTTTATCCGCTTTTTTAAAATTCTCAAACCATTTCTTAAAAGTTAAATTATGTTTCAAAGTTACATAGGCATAATTACCCTTTATAATGGCTTTAGGATGCGCTTTTTTAAATTGAGTTAAATTATAAGGAGAAGTAACCGGGGGGCCCCTAATTGTATTAGGTTTCTTTTTTCCAAGTAAAAGATAAAATTTAGCTATATTCTCATTTTCATCATATTCAAATCCTTCTTTCCTTATTTCAAATTCCTTCTTCAATCTAGATAATAAAAACGTTGTAAATTTCTTACTTTTAGTTCCCGCAATATCTCCTGCTTGTTTATTTGTTTTTATAGTTAAAATAACTGGCTTCTTATTTCTAAATTCTTCCATTACAGATTTCTTCCTAAAAGCATCCTTCGAAGGATTCTTAAGAAAAGATCTACACGCATTTTGAAATTTGTAAAGAGTTTCCTCAGATAAACTGGATGAAGCATTTCTCTCCTTATATGTAGGGTCTATCAATATTATTGGAGAGATTATTTTTGAAGAATTTATTTGAGTTAATGCTTCTTGAGAATTTTTATAGAATTTCTCCGGATCAATTACCAACTTAGCCTTCTTAGGATCTATCCTTATTATTTCCTTTATAAAATTTAAAAAAGTTTTATAATAACTTATTAAAAGTTCCAGAGCATATCCTGAGAAACCATGGATATAAGACTCTGCACCATAAGTATTCTGTGCGTGTGTAAAAGTTTTAGCCAATCTTATTTCATCTGTTAAGTTTTTATTTTTCTTAATTTGTTTTAACATATAATTAACATGGAAATAACTTAGATCTGTAACATTTGTTGCCTGTTCA
>NZCB01000019.1 GCA_002688165.1 Candidatus Pacearchaeota archaeon | reverse complement strand
ATAACGGGTTTTTTACTTTTCATCGATTCAATTGTAACTAATCCATAATCTTCCTTATATGAGACTAAGCAAGTACATAATGCGTTAGCATATATATCTATTAATTCTTTTGGAGATTTGTAGCCTATAAATATTATTCTAGGATCATTTTTGGATAGTTCTTTTAATTCTTTTTCATGAGGGCCTGTACCTGCTATTATTAATTTAATATCTTCTTTAATATATTTCATAGCCTTAATTAATAAACTGATTCTTTTTCTGCTATCATCTAAGATGCTAGTTGATAAAATGTAATCATAATTTTTACATTTGAAATTTTCTTCATAAGGTGGACAATATATTAATCTTGATTTTATCTTTTCATCTTTTAATCTTTCTTGAATGAATTTTGAGTAGGAAATTATTCTTTTTGTTTTTTTTAATGCTTGTTTGTCTAAGAATTTTATAATTTTTCTTGTTATTCTTGTTGAAAAATCTTTTTTTTGATTTGGCCATAAATCATAAAATTGCCTGTAGAAATGAGCAAAATAACAAATATGATTGTGATGTTTTATCATGTAACTTGGAAATTTCAACGATATAACCATATCAAAATTTGAAACATCTAAAAGCCTGTGAAAAATATATGATTTAATTAACGATAAATTTGGATAATGTTTTAATGGAGTAAATATTTTAATTACTTCATGTTCTGTATATTTTTCTATATATTTTGCTAATGCTTCAGCTATGTATTGGTTTCCACCTTTAACTCCTAGTTGTAATTCATCTGAAGGATTGATTATTGCTATTCTCATTTTTGATATACTTCCATTATAAAATTTTTAAATTCTTTAGCTTTATCTTTCCAAAGATGATTTTCTTTGATGTATCTTATTGCGTTGTTAGACATAGTTTCTCTTGTATTCTTAACTTTTAATTCATTTAAGGCTTCTAGAATATTATTGATTTCATTGTCTCCTTTTTTTATTTTAAATGTACAATTATTTGGAAATTCTTTGTTTTCTGGGAGGTCTGAAATTATACAGGGAGTTCCTACTGCTAGAGATTTAATTAATGAACCAGATGTAGCTCCAGTTGTAGGCCATCGCATATTTATACAGACATCACTTGCATAAATGTATTCAAAGACTTCCTTAAATGTTAGATAATCTGTAATTTTTACTTTTTCTTCTAAATCTAGTTTTTTAATTAGATTATTTATATTAATGCTATCATCTGATTCTCCTATTATTATGTATATAGAATTAGTTTTTTTTGAGAATTCTTTGAAAGCTTTTAGTGCTTGTTCTAGTCTTTTATGTTTTTGTATTTTTCCAAAAGAACATATAATAAACTGACCTTTATCCAAGTTTAATTTTTTTCTAATTTTATTTTTTGGTAATTTTGGTTGATTTAAATAAGCTCCATGAGGGATGACTTTTGTTGATATGTTTGGATTGATATTTTTAACTATATTTTTTAGATGTTGGCTATGGGTAATTATGCCTTTTGCAGATAGTATTATCCTTTTATTTAGAGGATATGAAAACATTATTTTTTCTTTTATTTGAAGGAATTTCTTATTTGGTATATAATTGAAATAATTATGATTGTATTCTTTAAATAATGGAAAGTAGAAATTTTTATTATTAATTTTATATTTTATGTTAAATATTTTTATTCCCATTTTTCTAAAATGAGGGTCTCTAATTGTAGATAAAAAACTTAAAGGTTTATACACATTTATCTTTACTTTTAATTTTTTAGAAGGATTTAATTTAATTTTGATATTTTTTGATTCGTTAGATTTTAGCTTGAGATTTATTGATTTATTATTTGCTATTAGATTTATTTTACAAAAATATTCTGTATATATCTCCATAGAAATTTCTTCTATATTTTCTTTGTTTATCATGAATGAAGATTTTTTATTAGTCCATCTAAATTTATCTTTATCTTTTTCTATTTGATGAAATCTTTTTATTTCAAATAAGGGTCTTTTCTCTCTCTTTTTTCTTTTTTTGAGATATGGTTTTGTAAGAAAAAATTTGATATAGTCAAATAGAGCTCTTGGTCCATGGTTAGTTAGGACTTCTTTTAGGAAAAATAATCTTGACCAATCTTCTTGTATTCTTTCAAAGTTTGGACTATGTAATATTGAATCATGTAAGATTATTATTCCAGGATCTTTTTCTAATTTTTTATAGCTGTAGATATGAAGTGCGCTATTTCCTATGTTATGGATAGTTGGATAATTATTCTTACAATCATTATAGTTTTTTATTTTAATATCTTCAATTTTATTTGGTTTGAAGGTATTGTCTATAAAGGCAGTTATTTCAAAATGTTTCTTTAATTCTTTTAATAATTCTTCCGAATAATCACTTATTCCAGATCTTAAGGGAGGTAATGGACTAAAATAATTTAGTTTTGGTTTAAGCATTTTTGTATCTCCTTTTTTATCTTTTTGATAAAAATATTTGTATCGAATTCTTTGGCCCTTTTTAGAGAATTTTCTTTATAGTGATTTGAATCTTTCTTTAATTTGTTATTTATTTCATTAATTGCCTGTATAATTTTATCTGAATTTATATCATCTATTAATATTCCAGTTTTATTTGTTACTGTTTCTTTGTATCCTCCCTCATTCGGAGCTATAACCGGTTTTCCAGAGGCCATTGCTTCAACTACATTCATTCCATAGTCTTCATCTTTTGAAGTAGTTAGAAATCCCTTACAATTAGCATATAAATTAATAAGTTCTTCATCTGAAATCCAACTTTTTATTTCTACATTATTTGGCTTTAGTTTTTTCATATATTTAGCATATGCTTGAAAATGATCTGCATCTTCATAACTTCCAACTATTATCAATTTTTCATGTGGTAATTTTTGAAATGCCTTTAATTGTAAATCTACTCTTTTATGGGTGATTAATCTATTAACAGATAGCCAATAATTTTTTGAAGGATTACACTTGTATTTATTAGTTTCAGTAGGCGGATAAATTATGGGAGTATTTCTTTTTAGATATTTTCTTAATCTTTTCTGAGTGTTTTTAGATATTGAAATCATTTTCATTACCTTTTTTGAATCATGTTTATTGATTATTCTTCTTAATAAGACCCATAAGCAAAATATTGGTTTTTTCCAACTTTTAGCGATATTTTTCTTAGTGTATTTGTATANNTCCCAGATTTCTCTAGTTGGAGAGCAAACTAGCCATAAGTTAGGTTTATTCTTTATTGCTCCAGACATTGCCCAATCGCCCCCTATTATATAGAAATCATATTTTTTCTTGAATNTTTTTTCAATATCTAAGAATCTAAATTTCCAATATGCGGCTTCTTGTCTGAATGGAGCATTTATAGGTATTTCTCCAATACTGTAAATATTATTAGTTGAGAATCCCATTTTTTCTATTTTTTCTTTATCAATATTTGTTGTATAAATATCTGCATTTAATTCTCTGGCTAAGATTAAATCCATATATTCTGCTCCCCCTATGTTATCCATATAGTTATGAAATATTGCTATTTTCATTTTTTTATTCCCAATATACTTAACATAAAAGACGAAAAGATTGTCTGAATCCCTATTGTTATCAAAGTTAAAGCTAAGATTGAATTTTTTATTTGNTTTAATTCTCCAAAATTTGANCCTACCCACNTATAGAAGATCATTGTAAAGATAATCAATCCCATTAAGATTATTATTGCTCCAAGAATGCTCGCTTTCTCTATAGAAATATATTTGTAGAGTTTTTCAAATTTTTTATTAGATTCTCCTAANTGAGTAATTGCATAGGTTTTGGCAAAAACTGAAAAAAAGATTAATTGATATCCAGTAATTGTTAATAATGAAGATAGAAACATAGGGTGAATATAAAAGGTAAATCCCAATATCTCTAAATTTTGAAAATATAATAAAGACAAACTTGAAATTCCAATTAAGAATAATATCAATCCAGGTATGAAGAATAGAAATAAGGGACTATAAAGAAGCATGAATCTTAAATGACGCCATCCATCTGAAAACGTATTTAATTTNGATTTTCCCATTCTTTTTTTATAGGATATTGGAAGTTGTTTTATTTTTAGATTATTTTTTAAAGATTTGATTACCATCTCTGATGCAAATTCCATTCCCGCAGTCTGTAAATTTAATTTTTCTAATGAAGAAGTTTTTATGGCCCTCATTCCACAATGGGAATCTCTAACCGTAGATCTATAGAAAATTCTTAATATTCCTGATAAAATGGGATTCCCAATATATTTATGTGAAAAGGGCATGACATCTTTTTCTAGAGTATATGCGAATCTGTTTCCTATAACAAAATCATTACCTTTTCTTAGTTCTTGTAAGAAGTTAGGTATTTCTGAAAAATCATAAGTCCCATCACAATCTGCCATAAAAATATAATTTGTTGTAACATGTTTAAATCCCTCTAAGTATGCATTGCCATAACCTTCCTTATTATGTTTTACAAATTTTATTTTTAATTTATTTGGATTTTGTTGTACAAATTGTTTTACTTTTGAAGGTGTTGAATCTGATGAAGAATCTGATATTATAACTTCNGCATTTATTTGACTTTTTTCTAAAGTGTCTAAAATTTGGTTTAAACAATGAATTATTGCTTGTTCTTCATTTCTGCAAGGGAGTATTATTGAGAGTTCTGGAGTAATAGGTTTTTGCAATATTGTAGAAATCAATTTAGTTACATCAAAATTTTCCATAAATCAGATAACTTTTAAAGATTTATAATGATTTATGCTATTTTTTAGTCATTTTCAATATTGATAGATTTTATCGTCGATAAAACATATTTTACTATAGAAAAGCTTTTAAATACAAATGTATTGAAGGTAGCATAAAAACAGTAAGTTTCTAACCGGAAATTAACTAAAATTGATTGTAGGTTAGTCTAAACTATCTGATTTATAATTATTATGGCTGATAAAAATGCAGGATATAAGGCTGAAAATATAAAGGTACTGGAAGGTCTAGAGGCAGTTAGAAAGAGGCCTGCAATGTATATTGGAGGCACTGGGAAGGATGGATTACACCATTTAGTTTATGAAGTTGTTGATAACAGTATTGATGAAGCTTTAGCGGGCTTTTGTGATGCAGTCATAGTTACTATTCACGCAGATGGTAGTTTAAGTGTTAAAGATAATGGTAGAGGAATTCCTACAGGGATACATCCTCAATATAAGAAACCTGCATTAGAAATTGCTTTAACTAAATTACATGCAGGAGGTAAATTTGAAAAAAGTGCTTATTCAGTTTCAGGAGGTTTGCACGGAGTAGGAGTTAGCTGCGTTAATGCTCTTTCAACTCATTTAAAGGCAATTGTTAAAAGAGATGGTAAAATTTATCAGCAAGAGTATAAGATTGGTGTTCCAAATTATAATATGAAAATTGTTGGGAAAACTAATAATAAAAATGAAAGTGGAACTGAAATCCAATTTGTTCCAGATCCAGAGATTTTCTCTACCGTTAGATTTGATTTTGTAGTCTTAAAGAAGAGATTACAAGAAATAGCTTTTTTGAATCCTGTAAAAATAGAATTAATAGATGAAAAAAATAGCAAGAAAGAAGTTTTTCATTACAAAGGTGGTTTAGTTGATTTTGTTGAACATATAAATAAATCTAAAAGTCCATTACATAAACCAATTTATTTTAAGAGACAAGATAAAGATACTGTTGTAGAAGTTGCTGTGCAATACACAGATAGCTATAATGAGAATATATTTGGATTTGTTAATATCATTAATACTACTGAAGGTGGAACTCATATTTCTGGATTTAAGACTGCTTTAACAAGAGCTATTAATGATTATATAACTAAAAAAGGTTTATTGAAAAATACAAAATTATCTGGAGATGATGCTAGAGAAGGATTAACAGCTATAGTTAACATTAAGATGAGAGATCCTCAGTTTGAAGGGCAAACTAAAACTAAGCTAGGTAATAGTGAAATGAAAGGAATTGTTGATAGCATGGCTCATTTGGCTTTAACAGAGTTCTTAGAAGAGAATCCTACTATATCTAATAAAATTGCTCAGAAAGTTGTTGCAAGTGCTAAAGCTCGTGAGGCTGCCAGAAAAGCTCGTGATTTAGTTAGACGTAAAACAAGCATTGGCGGACTTTCAGGTTTACCTGGAAAACTTTCAGATTGCAGTAGTAAGAAAACTGAAAATACAGAATTATATATTGTTGAGGGAGATTCGGCTGCAGGAAGTAGTAAGATGGCTAGAAACAAAGAATTTCAAGCTATATTGCCTCTGAAAGGTAAAATCTTGAATGTTGAAAAAAGTAACCCTACTCGAGCCCTTACTTCTGAAGAAATCATTAATTTAATTACCGCAATTGGAACCGGTGTTAAAGAAAGTTTTGATATTACTAAATTAAGATATAATAAGGTCATCATAATGACTGACGCAGATGTTGATGGTCAGCACATTATGACTTTACTTTTAACTTTCTTTTATAGATATATGCCTCAATTGATAGATAGTGGAAATGTTTATGTTGCATATAGTCCACTTTATAGAGTTAGAAAGAAAAAAGATTATTATGTTTATAGTGATGAGGAGTTGAAAAAATTAGTTTCACAACTTGGAGGAAACCCAGATACTCAAAGATTTAAAGGACTTGGAGAAATGAATCCTCAGCAATTGTGGGATACTACTATGGACCCTAAGAAAAGAATATTAAAAAAGGTGGGAGTTGAAGATGCAGTTTTAGCTGATGAAACATTTAGTATGTTGATGGGAGATGTTGTTGGCCCTAGAAGAAAATTTATTGAAATAAATGCAGATATTGCACAGGTAGATAGATAATGGAAACTAGAAATGTTAATATTGATAATAGAGCTTGGGGAAGTGAAATACATATTGCAAATAATGAAGAGAAAAAATATTGCGGAAAATTATTAGGATTAAGGGAAGGATATAGATGCAGCATCCATAGACATAAAAAAGACGAATCCCTTTATCTTGCAAAAGGAATTGTATATTTTGAAATGGGAGAAGATCCTGAAAATTTAGATTCTCAAATAATTTATCCAGGAAAAGTTATTGATGTTTTTGATAAAATTTGGCATAGATTTTCAGGTTTAGAAAATTCAATATTTGTAGAAGTTTCAACTCCTGATGAGGAAAGTGAAAGATATCAAGGAAAACTTGGTGGAAAGATACCTGATTTTGAAAATTGGAGGAATAAGATTTTAAGTGAAAATGGCAGATAATGATGAACAAGAAAATTTAGATGAAGAACAATCTACTTCTGAAGATTTAGAAACTAATAGTAATGATATTGAACAGATGGATGGAACGGGAATTAATATTAAAGACATTGATAAAGATAGAGTTTTAGGGGTTGAAATTTCTAGAGAGATGAAGAAAGCATATATTGACTATGCGATGAGTGTTATTGTTAATAGAGCATTGCCATCTATTGAGGATGGAATGAAGCCAGTCCATAGAAGAATATTATTTGCTATGAAGGTTATGGGTCTTGAAAAGGGGATGACTAAAAAATCGGCTAGAATTGTTGGAGATGTTATTGGTAAATATCATCCTCACGGAGATACTTCTGTTTATAGTGCTATGGTTAGAATGGCTCAAGATTTTAGTTTGAGATATCCTTTAGTATTAGGCCAGGGTAACTTTGGTAGTATGGATGGAGATAATCCTGCGGCTATGAGATATACTGAAGCTAAACTTAAAAAAATAGCAGTAGAATTGCTAGAAGATATGGAAAAGGATACTGTCGAAATGCTTCCTAATTTTGATAATTCCTTGAAAGAACCCTTAGTATTGCCTGGAAAAATCCCTAACTTATTAATTAATGGTGCTAGCGGTATTGCAGTAGGTATGACTACAAATATTCCTCCACATAATCTAACTGAAGTTTGTGATGGGATAATTGCAACTATAAATAATCCTAAAATTGATATTGAAGGATTAATGAAAATTATTCAAGGCCCTGATTTGCCCACTGGCGGACAGATTATTGGTGAAAATCTAAAAGAATTATACACTACTGGAAGGGCAGGTTTTATAATGAGAGGAAAAGTTAAAACTGAAGAAAAAAAGGGCAAGGAGCTAATTGTAATTACAGAAATTCCATATCAGGTTAATAAATCCACACTAGTTATGCAGATTGCAGACCTAGTTAGAGAAAAGAAGTTGACTGAGGTTTCAGATCTTAGAGATGAGAGTAGTAAGGGAAAAGTTAGAATCGTTATTGAATTGAAAAAAGGAGCGAATAGCCAGTTTACAATTAATAGATTATTCAAATCTACAAAATTACAAGGCAGATTTGATGCAGTTCTTGTTGCATTAGAAAATGGTGTCCCAAAAACATTTACCTTAAAACAAATGATTGAAAGTTATATTACATTTAGAAGAAAGATAATTAGAAAAAGAACCCAATTTGATTTGGATAAGGCTGAAAAGAGATTACACATTGTTGAAGGTTTATTATTAGCTCAAAAAGATATTGATAGAATTATTGAAACTATTAAGAAAAGTAAAACTACTACAGATGCTAAAGAGAATTTAATTAAGAAATTTAAATTAAGTGAAAAGCAAGCTGAGGCTATTTTAGAAATAACTTTAAGACAATTAACTTCATTGGAAAGAGAGAAATTACAAAAAGAAGAAAAAGATTTAATAGAATTAATAACTAGACTTAAAAAGATTTTAGGAGATGAAAAGGAAATTTATAAATTAATTAAAAAAGATCTTGAAGAATTGAAAAAAAATTATGGAGATGATAGAAGAAGTAAGATTATTAAAAGTGTTAAAGATATTGATGAAAAAGATTTAGTTCAAAAGAAAGATGTTATAATTACAATTACTGAGAAAGGTTATATTAAAAGAATGCCATTTAAGACTTATAATGAGCAGAAACGTGGAGGTAGGGGAGTTATTGGAGCTGAATTGAGTAGCGAGGATTTTGTTAAAGATTTGATAACTTGTTCAACTCATGATCACTTGTTATTATTTACTGCTAGGGGGAGAATTTTTTGGTTAAAAGCATATAAAGTTCCTGAAGTTCAAAGATACGGGAAAGGGCAAGCTTTAGTTAATTTGTTAAATATTAAGGACGATACTG
>NZCB01000018.1 GCA_002688165.1 Candidatus Pacearchaeota archaeon | reverse complement strand
TTAAACCCATCTAAACCCCATCTCTAAAAACATCACACAGATAACCTTTGAAAAAATAAACGATAACATTTCAAAGCAACATCCCCTATATAAATATTTAGGAGATTTTATGAAATTATATACTTGATAACAGAAAGATTTATAAAGCTTTTTTTAGATATTTTATTACTGATATGTTATTAAAGCAAAATAAAATTAATCCAAAATTATTTCCTTAAAATAACTATCCAATACCTCATAAAATGCATGAATTACAACCCCTCCATACAAAATTAAAAGAAGAAGAGGCTGATAAGCTAATTAAAAAGCTAAATATTTCTACGTTACAATTACCAAAAATTAAAGTTAATGATCCTGCTTTAGACGATAGTTTTAAAGTTGGAGACATAGTAAAAATTGAAAGAAAAGATGAAGAATCTGGTAAGACAATTATTTATTATAGGGTTGTAAGTGTATAATGAAATTAGAATTAAATCAAATGAAAGAAGAGCACCTTTTGGTGAAAAAATATTTGGAAGATCATAGCCTTATTGAATCAAATATTGTTAGTTTTAATAATTTTATCAACCACCGAATGCAAGAAATCATTAATGAGTTAAATGAAGGTATGACTCGAGATGAAGAAATTGAAATCAAACTGGGAAAGATTAAAGTTGGAAATCCTGAAATCTTTGAAGCAGATGGGAGTAGCCATTTAATAATGCCAAGTGAGGCCAGAATTAGAGGTCTTACATATTCTGCTCCAGTTCATGTTGAAATAACAATTAAACAAGCAGGCCAATTAGACAGCCATGAAGTAGAAATAGGTAAAATTCCAATAATTGTAAAAAGTGATGTTTGTAATCTTCATAATCTTGACAAGGATCAATTAGTTGAAGAATACATTGATCCAAAAGATCCTGGAGGATATTTTATCATTAATGGAAATGAAAGAGTTATTGTTATGGCAGAAGATTTGGCAGAAAATCAACCTTTCATTGAGCGTCCAAAAGGTCAGATCATGCTAAGATTATTCTCAAAAAGAGGAAGTTATAGAATCCCAGTTTCAATCACAGATAATAATGAAGGAATCGTTGAAGTAAGTTTTTCAAGATTCAAGAATATTCCAATAATCGTAATATTAAAAGCACTAGGTTTAACAAAAGAAAGTGAAATCGCTAAATATATTGGGAAAGAAAATGATAGCCTAATTGTTAACCTATATGAATTTGCAAATATTACTAATGAAGAAGAAGCAATGTTAGCTATTGCGGAACAAACAAACTTACAAGGTACTAAAAAAGAAATCCTAGATAGGATAAAACAAAGATTAGATAGTTATTTTCTACCTCATATCGGATTAAAAAAAGAACATAGAATTGAAAAAGCTATTTCATTATGTAAATTCTTGAAGCAATTTTTTGTTGCTAAAGAAAATCCAGATAATTTAACGGATAAAGACCATTACGCTAACAAAAGAGTTAGGATGAGTGGAGATCTTTTAGGAGATTTATTTAGAATCAACATGAATATTTTATTAAGAGATGTGCAACATTCATTACAAAAAATTCAGAAAAGAAAAAAATTCTATTCAATGAAAACAATTGCTAAATCAACTTTATTCACTCATAGAATAGAAAGTGCAATTGCAACTGGAAATTGGATTGGAGAAAGAAGCGGAGTTACTCAAAATATGGATAAGACAAATTATCTTGCCATAATCAGTCAATTGCAAAGAGTAAGTTCTATGTTACCAGGAGAACAAGAGAATTTTTTAGCTAGAACTCTTCACCCAACACACTATGGAAGATTCTGCCCTATTGAAACTCCTGAAGGAACAGAAATTGGACTAAGAAAAAATCTTGCAATATTATCAAAAATTTCTACAAGGTCATCTTTAGAAGATGAAAATTTAATAAAAATTCTAGAAGATCATGGCATGAAAAAAGAAATAATTATGTCAGATAAATCTGCTAATGAAAATGATGTATTCCTAAATGGAAGGTTTATTGGAAATATTGAAGACATTGAAAAATTTGTTGCAGATTTAAGAGAAACTAGAAGAAAAGGGGACTTACCTCTTGAATTAAGCATTAAAAATAATACTAATTTAAATAATGTACTTCTATCAACAGAAATTGGAAGGGTTATGAGACCCTTAATTGTTATAAAAGAAGGCAAATCAAAATTTAATGAAGAATATACAAATCTAGTAAGAGAAGGCAGTTTAAAATGGGACGATATAGTTAAAGGAGGCATTATTGAATATTTAGATGCAGCAGAAGAAGAAAATGCATTAGTTGCATTAGAAAAGAAAGACATAACAGAAGAACATACTCACCTAGAAATTGACAAAATTGACTTATTAGGAGTTGTAACCAGTTTAGTTCCATACTCTAATTATGATCAAAGTTCAAGATTAAATAGGGGAAGTAAAACACAAAAACAAGCATTAGGATTATATGCTGCAAATTTCTTAACTAGAATAGATACTGACGTTAACATATTACATTACCCTCAAGAACCTATAGTAAAAAGTTTTGTTTATGACACCTTAAATGTTCATCCTGCTGGTCAAAATGTTATTGTAGCAGTTATGACTCATGAAGGTTATAATATGGAAGATGCTTTAATCCTAAATAAAGGTTCATTAGATAGAGGGTTGTGTAGAAGCACCTACTACAGACCTTACACTTCTGTAGAGTTAAATTACGCAGGAGGATTAAAAGATGAAGTTAGCATACCTGAAAAAGATGTTTCTGGTTACAGAACAGAAGAAAGTTATAGATTCCTAGAAGATGATGGAATTACATATCCTGAAGCTAAAATGGAATCTGGAGAAGTTGTCATAGGTAAAACAAGTCCTCCAAAATTCTTAAGTGAGGTTAGAGAAATTTCAATTAAAACTAAAAAAGAGGCAAGTTCAGTAATTAGGCAAGAAGAAAAAGCAATTATAGATGCTGTGTTTATTACTGAAGATAGTCAAGGAAATAAGGTCATTAAAGTTAGAACCAGAGATTTAAGAATTCCTGAATTAGGAGATAAATTTGCTACAAGTCATGGTCAGAAAGGAGTTATTGGAGCAGTAGTCTCTGAAAATGATATTCCATTCACATCAAAAGGAGTTAAACCAGATATGCTTTTTAATCCACACTCTATCCCTTCAAGAATGACTGTAGGTTATTTAATAGAATTAATGGCAGGGAAGGTTGCATGTTTGGGAGGGAAAGTTTTAGATGGTACAGGATTTAGTGGACAAAACATAAAGGAATTAGAAAACCAGTTAGAAGAATTAGGATTCAGAGCAGATGGTAAGGAAACCTTATACAATGGAGTTACTGGGAGAATGATGAATGTTAAAATTTATGTAGGTAATATGTATTACTTAAAATTGAAATATATGGTAAGTAATAAAATGCATGCTAGAGCAAGCGGAAAAGTAACATTATTAACTAGACAACCAATTGAAGGTAGAGCCAAAGGAGGAGCACTAAGATTGGGAGAAATGGAACAGCAAGCCTTAGTTGCCCACGGAGCCTCATTATTACTAAAGGAAAGGTATGATTCAGACAAAGTTGTAATGCCTGTTTGTAGTAAATGTGGGGCAGTGGCAGTAGAAGACAGCATAAGAGGAAAAATAACCTGCCCAGTTTGCTCAAGTCAAGACATAGAACCTGTTGAAATAAGTTATGCTTTCAAACTACTTGTAGATGAAATTCAATCACTACATATTAAAACTAAATTTAATTTAAAAAACAAATACGAGTAAAAGACAATGAAAAAAGCAATTAAGAAAAAAGTAGAAAGTTTGCAATTTACGTTAATTAGTCCTGACGAGATTAAAAAAATGAGTAAGGCGAAAATAATTACTCCTGAATTATATGATGTAGATGGATACCCTGTTGATGGAGGATTGATGGATCTAAGATTAGGGGCTATTGATCCTGGAGTAAGATGTAGGACTTGTGGAGGAAGACTAAAAGAATGTTTAGGGCATCCAGGAAGTATTGAATTAGCTAGACCAGTTTTCCATATTAAATATATCCCTGTTGCAGAATTATTTTTAAGATGTTATTGCAGCGAATGTAATAGGTTAATGGTTAAAGAAAAAGATATGATCAAATATAAAACTATTAAAGATAGATTAAAGAGAGCTAAAGATTCTAAGAAATGTCCTCATTGTAGTACTGAACAAGAAAAAGTTAAATTACACAAACCAACTACATTCAAAATTGGTAAAAAGAGATTATTCCCTGGAGAAATAAGAGACAAACTTGCAAGAATCCCTGATGAAGAAGTTAAATTAGCAGGAATGAATCCAAGTATATTTAGACCAGAATGGAGTGTTCTTACATTATTATTAGTTCCACCTGTAACAGTTAGACCAAGTATCACTCTTGAATCTGGAGAAAGATCTGAAGATGATTTGACTCACAAATTATCTGACATCATAAGATCTAATCAAAGATTATGGGAAAATTTAAATGCGGGAGCTCCAGAGGTTATTATTGAAGACTTATGGGATTTAATGCAATATCATATTACAACATTTTTTGACAATTCAATTACAAAAATCCCTCCTGCAAGACACAGGTCAGGACAACCATTAAAAACTATTACTGAAAGAATAAAAGGTAAGGAGGGGAGAATAAGACATAATCTTGCAGGAAAAAGAGTTAACTTCTCTTCAAGAACAGTTGTTTCTCCAGATCCTTCATTAAAAATCAACGAAGTAGGNATTCCATATCAAATAGCAGAACTATTAACAGTTAATGAAAAAGTTAATAGTATGAATATGGATAAATTAAAAAAAATAATTCTAAATGAAAATTATCCCACTGCAAATTATATTATTAGACCTGATGGAAGAAGAAAAAGAATAACTAAAGATCTGAAAGAAGAGATATTAGAAGAACTAGAAGTAGGATATCTTGTTGAAAGGCAATTAATTGAAGGAGATGTTGTTCTATTTAATAGACACCCAAGCCTACACAAGGCTAGTTTAATGGCCCACTTTGTAAAGGTTCTCCCATATAAAACATTCAGATTAAATCCTGCCGTTTGTAATCCCTACAATGCAGATTTCGACGGAGATGAGATGAATATCCACGTACCACAAACTGAAGAAGCTAGAGCNGAAGCAAAAATTTTAATGGATGTTAACAAAAATCTAATGAGTTGCAAAGATAATAGCAATATACTAGGAAATATTGTAGATGCTGTTACAGGAAATTATCTATTAAGTAAAAGTGGATTAAATAAAGCTGAAACAAATCAACTATTATTCCAATCAGGAATTGAAGATAATTTTGATAAAGCAAATATTGATGGAAAAGAAATAATTAGTACAGTCATACCCAAACTAGATTATAAAGCTAAATCAAGAGACGGATCTGCATTCAATGTTAAATCAGGAAAAATTAATGAAGGAATTGTAGATGAAAAAGTGTTTGGTGTTGAAGCAGGAGACTTATTAAAATATGTAGATAAAGATTTTGGAAGAGATAATGCGATTAAAGTTTTAGAAAATTCATTTACATTAGGTACAAATTACTTAACAAACCATGGATTTACAATAAGTGTTGATGATCTTAATGTTAGTGACAAAGTTAAAAAAGAAACAGACCAAGTCGTTATGGATGCTGAAAAAGAAACTGAATCAATAATTAAGAATTATCAAGAAGGAAAATTAGAAGTTATTCCTGGTAAAACTGATGAAGAGACAAGAGAAATAAAAATATTACAAACATTAAACGGAATTAGAACAAAGATTGGTAAAATTGTAGGTAAAGAAATATACAAATCAAATCCAGTTAGTGTAATGATGGATTCTGGTTCTGGAGGAAGTGTTTTAAATGTTACTCAAATGGCATGTTGCGTAGGTCAGCAAGCATTATGGGCTAAAAGAATTGGCATAGGATTCAATAATAGAACATTATCTTTTTTCAAAGAACATGACCTTACACCTAAGGCAAAAGGATTCATCTATAGCAGTTTCCTTGGAGGATTAAAACCCTACGAATTCTTCTTCGGAGCTATAACTGGAAGAGATGCATTAATGGATACAGCACTTAGAACTCCAAGATCAGGTTATTTATATAGAAGACTAGCAAATGCATTACAAGATATCCGAGTAGAATATGATAAAACAGTAAGAGATGGTTCTGGTAAAATTATTCAATTCCTATATGGAGAAGATGGAAAAGATGTAGCAAGATTACATGAAAATAAAGACATAAGTGCTGGAGAAGCTATAGGAATTATTACTGCACAAAGCTTCGGGGAACCATCTACTCAAATGGCATTGAATGTATTCCACTTCGCAGGAGTTGCTGAAATGCAGGTTACATCAGGTCTACCAAGACTAATAGAAATCTTTGACGCAAGAAGAACCCCTTCTACTCCCGAAATGGAGATTTATTTAAGCAAACAATATGATAATGAAAAAAATGCCAAAGTTTTAGCAGAAAAAATTAAAGAAGTTAAATTAAAAGATATAATCAAAGAAATAAAAATTAATTTTTCTGATAAAAAGATTGAAGCTCAGGTAGATAATGAAGCTGTTAAAAGAGTACATTCGACATTAGATACAATTGTTAAAAGAATGAATGAGTTTGGAAAATTATCTGGAACCGCAAAAGTTAATGGAAGCATGATTGTATTTGATGGAAAAGATCTTGACTTTAAAGAAATCTATAAATTAAAGGAAAAAGTTAAAGATACGCAAATTTCAGGTATCAAAGGAATCAGCCAAATTTTAGTTGTTAAAAGAGATGAAGGATATGTTATCCTAACTGCAGGTACAAATTTAGAAGACATTATCAAGTTTAAAGAAGTTGATCCAAATAGAACAATTAGTAATGATATTCACGAAGTTGCAGGTATCTTTGGTATTGAAGTTGCGAGAGCAGTTATAATGAAAGAAGTCTATAAAGTTTTAAATTCGCAAGGATTAGACATTGATACAAGACACTCTAAATTAATATCTGATGCTATGACTAACGAAGGATTAGTTAAAGGAATAACTAGAATGGGAATTATCTCTCAGAAATCTTCTATCTTGGCAAGAGCTAGCTTTGAAACTCCTATAAAACAATTTGTTAATGCTACATTGAAAGATAATAAAGATGAATTAAATTCAGTTATTGAAAACATAATTCTAAATCAACCAGTTCCAGTAGGTACTGGACTTCCAGGGTTAATGGTAGAAGTTGCAGGACCTTTAACAGATAAAGCTCCTAAAGTTGACAAAAGTGTTGCTAAGTTGACAAAAGATACAAAAGATACTAGCAAAGAAACTCCTGTTGAACCAGTTTTAACTGAATAATCTGTTACTTCTTTAAGGTAATTACAATAAAAAGATTTATATATGGTTAATTTTAAGCTTAATTATGGTAGAAATTTCAATGTTGGGATCAGGATCTGGTATGAATCCAGACTTAGGTAACATAGTTTCCTTGTTTCAGAAAAAGAAGGACCAAGATTGTTAGTTGATTGTGGATTCACAGTACCCCGAGTTTTAAGTGAAAAAAGGGTAATGAAAGACATAGAGCACGTTGCCATAACCCATACACATTCAGATCATGTTGGAGGATTAGAATTACTAGGTTTTTTCAAAATGTTTGCTCCAAATTTTATTTCAGGTAAAAAACCAACACTTTACATACCTTCAGATCAAATGGCTCACACTCTTTGGGAAAATACCCTTAAAGGAGGAATGGGATTTCCAAATACTGGACCATATAGTTTTGGATATGATGGATTGGCAATGGATGTTGAAAGACCAATGGTTTTAATGGGAAAGANAGGATTAGAAGTTCATGGTAGAGACATTGATAATGGGCACGATTTATATAGTCAAGTATACGGCCTAGATAAAAAATCAATGAAACTAGAAGATTATTTTAATATCAAAACTGGAAGGCATCAAAAAATTAATGGTAAAACAATTAACTTTTTTCCAACACCTCATACAAGAGGATTAGAAAATTATGGAATTAAAATCAATACAGAAGATGCAAATGTATATTATTCTGGAGACACCATAGCACTTCCTGAAAAATTATCTGATGATCTAATTATTCAAGACCTACAATTTCCTGATTTTAATGCTGATTTTAAAACTGGAGAAGTTGATCCAAAATCAGTAAATAATGCTCATGCAACCTTAAGAGAAGCCACTCTTCCAGAATATATGAATTATGTTGGTAAAGAGCAATTAGGTAAAACTTATTTTACCCATTTATGGGCAGAACATAAAAAGCCAACTAATAATCCCTCTAAACATGGTTATGGGGGTTTCTTATTACCTGGAAACCATATCCGAGTTGAAAATCATGAAGTACAGCTAATTAAATAATTGCCGTCGCTGATTCTTATTCCTTCAAAAGTAAAGCTTTAAATAGCAACTAAACGATTGATTTTCATAAACAATAATTAATATAATGAAAGTTTTAGATATGCAATTCATAAGGTATGCGAATCTTTTTAACAAGATTACAAGAATTAGATGTAGTCATTGTTTTGAATATAATAATGCAATAATTTTTGCTATTCCAAGAAAATTTGTTATGAAAGCTATTGGCAAAAATAATTCTAATCTTGAAAAATTAAGTAAAGTTATTGGAAAAAGAATTAAAATTGTTGCAATTCCAAATGGTAAACAAGATATTGAAGGATTCGTTTCAATCATAACAAAACCAGTTAAATTCAATGGCATTGAATTAAAGGGTGAAGAAGCTATTATCACCGCAGGAATGCAAAATAAAGCAGCCCTAATTGGAAGAGGAAAAATTAGACTCTTAGAAATGCAAAATATCTTAGGACAATATTTTGGTATAAGGAAAGTTAGAATCAAATAATTTTATAAATCAGATTAACCTATTTATTATTTATGGGCGGGCTTAATAATTATGGGAAGTTTATTACTCAAAAAGATATTTTATCAGAACTAAGCAACGATGAAAGAATCATATATCTATTAACAACAGGAGAAGGGGATGGACATAGATATAATTATAGAGAAACTGCATATATTTTAAAAAAAACCGAAGATCAAATAGTTAACATCCAAAGAAGAGCATTAGAAAAATTAAGTGAACAAGATTAAAACAAACCTTTAAAAACCCCTTTTATGATAAGTTATTGTAACAGAAGAGTTACTATTAATAAATTGCCTTGAGGTTTTGGTCATTATCCAAGATTTCTAGCTTTTTTATTAAAATTTTAAGCATAAAATGGGACTTAGAAACGCAACAAAATTAATGAAGAATCGAAAGAAATTCCGATGGAGAGATCGTAAATATAAAGTGAAAACTCTTGATTTATTTAAGAAATCGGATCCATTAGGTGGTAAAAATCAAGCTAAAGGAATTGTTACAGAAAAAGTTCAAAAAGAAGCAAAACAGCCAAACTCTGCAATGAGAAAGTGTTGCAAGGTCCAATTAATTAAGAACAGTAAGGTAGTTACAGCATTTATTCCTGGAAATTTAGCTCAAAAATTTATTGATGAACACGATGAAGTTATTATAGAAAGAATCGGCGGTAAACAAGGAAGATCTAAAGGAGATATTCCTGGAGTTAGATGGAAAGTTACTAAAGTAAATGATCAGCCCCTTCCAAGATTGTGGATGGGTAAAATCGAGAAAGGAAGAAGATAATGACAAACTATGATTTAATATTAGATGGCGAAGGTAATAAAATGGTTCTAAGACCTCATGCATTTGGTTTAAACCCAGCAGTTAGTTCTGATTATAAGGGTGGTGAACAATCTTATAATGAATTAGCAACAGAGGTTCAGGAAGGATTAGAGCAAGTTGCAGCAAGTGAATTAAGAAAAGCTGCTGGCGCAGAAAAAACTAGTATCCATGATATTTATGATATGGAAGACCAATTAATAAATGGAGATGATTTTTAAAATGGAAACAGAACAATTACAAGAAGTTAATGAAGAAATGCCTGAAGAAGAAGTTATAGATCAAATGACAGAACTTGAAAATAAGGCAGATAATTTCAAATTGTTTGGACTTTATGATGTAAGTGATATTAAGATTGTTGATCCAGGTATGAAGAGATATATTAATCTTGAACCAAAATTAATGATCAAAAGTCATGGAAGAATTAGAGAAAAATTTGGTAGAGCTAAAATAAACCTACTTGAAATTTTTGCTAATCTAATTGCAGTTCCAGGACATAGAGGAAAAAAACATAAAATACAAACTGGATGGAAAACAGGAAAATATAGTCAAAATATGAGAATTGTTGTTGAAACTTTAAAAATAATTGAAAATAAAATGAAAATGAATCCTGTTCAAGTTTTAGTAACTGCTTTAGAAAATGCAGCACCAATGGATGGAGTCACAGTAATTGAATATGGAGGAGCAAGATACCCTCAAGCTGTTGATATCAGCCCATTAAGAAGAGTTACTATGACACTAAGGGTCATGGTTCAAGGAAGTTATGATAAAAGTTTTAACAAAAAAACTAAAATTGAACAAGCTTTAGCTAATGAGATTATGAAAGCTTATGAAAAAGATATGGATAGTAATGCTATGTCTAAGAAAAGAGATGGTGAGAAACAAGCTGATTCAGCTAGATAAAATTAAAATTTAGATTTTTCTATATATTGTTTTACAATTTAGAAAGTTTTAAAAACCAAATTTTGTATGAATAAACATCACTATGGCTAAGAAAGAAACACCATTCGAGAAGATTGTACGACTTGTTAAGAGTCAAGATACTATTAGAAATATNGCNACNAGNGCNCATATTCACCATGGAAAGACTGCTTTAACTGACAATTTATTGGCTGCAGCAGGTATGATGAATGAAAAACTAGCCGGAGATTTAGAAGGTGGGATGGCGACATGGGGTCATGCTGATGAGCAAGAAAGATTACTAACAGTTGACGCAGCAAATGTAAGTATGGCTCACGAACTTGANGGTAAAGAATATTTGATTAATTTAATTGACACTCCTGGTCACGTTGATTTTGGAGGTAATGTTACTAGGGCTATGAGAGCTATTGATGGTACAATAGTTTTAGCATGCGCGATTGAGGGAATAATGCCCCAAACTGAAACTGTTATGAAACAAGCATTACGAGAAAGAGTTAAACCAATTTTATTCATTAATAAAGTTGATAGAATGATTACAGAATTAAAATTAACTCCTGAAAAAATGCAAGAAAGATTTAAGAAAATTATTGATCATTTTAATTTATTACTTGAACAAATTGCCGAAAAAGAATATGCTCAAAAATGGAAAGTTAACGTTGCCGATGGTTCAGTTATTTTTGGAAGTGCTAGAGAAAACTGGGCAATGAGTGCAAAATTTATGCAAAAAAAGGGAATTAGTTTTAAAGATATTATTGACAATCAAAATAAAGAGGATGCAGAAGCTAAAAAAGATTGGTTCTGGGAAAATGCGCCATTATTCGAAGTATTATTAGATTCTGTAATTACCCACCTTCCTAGCCCTGTTGAAGCACAAAAATATAGAATTCCAAAAATTTGGCAAGGAGATTTAGAAAGTGACTTTGGTAAACACCTATTAGCTTGTGATCCAAATGGAGAACCTGCTTTTGTAATCACAAATACAATTATTGATGCAAAGTCTGGTAAGGAAGTTAGTGCAGGAAGATTATTTAGTGGAACTTTAAAACCGGGAATGGATGTTTATTTGAATAATGAGAAAAAGAAAGGAAGGATCCAACAAGTTTTAGTTTACAATGGAGTTAAACCTGAACAATTAGAAGTAGTTCCTGCTGGAAACGTTCTAGCCATTACTGGACTTACTAGTCAACCCGGAGAGACAGTTACAGTTAGCCCTCAAGAAGAATTTGAGAATATTAAACATATCTTTGATCCAGTTATTACAAAATCCATTAGTGTTCCAAAAGCTCAAGATCTACCTAAATTAATTGAAGTTCTAAAAAAGGTAGCTAAAGAAGATCCAAGTTTACATATTGAAATTAATGAAGAGACTGGAGAAAACCTAATTTCTGGAATGGGAGAATTGCACTTAGAAATTATTGAAAATAGAATTAAGACTGAAAAGGGTGTTGAGGTTAAGACTGGAGAACCTATTGTTGTTTATAGAGAGACAGTAAGTAAAAAGGGAAATACTGGAGAAGGAAAATCNCCTAATAAACACAACTTGTTTTGGATTGATGTTGAACCCTTAGAGGATGCAGTTTATGATGCTATTAAAGCAGGAGAACTTCCAGAAGGTAGAACTAAGAAAAAGAATGAAGAATTATGGGCAAAATTAAACGAACTAGGANTTAGTAATGATGAAGCAAGACAGTATAGAGATATCTACAATGATTGTGTTTTCCTAGATAAAACAAANGGNGAAGTTCATATGAATGAAGTTATTGAAATGATTATGGATGGTATTGAACAGGTTATAGATGCAGGAGTTCTAGCAAGAGAACCATGTGGAAAATTAAAAATTAGCCTAGTTGATTTAAAATTACACGAAGACGCAATTCACAGAGGACCTGCCCAAGTTTACCCTGCAGTTAGAGATTCTATAAGAATGTCTATCGAAAGTGCTAGTCCAGTTCTATTAGAACCTCTACAAACATTATTATTAGAAGCTCCAGTAGATTACATGGGAGAGTTAACTAAGTTAGTCAGTGCTAAGAGAGGACAAGTTATTGACATTGAGCAAACAGCAGGGCAAGTTGCAGTTAAGGCTAAAATGCCAGTTGCTGAGATGATTGGAATGAGTTCAGATATAAGAAGCTCAACTGAAGGAAGAGGCGGATTTAGCATGGTTGACCAGAACTTCGAGAAAGTTCCTACTCAATTACAAGCAGAAATTGTTAAAGGCGTTAGACAAAGGAAAGGACTTGCAGATAACGAATAAGATGATAATTACAAAAATATTACAAAGCAAAGCAATACCTCTATTGTAATTATTATTGTATAAAACTTCTTAAAATTTAATTTTAATCTATTCGATGAAATCTGTTAAAGACCTTTTATGGACACCAGGAATGACTGTTAAGCAGTTGGTTGATGATTTTGGTAGTTTAGGCTATCAGAGTATAGAATTGAATAGGGCAAGTGATTTAGTCTGTAAAATGAAACAAGAGGGATGTAAAATTTTCCTTACTTTCACTTCTAACATGGTTACAACAGGACTTCGCGGATTCTTTGCTCAAATGATTAAATTAGGCATGGCAGATGTTATTGTAACTACCTCTGCTAGTATCGAAGAAGACATAATAAAATCTATGGGAGATAAGATTGAAGTAACTACTTTCAATGCAGATGATATTGCAATGAAAGAAAAAGGAGAAAACCGAGTTGGAAATCTATTGATAAGAAATGAAAGTTACATGAAGTTCGAAGACAAGATGAAAGAATATATTGAAACTATCTATCAAAAACACAAGAGAATTGATGTCAGTTTATTTTTGAGAGAATTAGGCCTATTACTAAATGATGAGAATTCTATCCTATATCAAGCTGCTAAAAATAATGTTCCAATTTTCTGTCCAGGTATTGCAGATTCTGCAATAGGTTTCCATTTATATTTATTCCAAGAAAAACATAAGGATTTCATTATCGATGTGATTGGGGACTTCAAAAATATAATTTTCTCAAGTAACCACGATGAGAAAAAAGGGCTAATAAGTTTAGGAGGTTCTATAAGCAAACATTATGCTATTTTCTCAGGATTACTAAATGGAGGTTTTGATTACGCAGCCTATCTAACTACTAGCCACTCAAGCTCCGGAAGCATGAGCGGAGCTACAACAAAAGAAGCCATGAGTTGGGGAAAATTAAAAGATACAGCTGCAGGAGTTACTGTAAATGGAGATGTAACAATCACTTTCCCTTTAATGATGATAAGAGCTTTAGAAAAATTAAAAGAAATTGGATTAATAGAAAATGACAAAAGCAAAATTCATTCTGGATAAGAGAAAAGTTCTTGAACAATACGAAAAATTGAAAGAACTTGGAATTAAAATAAGTTACAGCCATAAAACAAATAACGAAGTTACAAAAGTTTTAGAAGATACTAATTCTGAATTCTCATTACATGCATTTAATGAAATCAAAGACATCAAAGATAAAAATAAAATATGGTTCTTCACCCAAGCCAATTCAAATGAAGAACTAAAAAAAATCTTAAATGAAGGTGTTAAAAAATTCGTAATTGATAATGAAATAGATCTAAACAATCTATTAAAGATAGTTGAAGAAAAAAATATTATTATCAATCTATTAATTAGAATGAAATTTCAAGAACATAGAATTACAAGTGGGAAATATTTCATTTATGGGCTTCCAGCAATCAAAGTTAATAAAATAATTTCAAAAATCAAAGATAATAAATTTATTGACAAACTTGGAGTCCATATCCATAGAAAAAGTCAAAATGCTAGCGAATGGGAAATTAAAGATGAATTAGAAGATTCATTAACTAAAGAAACCCTAGAAAGAATAAACATCATTAACATTGGAGGAGGACTTCCAATAAGATATAGAACCTACACATCTGAAATAATGCCCTATATCTTTGATAAAATCAAAGAAGTTAAAGAATGGTTCTCAGGAGATATTTATACAGAACCCGGAAGATTCATCGCAGGCCCTGCAGTTAAACTCAAATGCAAAATCATCCAAGTCCAAGAAAATACCCTAATTGTTAATACTTCAATATATAACGGAGTTTTAGATTCACATATTACTGACATAAGATTATTAGTTGAAAATGAAGTTGAAGAAAATGAAGAAGGAGAATACTATAAAATAAAAGGAAATACCCCTACAAGAGATGATATCTTTAGACATAGCGTCAAATTAAAAAATCCAAAGGTCGGAGATGAAATTACTTTCTTAAATGCTGGAGCCTATAATTACACAACTGACTTTTGCAGTTTAGAGAAGTTAGAAACAGAGGTTGTTGGGGATAAATAAGAGATTGCCCGCTTTTTTTGCTTCTTTCTTTTTAAGAAAGAAAATAGAGGGGCTTTTACTTTTGCTTCTTTTTCCAAAAGAAGAATGATATTTAGACTAGTGAAAATTTAATTGCGTATAACATCGCGATTAAGAGAAGTTTGCGAAACGAAGTGAAGCAAATTTGGGAAATTTCAGCAGGAAATTTCCTCTTAATCGCTGTTATGTGGGGAGACTGCAAGTCGACCGACCGAAGGGACAGTTATTTTCAAGGGCGTTCTATGAATTGAGCGAATGCGATACATCAAGAACAAGAATCAAGGGCAGGGAGTTTTATACATCAACATTCATTCCATCAAATGCAAATTTAATGTTTAATGATTGATGTTGTTTTTCCACTTTACAATAATCATCATAATTTTTATTCCAAGTTTCCTCAATATGAGTAAAAATAGTTTCTTTAGGAT
Source organism: Candidatus Pacearchaeota archaeon (assembly GCA_002688165.1). GTDB lineage: Archaea > Nanobdellota > Nanobdellia > Pacearchaeales > GW2011-AR1 > ARS1285. The sequence continues at coordinate 2,144 of NZCB01000018.1, read as the reverse complement.
TTAGTTTCTTAATTAAAGAGAGATTATCTTTTTCAAAACCAGTAATATTTTTCTTTTCTTTACCAAAATAACCTATATTAATAATTAGCAAATCTGGATTTTTCAATTTATCAATAACTGGAAGATCAATTGAATGACAAGGACAAAATACAACCTTCTTATTTTTTTGAGTTATAAGAAATGCATATGCAAAATCATTATTCAATTTTATTAATTCAATTTCAATATCGCCGATTTTGACCTTATCTTTTAAGGTTATTTTGCAATATCCTAACTTTTCAAAGAAAAATATTGCAGGAACTTTATTTTCAAAATCTTTTTTCAGATTTGTATTCAAATATACATTTACTGGTTTTGACTTTCTTCCTGCTTTTAATGTTTCAAGAATTCTAAATCCTGCAGTATGATCTGGATGCCAGTGGGAATAAAAAAGATGTTCAACTTTTGCAATCTTATGATTATTTAATTCTAAATTAATATCTTCAGGAGTATCAAAGAGAATATTATTATCCTCGATAAATAAGGATTGACCTAATCTTTCATAAGGAGAACCTTTTTCTCTGGCTTCTTTACAGATTTTACAACTGCAACAAGCTCTTGGAATTCTTAGGTATCCTCCACTTCCTAAAAATTTGAATCTCATAGTGTTAAATTAATGATTATTGTATATAAATACTTCGGAAAACTCTTTGCCCCTTAAACTTTTTAGCCCTTGAAAATAATTGCACATAACGTTAAGATTTCATAAAGTCGCTTAAAGCGATTTGGGTGAAGTCCTGCAAGGGCTGAACTATGAAATCTGTTGTTAAATCCCCTGAGCCCGCAGGCGAAAGTGCAACGGGGTCGAGCGAAGCGAAGAAGTAGCTAAAAGAACCGGACGGTGGGAAGTCGTATCTTAAACCCATTAAATAAGAGAGAGCACTTTCTGGGGGGCTTTATTAATCTTTATAAATATAGAAATCTTGTATTAATAATGAAAAGAGTTGATTTAAGTAAGAATGAAAATTTATATGGACCTTCACCAAAAGGGCTCAAAATATTAAAGAATGCAAAGATAAATGATGTAAATCTTTATTCAAGAAATAATTTATTAGAAAAGTTTTTGACTAAAAAATATAATATAAAAAGAAAAAATCTACTTCTAGGTTATGGTGCAGAAGATATTCTAATCCACCTACTTGAAGAATTAGTTAACACTAAGGAAACCGTTTTAATTCCCAAACAAACTTGGCCTTATTTTATTGAAATAATTAAAAAAAGAAACGCAAAAGTTGCATTTTTTGAATTAGAAGAAAAAGAAAATGAATTTAACTACAATATTAAGAACATTAAGAAATCTATAAAAGCAAACCGCCCAAAATTAATACTTATTCCTTCTCCGAATAATCCTACCGGAAATATCGTTAGTTTAGATGATTTGAAAGAAATACTTGAAACATTTAAAGGAGTCGTAGTTTTGGATGAAGCATATCAAGATTTTATCTCAAAAGATAATTTTATAAAACTAATCAATAAATACCCTAATCTAATTATAATAAGAACATTCTCAAAATATTATGGTCTTGCGGGCCTAAGATTAGCCTTTGGCATTTGTTCTTCAAAACTAAAAGAAAAAATAAAATATTTTGATAAATATTTAGGAATGTGTGAATTATTAGAGAAAGTCGCAATATCTGCTATAAAAGATAGGAAATATTATTTTAAAACTTGGAAAACAATATGTAAGGATAGGGAAAAATTTTACATAGAGATTAATAAATTAAAGAACTTCAAATGTTATAAATCATATGCTAATTTTGTGTTAATTAAATCAAACCCAAATAAATTGATTAATCTAATTAAAAGCTTAAGTCATAAGGGAATAATTGTTAAAAAATATGATAAACCTCCTTTTGTTAATTGCATAAGAATAACTGTTGGGAAAACAAAAGATATGAATAAGATTCTGAAAATTTTCAAAAAATTGGATATTTAGTTATTTGGGTGGCAAGAAAGTGCTCTCTCCCTAAGGGGCGGGAGGCCGGGGGTTTAAGGTTCTTTTAGCTATTGGATTTAACATTGGGCTTAAGAGAAGTTCGGTTTTGAGGCAACCCACAAAACCGAATTTGGATGAAGAAGTCTGCAAGACTTCGGAATCTCTTAAT